>MNUP01000070.1 GCA_001871075.1 Candidatus Desantisbacteria bacterium CG1_02_49_89
AGGAGTTATATGAAAAATATTAAGGTGGTTGTAATGGGGGCGGGAAGCCTTGTTTTCGGCAGGGGTATGATAACCGACCTGCTTAGTGACGAAAACCTGAGAAAGGTTGACCCGGCTATAACGCTTGTGGACACTGACGAAAAAGCCCTTGACAGGATGCTTGGGCTTTCGAAACTGCTGAAAGAACGCCTGAAGTCAAATGCGGCTATCAGCGCAACGCCTGACAGGAAAAAAGCCCTGGAAGGCGCTGACTACATAATTTCCGCTGTCACCAAAAGACGGATGGACCTGTGGGAAAAGGACTTCTTCGTGCCCAACTCCTTCGGGTTCAGGCAGGCGTTCGGGGAGTGCGGCGGGCCCGGAGCCGCTTTCCACACTTTGCGCAACCTGAATATCCTGATGCCTATATGCAAGGACGCGGAACAGATCTGCCCGGACGCGTGGTTCATGAGCTTCTCAAACCCGGAGAACCGCATTGTCATGGGAATAAAATACCTTACGAAATTAAAAGTAATGGGGATGTGCCACGGGGTTTTCGGCACGCGCAACGCGGTCGCGAGGATACTGGGCAGAAAGGACGAGGAAGTCGACATAACCGTGGCAGGCATAAACCATTTCCACTGGGTGCTGAAGGCTAAGGACGTAAAAACCGGGAAAGATCTGCTCCCGGAGATGAACGAAAAGCTGTCCGCGTCAGACTGCGGGCTTGCGCCGCTTGTGAAAAGAATGTACGACGTGTTCGGCCTGCTTCCCTTCCCCTCCCCGGACCACATAGCCGAATACGTGGCGTTCGGGTATGACCTCACAGGCCCTGACTGGTTCACCCACCAGGACAAGGTGCACGCGTCAAGGGAGGAAAAGCACAACTACGGCGTATTCGCGCAGACGTACGAGGACCTCAACCTGATGGCGGATGGGAAAAAGCCGGTGCCGGACGAGATGCTGCGCCACTCAGGGGAAATAGCGACCTCGGTGATAGCGAGTATTGAGCTTGACAGAAAAAAGAGGGAACTGGCAATGACAATTCCCAACGAGGGACCCGCGATATCCAACCTGCCTGAGGACGCGATAGTCGAAGTGCCTGCTGTTGTGGACGCGAAAGGTATACACGCGGAGAAAGTCGGCCCTTTGCCTGAGCCCATCGCGGCGATGATAAGGACGCAGATAACCATACAGAAACTCGTGATCGAGGCGTTCAGGCAGAAGTCAAAAAAGATACTGCTCCAGGCGCTTGCGCTTGACCCGGTTGTTGACAGCCTGGATAATGCAAAGGAAATGATGGACCAGATGATAAGGATAGAAGAAGACTTTTTGCCGGAACTGAAATAAAGGAGAAAACTGCAGATTCTCGAGTCAATACATATAAAGATAGCCCAAAACTTGCACAGCTTGTGCAAGAAATATCCTGGGGACAGAACATAGTAATTATGCAGAGAATCAAAAATAGAGAAAAGGATTAAGAGAATAGCAAATAATAAAAGATATGCAAGATACCGGATATTGCTGCGACCATAAAAAGGAAAGGAGATGAAAGACAATATGGGATTTGTATGGTGGCGAATACTGCCGATAATCTACGCCCTGACCTGGCTTGAAAGCTGGAAATCTTTAAGGAGGAAGGTTTGATATCAGGGCTTAAGCCCTGAGTTACGGAATCTTAAGGCTGATTTCATCGCTGAAATCGTTCTTTAAATAATCACTGTAATCATCAGTTAAAATCACCGTAATCAGGGAGTAAATATGAAAGTGAAAGAATTTGAGGAATACCTTGTAAAAAGGCGGAAGGAGTTCGCGAAGAAGTTCGGGCAGGAAATAAACGAGCTGGGGCAGGAAGAAGGGCTTAAAATAGGAAGCCCTGACGCGGAAGTCACCGGGATCCTGGTAACCTGGATGATGACAAAGGAAGCGATAGCCGAAGCCGCGAAACAAAAATGCAGCCTGATACTGTGCCACGAGACCCCGTGGTTCGGGGACAACTGGAATACTAAAAACCCTTCGATACCTTTGTGGCGGGTGAACAACGAGCGCAAAGACCTTGCTCTTGAGAACAGCCTGAACGTTATCCAGTGCCATTCAACCCTTGACGAGATACTTATAACAGACACGTTCGGCGAGTTCCTGGGCCTGCCAAAACCTTCCATCCAGGCGTGGCGGCTTATAAACATATACGATATACCGGCTCTGCCGCTTAAAAAACTCGCGGACCAGGTAAAGAAGAAAACCGGGCTGAAAACCATCAGGGTGACAGGCAACATGAACAGGAAGGTGAGCAAGGTCGGGCTTATTTACGGCGGGATAGGATTGAGCATAAACCTTGGTTTCTGGGAAGGACAGCTGAAGTGGAACCCGGAGGTCCTGATAGCAGGGGAAATGGACGAATACGCTATGCGGTACGCTATAGACAACTATATCTGCGCGATAGAAACAACACATCCTGTAAGCGAGGAGCCGGGGCTTGAAAAGTTCTGCGAAGAGCTGAAGCAAGACCTGCCGGGAATGAAGGTGGCGTTCCACAGGGTGGGAATGTCCTGGAATTACGTGTAAGGTGCCCGCCCGCCTCTACGGCGGGCGAGGTCTCGCCCCGAGGTTGATCGGGGCGGATAACGTGTCACGTGTAAGGTGTAAGGGGAAGATATTACAAAAGAAATCCCCCTCAATCCCCCTTTATTAAAGGGGGAAACAGGGGGATTATTTTATTCGCATGCAGAATATTAAAAAATGTTATGTTTGCTGACAACTCACCCACCCCGACTTTCTGTCGGGGCGAGGTCTCGCCCGCGCTGAAGACGGGCGGACAACTGACAACTGACTATAGCAACCACGAATTAACACGAATTTGCACGGATTATTTACATTCAGCATCTAGCATTCGGCATTCAGCAGATTTTACACATGACTCATGACACATGACTGCCTTTAACTGCGTAGACCTTGATGCTGAGGACGTTGCGGGCGGCGGCTGAAATATCTTTCCCGGAGATCTTTATAACCTTCATTATTGCCTGGGCAGTGGGATCATTCGCAAGGCAGTCGATCGGAAAAACAGATTCGTCTTTTATCTCTATCCTGCCAAACCCCGCTTTCTTTATCATCCCCAGGTATTCCTCTTTCTTCACAGCTCCGGATATGCAGCCCACGTAAGCTGCAACCGAACCCATTATGGCTTTGGGCAGGTTTTTAAGCAGGACTATGTCCGAGACCATCATCCTTCCACCCGGCTTAAGCACCCTGAACGCCTCTTTAAAAACCTTTCCCTTGTCAGGCGCGAGATTTATCACGCAGTTGGAAATTATGGCGTCGACGGAGTCGTCCTCAACAGGCAGGTTCTCGATCTCCCCGAGCCTGAACTCGACGTTCTTGTAACCGCCTTTCTGCGCGTTCTTCCTGGCTTTTGCCACCATTTCCGGGGTCATGTCGATCCCGATCACCCTGCCTTTGGTCCCGACCTTTTTCGCGGAAAGAAAACAGTCAAAACCCGCGCCTGCCCCAAGGTCCAGGACGGTTTCCCCTTGTTTCAGGGACGCAAGCGCGACCGGGTTGCCGCAACCAAGCCCGAGGTTGGCGCCTTCAGGCACAGAGCCCATTTCCTTGTCAGAATACCCTACGGTCTTGCTTATCTTTTCCGCGGTCCCGCCTCCGCAGCAGCCGCAGCTGCTTTTCTGCTTCGCTATCCTGCCGTAACCCTTTTTTACTATCTTTTTCACGTCTTGCTTCATTTTTTAAACCTCCTCTACCAAAAAAAGGCGCTTAATAGCTCAAGAAAAAGATTTCCCCCTTGCAGTCCCGATATAGAATCGGGACTAAACGCAGGGACCTTCGCCCGCCAATAATCGTGGCGGGCTACGGCACGAAAGCACTCCGCCCGTCTTTCAGCGGGCGAGACTTCGCCCACCTAAAAGGATGGGCGAGGAAAGCATGAAAGAGACTTTTCACAGGGAACCCTCCACCAAGATTGGCGGACAGGTAAATTGAGCCCCTATCCGCCCCGACATAAAGTCGGAGCGAGACCTCGCTCCGATGTCAATCGGAGCGGGCAAAATCCCCCTCAATCCTACTACGCCAAGGCTTCGAAGGATAAATCCCCCTTTGATAAAGGGGGAAGAAGGGGGATTTATTTCACGCGGACGCGGAACCGTTCTGGATAATTGGACGACTGGATAATTAGACGATTGGTTTTAACCAATTATCAAATTATCTACTTAACCCTCACCCGGAATCGTATTGCCTTTGTCTCATTGATTCCGAGGGAACCGACGCGCCAGCGCAGGCCTTTCACGTTGCTCGCCCCTGAAGCCGGCGAACCCGCGATCCAGGTTAAAAATGCGGTGTCGGTTGTGTAAGCCCAGGTCTCAGAGACAGTTATAGAATCCATGTTTACAAAGTTTACAAGGTTACAAGTCGAAGTATCAAAGGACCTTGTATCTACGACAATGTTGTTAATGGCAGTTTCAGTTCCAATATTTTTAATGTATATCGTGTATTCAACAGTGTCAGACTGCCAGAACCTCATCGGCATCGAACCTGTCTCGCCGGAACGTATGTTCATCTGGACCTTTGAAGTCAGGACTGTTGGCTTTGTAACCGTTTCCTGCTGCGTATCCGTCCATGTCCAGGAATCGGTCCTTGTAACCGTGGTCACGGGGTTTCCTCCCGACTTATCCCTGTAATACACTGTTTTGGAACCGGAAGACAGGTAGACTATGGACGTGTTAGCCCACGTGGTTCCAGAAACTGAGAACGAACCTTTGGCCGATGTTGTCAGCAGTTGAACCGTATCATTATAGAGAACCGCGGTGTTTCCGAACCCGTCTCCTGCTTTTATGAACACAGGCGCCGTGCTTACGCTTGTTATCGTGAACGGTATGGTATTCGCGAACCTGAGAAAGCGGATAGTAACTGTCTCGGTTTGCGTATCAGTGGCCAGTGGCCAGTGGTCAGCAGTCAGCACGGGAGAACCGACGGCAAAGTCGCGGTAGTAAAAAGAGCCCACTCCGCTTGAGAACGTGATCACGGTAGTATTAGCCCACGAAATATCTGACACTGAAAATGAACCGGAACTGGAATTTGTGGACAGGCTTACCGTATCATTGAAGATCTCATCCGCTCCGCCAGAATTCCCTGCCGCGGCTGCCGTAACCTGCGGGGACGTATCCCCTGCCCTGATCCTGAAAGAAGGAGACACGAAATCCAATTTAGTTGCGGTGAACGTGAGTGTTGGGCTTCTGCGGAGCATCATATCATCAACCCAGCATGTCCCGGAAAAACCGCCGTCTGTCACAACACGCTGCACAACGCCTGTGTATGTTGTCGAGTTCCAGATAATAGACCTGTATTCCCAGGTTTGCAGGTCCGGAGTGCAGGTAAGGTTGGGGTCATCTGTAACGTCAGCTAAGTCTATGTAACAGCTGCCCGGGTTGTGCTGGGACCAGAACCAGGCGCTGTATAAGTAATTGGAATTCTGCTGGACCGGAACACTTGCCTGTGTGATGGAAGCGCTGGGGCCGCCTGTTTTGCACATAATTGAAAAACTGCCTGTATGGGTCCGGGCTGAGTCCCTGAACTGGTTTACTGCCATGTTCCAGCCTGAAGCAGAAATCCCTGCGCCCAACTCAAACGACGGATTATTTGTTGCCATCATCACGTTTTCGTATATTGTGTTCCCGCCGCAGGCCGCGCAAACCGTGTCCTGGCCCGCGTACCCTGAATAGATAGTAAAAGTGCACATACCATTAGAACCAGTTGGTTGGTTGGTTGGTTGGATAGTAACTGAGTTGCCTCTTGAGGCGGCAAGCGTCACCGTTTTGCCGGCAACCGGGAATCCGTAAGTATCCGCGATAAAAACAACAGCGGTGGCCACGGACGTTCCGTTGTCAGCAGGGACCTGATGGGGATTGAAAGTTATGTATGATGCGTTCGCGTTCGCTCCCTGCGCGACCACTGTTTCGATCTGCGTGTCCCCGGTAAACGACGCGCGGTACGCGGTTATTATGTAGCTGCCTGTATTCGGGTTTTTGTAATAAACCGTAACCTCTCCGCTTTGCAAAGTCACGGAGGTCGTGTTCACCCAGTTAAACCTGTCCACGGAGAAATACCCGGTCCCTGAGTTCTGGAGACCGAAGGTGTTGTTGTTTGTCACGTCCTTGTTACCCACGCCGTCCTGCGCCTGGATGGTTATTTCAGGAGTAGGATTGTTCACCGTAGTAGTGCGCGCCGGAGTGGTTATTTTCAGCCTGTTCGCGGTAAAATATATATTCGCCCTGCCGGTATAGCTCGCGCTGATCTCGTCCGCGCTCAGCGCGCGGTTATAAAGCCTTACTTCATCAAGCGTTCCCTGCATCTGCCAGCCGCCTATGAAAAAGTGCTCCGCGGGCGCGGTGTCAATTACAAAAGATGCCTGGACGCTTGTGGCTCTCAGAGTGTTGTCTATGTAGGTCCTGCCGTAATTCCCGTCATAGGTTGCCACGATATGATGCCATGCCCTGTCAGCCACGCCTTCCACCTGCATTGTGAGATAATTGGAACCGCCCTTCGGGTTTATCACGACGTAGACCGCGCTGCCGCCTTGCCGTAAAGCCCAGGGAGCGTCATCATACGGGTACCTTTTACCCGCGACCATCATCCATCCCTTGGACCAGGCGGGATCAGGAACAAGGTTCGCCCACACCTCTATGGTGAGCGCGCCCGGGATCCGCAGGCTTGAACCGTTGCCGCAGTCAGCGTAATCGCCGGTCCCGCTCAGCTGCATGGCTGAGCCGAAAGCGGCGTCCGGAAAGGAAACCCACGCGGGGCTGCCGACAAGGCTGCCGTTATTGCCGTTGCCTGAAAGGTCGCTGGCATTGGAGTCAAGGTGCCAGATGCCCACAGCCCCGTATTTGTCCGTGCCCCGCCCTATTGTTTTCCCCCCGCAGAACGCGGTAATGGTATCCAGCCCTACGTAGGAGGAAAAGACCGTGAAAGTGCATTGCCCGCTTGCGCTGGTTGTCTGGGGGTTGACAGTCCCGTTAACGCTGTCCCTGATAGTGTCCGAATTGCCCCTTGTGGTCTGAAGCGTCACTAATTTGCCGGATAGCGGTATCCCGAAATAATTCTCATTCACGGTAACCACCACCGTGCACCTGGACGAATTATCCGCCGGGACCAGGTATGGATAGAACGTAATGTATGAAGCAGTTTCCCCTGCCACAGCCGCGGTTATGGTCTCGGTTTGTGTATCTGCGATAAGCGATAAGCGATAAGCGGTCAGTCTGGGATTGCTTATGTTGCCGTCCCTGTAGTAAAAGATCCCGGCGCCTGAGCTCAGGTAAATGTTGGTGGTATCAGACCAGGGGCTGATATTGACCGAAAATTTCCCCTGGGCTGAGGAAGACAGGAGCGTGACCGTGTTATTGAAAAGTAATACCTTATTCCCGGTATTATCCTGCGCCTCAACCGCGATCGAAGGCGAAGGGGCGTACTGGCTGGAAGAGAACGGAGGGGTCGTTATTTTTAATTTCGCGGCGCTCGCGCTGAAATTGACCGCGTCTATCTTTATGTCGTCAAAATGGACGTGAGAATCTTCCGTCTTCAGGCGGAACTTTGAATACACCGCGGGGCTGCCCGCGGGCCTTGCCCACTCCGCGATAAAACTATTGTTCAGCCACCATCTTACTTTTGACTGGGTGACATCTATCCTGACCTCATACCATTTGTTGTAGGTTATTGCCTCGCCCAGCTGCTGGGTAACGGAATATACCGTCCCTCCTGTTTTCTGCCTGATCTCAAAATAGTTCGGGCCGAAGGTGGAGTCGTTGTTGCGCACTGACCATTCGAGGAAGTTGCTGGCGCTGCTGTAAAAGATCAGGTGCGCCGCGGTGGCTCCGCCGTACCCGTTCGCCATCTTTAACCGGACATAGAGCGTCCCGCCTGAGAATTCCAGCAAGGTCTCCGAGATACCAGTGCCATCCATGTCCCCGCTGTATTCATTGTTTTCCACCTGCCAGGTCCCTGCCAGCGCGGCCCAGCCTGAGGCGCCTCCGGTAAAATTCGCAATAAGGGTGTCGCCGATGGTCTTTGTGTCGCAGACCGCCTTTACAGCCGCGTCCCCCGCGGAAACCGAAGAGATAGTGAATGTCGCCTGCCCGTTGGAGTCCGTGATCTGCTGGACTGCCTGGATAGTGTCTGTATTTCCCCTGTTCGTGTAAAGCGACACGTTCTTCCCTGACAGCGCGGCGCTGACATCGCTCTTCACGCTTACCGTGACAGTGCACTTTGCCCCTGTTGAAACCACCGGAGGATTGAGGACAAGGTAAGAAAGGGTGCTGCTTGCGACCGCGGCCGTGATGGTTTCTGTTTGAGTGTCAGCGAGTAACGTGTAACGTGTAACGGTTAAAACAGGGCTGCCGACCGTCAGGTCCTTGTAGAAGAAAACTCCCGCGCCTGAGCTGAACCGGATGACGGTCGTGTCAGACCAGGGATCATCGTTCAGAGAGAATTTCCCGTTCACTGAAGAGGAATATAGTACCGCGGTGTTGTTGAAAAGCAGGTCCTTGTTCCCGCCGCTGTCCTGCGCCTCCACTGTGACCTGGGACGAAGGCTTGAACTGATTCACGGAAAACGGAGGTGTTGTGATCTTCAGCCTTGTGCCGGCCGGGCTGAAATTTACCGCGCCTATTTTCAGGTCATCATAATGTGTGTGCGAAGAACCTGCTTCCAGCTGCAGTTTTGAATACACGGCCGCGGAGCCTCCGACAGGACGCGCCCATTCCGCTATAAACCTGTTGTTCAGCCACCACCTGACTTTTTCCTGCGTAACCTCTATCCTGACCTCATACCACTTATCATACAGGATCTCTTCCCCGGCAGGCTGGATAGACACATAAGGAATTCCGCCTGCGACCTGCTTGATCATATACTGGTCCGGGATCCACGTGGAATCACTATTATATATAGCCCACTCAAAGAAATTATTCGGGTCTTTGTAGAAGATCATATGGGAAGACGTGATGCCGCCGTAACCGTTCATCATTTTTAGCCGGATATAAACAGTTCCGCCCGGGAACGCAAACGGCGTCTCTGCTACGCCGTCCGCGCCTGCGTCGCCGCTGTATTCATTCGACTCGATCAGCCAGGTCCCGCTCTTCGCTGCCCAGTTCAAAGAACTGCTGAAATAATCAAGCAGCGTGTTTGAAATTGTGGCTGAATCGCAGGCGGCCTTTATTGCCGCGTCCCCCGCGTATATTGAGGAAACCGTGAAGGTTGCCTGCCCGTTCACATCAGTCAGCTGGCTTGCCGGCTGGACAGGATCAGAATTGCCGCGGCTTGAATAAAGAGTGACTGTCCTGCCTGTAAGTATTCCGCCGGTGTCGCTTTTCACGCTGACCGTAACCGTGCATTTTGAAGTCCCGCCAGCGGAAACTACAGGCGGGCTCAGGACAAAATATGAAGGGTTCCCGGTTATCGTTATTGTCTGCGTGTCCGCGATAAGCGACAAACGATAAGCGGTTATCACGGGGCTGCCAGGGTTGCTGTCTTTGTAATAGAAAGTTCCCTGGCCTGAAGAAAGATAAATATTCGTCGTGTCCTGCCATGAAACGCCGTTTATTGAGAACCTTCCTGTTGCTGAAGAGGATAAAAGCGTAATACTCTCATTGAAAATCACGTCTATGCCACCTGAATTTCCCCTTGCCTCCACCGAAACCGGCAGGGAGGCGGTATTCGCCGGGATCGCCTGCGCAAACGAGGTTATTTTCAGTCTCGTAGAAATGAAGCTCATTGTAGGTATCCGTTCAAGCCGGACCGCGTCAAACCAGGCTGTCCCGTCAGGGCTGCCATCCGTGACGCAGCGCAAAATCGCCGTGGTTTCGCTCCCGCTGTACCATGTTCCCTGCAGAAGCTCCCAGGCACTTTTCCCCTGCGTCGAATACAGCGCGCAGTCCGAGCCTGGCGAGGGGCGGTCATTCATGTCAAAATACGCCTGCCCGGAGGATGAAAATGAATTAAAGATCCTGCCGGAGAGCTTGTAGGAAGAGCCGGGGATTATTTTGGCGACAGAGATCCGCGTAGACGTGTCCGAACCAATAAAGGTTGATCTCAAAGAATAATTACCGGAGTAGGACCTGTCGGAAGAACGTATATGGTTCAAGCCTTCGGCCCAGCCTGAAGCGTCGTTGCCTGTCCCGGTTTCGAAGGATGGGTTCGCGACGATGTTCTCCAGGATGGCGTATACCCCGTTGTAAACAGCGCTTATCATTTCATTCCCGGCGTAATACGAGGAGATCGTGAAGGTTGCCTGGCCGTTGGCGTCGCTCACAGCGGATCCCGGGTTTACCGTTCTCAGGATGGGATTTTCCAGGACCAGGCTCAGGGTCTCGCCGGAAACAGGAAAGCCGGTATTGCTCCTGATCTCTGCCATGACAGTTGTTGTCGAAGCCCCGTTCGCAGCAAGCACCGGAGTATTTACCTTAATATATGAACAGAAGTAATTTGGCCCCTGGGTGTCCAGAACGGTCACGTTCTTTGCAAACGCGCCACCGAACCACGCAACGCCTTCTTCGAGCATCCTCCAGTCAGTCAGGTATACGCCCGGCGTTTCAGGAGCTGTCATCTTTACTGTAAATGCCTTGGTCTCATTCCTCCATATTATATCGTCCTTTGAAAGGAACTGCCTGTTGAATGTGAACGGGTCAGCATCCCCGACCGCGCCCAGCTTATACGCCTCCGTGTCCGTCCATTCAAGATTCCCGTTGTTCAAAACCGTGACCTGTGCAAAATACTGGCAGCCCGCGTGCATAGTGTCGGGTATCGTATTATTTAAAAACTGGGCGTCCCTTGTTTCCGGAAGGTTAAAGAACTCCGAGTCAAGAAGCCCTTTCTGAAGGTACCTTTCCTTATTATGTTTCAGGCGCAGCAGGGTGTGGTCATACCTTCCGCTCAGCCAGTCGTATAATACCTGCCTGGAATCCAGGAACGGATAGATGTTTTCGGACAGCCACAGGTTTTCAAAAGCTGATTTCATCCCCGGGACCGGGGCTTTCAGGTCGTTGGTAATAATGGTATTGATCGAATTAAAAACGCCGTCCGCGAAAGAAGTATCGTCCGCGTAGTCGCACGCGGTCGCGTAAACCGATCTTATCTGTTCCGCGTCCTGGATCCGCTCTGCCAGGTACCGCACCCTGTCTGACGCGTTGATAATGGTGTCAAGGCTGTCCTGGTTGAAACGGGTTGAAGGGCGGTAACTGTTGAAGGTTGCCAAAGCCGGATCAGCCAGGGCCAGCATCGCGCTCGCCTTGCTTGCGGGGCTTGGTATGTCCCTGCTGTAGTTCCCCCAGAAAGGGTCGTCCCAGAACAGCCACCAGTTCCAGGAAGCATTCTGCCCTGCCTGGCCATAGGTGGAAAGGTCATGTATCACGTAATCGGTCTCGCTCATCTGCCGTATCGCATTAGATAGGTCGTCCGATATGGAGCCGAAGAACTGGTACGAGAACCTGCGGCCGAAATAGTTCTCGCTCTCATTGTATGTCTTCGCAATGTCATCCAGGGACCAGGCGCACTCAGCGCCGAAGATCCTCCCGTAGTAACCGACGCCGTGCATATGGTCCCTCTCGTCCAGCCAGTCCGTGTTTATCATCCCGTCCACATTCTGTTTCGTCATGCCGTACTTCGTGAGGGACTTGATGTTCTTGTTGCCGCGCCTGAAATTGGGGAATATGCGCAGCCACGCGCTTATGCCGGGCATCATCCACTGCCTTCGACCCGAGTTGGCTATAAGGTCCACGTTGGGGTACGATGTGCGGTCCTCAAGCGAATCCGAACAGTTATATTCCCAGTTCATTATTATCGTGTCCAGGGGCAGGGTCGGGGAGTCGGTCAGGATCTGGGGGTGCGCGATTATCGCGTCCATACACAGGATCACTGTTTCATTGTAAACGCCTTTTAGGGTATCGTATAATCTATTGACGTGCTGTATGAATATGCCGTCCTTGCCTATCTGGTCAGCCAGTTCCTTGGACTGGCCCGCGCCCATGTCGTAGGCCTCGTCGCATCCTATGAAAAAGAACAAAGACTGGTTGAAAGCCGGGCAAAGCTCGCCGAAAAGGCTATCCAGCAAAGTGTATGAGCCGGCGTTGGCTATGGCGAATGACCAGGGCGACGCCGGCACTTCCGCGTACTGGTTATACGCGGGCAGGGACAGCAGGTTCGCCTGGTGGCCCAGCGATTCGAACAGCGGGTAAAATTCAACATGCCGCTGTTTGGCGTAGTACGAGATATCCTGGACCTCTGCCGCGGTGAGCGGCCCCCAGCCTACCCCGATATCCGGATGGTTCGCGAAATAGAACGTCACCTCTATATACGGCTCGAAACAGTTCATCTTGTAATAACTGAAAATGTCCATCATCTGCTTCAGGTAATCCACCGTGGGCCTTTGCCCGCGGGATATGTCCTCGGACATGCCCCTGTACCTGACTATGGGAAAATCCCTTATCTTGGCGGCTGTAACCGTCTTGTTCTGCCCGCTCTTGTCAAGAAGCTGCCGCAATGTTACCAGGCCGTAGAAAAGCCCTGTGGAATGCCTTGCGGAAATTATAACGAAATTCGCGTCTTCAACTATTTCAAGGATGTAACCTTCATCTCCTATACCCGGGTCAGCTTCAATGCCTTTCTGCTTGCATATCTGGTCGAATAGCCCATCCTGGGAAGGGATGCCGGCAAGTATAGAGTTGGCAAGCGCGCCTGTGTCAAAACCCGAAGTGACGGGCACAGTAACGCCGAAATAGGACTGGATATCGTCCCTTAAAAGATCCGCGGCGAGAATGTCGTCCGCTGAAGCTGAGGAACTGAGCACTATTTTCGTGTTCGCGTCTATAATGAATCCTCTTCCCTCGAACGGGCAGTACCTTGCTTCCTTAGGCTCGGGTATAACGTAGCCGGTGGACAGGATCCTGATATTATCCCAGTCTGTCTGGCCTGCTCCTGCTGAAGGCTCGCAATCCCCGAGCAGAAATCCGGTAAGTGTGGTCGTGTCCTTCCAGACATAGCCGCTGTCCCACACCAGCGCTCCTGTGGAGGAATCGTAAACAAGCATCTGAAAACTTCCGGTGTTTATCAGCGCGTCCACATCGTACCAGGTCCCTGCTGATAGCGCAGGCCCTGATACCCTCTGCGCCCATGCCCCGCTCTGCTCGGTCCACAGAGAACAGGGGCCGGAATTCAGTATGAAAGCAAAGTCCCAGGTGCGCGCCCCTGCCAGGCGCGACTCGAGCATCTGGCTGTCCTGGCCGATCGTTACCGGCTTGAAGCTGTACCGCAGCCTTATGCCGTTCGGCGGGACAAAATAATCTGACTTGGTCTGGACCCCGTCGTGGTTCCAGGAGCCGCTGGCGTAAGTGTGGAACTGGCCCCCGCTTATGGACGCGCTGCCTGTTAAGCTCCATACGCCCGCGTCATCTTCATTCGGGCCGAACTCCCTCTGGAAAGACCAGACCCTCACGTCATCCCACCAGGTCTCAGCATCCCCGCGGTTCGGCTCAGCATCACCCAGTAAAAATCCGATCCCGCTTGTCGGCTCAATCGGGTATTCTGATGGGTTCCAGAAAGTATCTCCTGTATCCCTGTTCTTAACAAGGACCTTGAAACCCGCGCGTTTTATTGTTGCCTTCACGTAATACCAGGTGCCAAGCGTTATTGTGCCCGGGCTTGTCGCGCGCAGGACCCAGTTCGGGTCTCCCACGTCCTTCGTATATACCTGGGCATACTGGCTGTTAATGACCACGAAAAGGAAACGGTGATATTCCGCTCCGCCGATCCTGGACTCGAACATCTGGCTGTCCGCACCTGCCTTTATCGCCTTAAAACAGTATTCGACTTCAAGCCCGTCCCTGGGAACTAAGTAGTCCCGTTTTGTGCGGAACCCGTCCCTGTTCCAGGAGCCGCTGGCTGACGTGTGGATCGCGCCGCTTTCGATCGAGACGTTATTTATCCATACCCAGTCGGACATCTGAATGTTCTCGGTCTGGGTGTCAGCGAGTAACGTGTAACGTGTAACGGTTAAGACAGGGCTGCCTACGCTGTTATCACGGTAATAAAAGGAACCGAGGCCGTTCTTGAGGGTGATCACAGTGGTGTTCACCCAGTTCGTGTTGGAAACAGAGAAGGTGCCGGAACCTGAGCTGGTTGACAGCGTGACCGTGTTGTTAAAATTAATGTCCAGGTCTCCGGTATTATCCTGCGCCTCCACCGTTATCAGGGGCGAAATACAGTTCGGCGGAATGCTGAAAGAGGGAGTGGTAATTTTCAGCCTGGCGGCGATCACGGGATAAAAATAGAAGTTCGCCCTTTTATCAAAGCTCATCCTTATTTCAGTGTCGCTCAAAGCACGGTTGTAGATCCTGACCTCGTCTATGTAACCGTCGAAATACCTGTTCGCGCCGTTATCGTCCCTGCCGATCTGGACCGGCCCGCCGACATCCGGATTTATGGTCCCCTGTATGGAAAACGTGTTCATAAGAACCCCGTCTTCATATATCCTGATGGCGCTGCCGTCATAGGAACCGGCGTAATGGTGCCACTGGGTCAGGCTTTTCGCGGAACTATATTGCGCCGCCACCCACTCCGAACCGTAAACGCAGACATAAAAATAAAGGTCTTTTGTCCCCTGCCACGGATGCAGTATGTACGCGTCCCTTTTACTGACAAGCATCCCGTACGAGTTCCAGTTGGGCGTGTTGCTTTTCGCCCACAGTTCGATGGTAACCGCTGTTGTATTATTCAGGCTCTGGGAATACGAAACTTCCGCGTAATCGCCTGTCCCGTTGAATTTCAAAGCTGAACCTGATGAAGCATTATCAGGGGCTGATGCCCAGGCAGGCCCGTAAAGCGCGCATATGTTCCCGTTTCCCGAAACATCCAGAGTATCCGTGTCAAAATTCCATATCCCGGCCGCGCCGTATTTATTCACGCCGCGCGTTATCGTCCTCCCGGAGCAGACCGCGAAGATCGTGTCATACCCTGCGAACGCAGAGGTTATCGTGAAAGTGCATTTGCCCCGGATATCCGTTGTCTGCGTGTTGCCTGCGGTGCTCCCAACGCTGTCCCTTATCGTGTCAGAATTTCCCCTGGTGGTTTGTAGCGTCACCAATTTATTGGTGATAGGGAATCCATAGGTATCATTGATTGTAACAACAGCTGTGCACCTGGCAAAACCGTTCGCCGCGACCCGGTAAGGGATAAAGGTAATATATGAAGCGGTCTCATTCACTCCCTGCGCAGCTATTATTTCTGTCTGTGTGTCCGCGATAAGCGATGTGCGATACGCGGTTATCACGAAAACGCCGGTATTCGGGTTCCTGTAGTAAAAGACCGCGCCGCCTGCGGACATCGTGATGACGGTTGTGTTTATCCAGTTTATCCTGTCAACCGAAAAAACCCCGGAGTTTAAGGAAGAAAAAAGCGCGGCCGTGCCGTTGAAAGTAGCGTCTTTCACGCCGAACTCGTCCTGCATCTCTATTATCACCCCTGGCGAGGGATTGCCCTGCGTGACCGCGAACGGAGGCGTCATGATCCTCAGCGCCGGGCGCACGAAGCTTATGGCGGGTACCCTCTGCAGTTTTACGTCGTCGAACCAGGCGGTCCCCCTTGGGCTCCCGTCAGTGACACAGCGCACCTGCACTGAAGTGTAAGCGGCGCTTGGCCAGCTGCCTTCCAGGTATTCCCACCTGTTGGCGCCATTCGTCGACACGAGGTTGGGCTCTCCGGCTGCATCCCCCAGGTCATAGTAAGCCTGGCCCTGGGTGAGCGAGTTGTATATCCATCCTGACAACCTGTAAACGGAGTTCCGCGCTACCAAGATGGTGCCCGAATAACTCGAGGTCGCTGTTTCAGCGAAAGTGGACCTTAACGAGTAAAGCCCGGTGTGAAGCCTGTCAGCGTAACGGTTGTGGTTCGTGCCTTCGGCCCAGTCAGCCGCGTTGTACCCGCTGCCGTCCTCATAGGAAAAATTGGGCGCTATGTTAAGCGTAATCGTCGCGCCAAGGCATATCACTACCACTGAATCGTCCCCGGTGTAAGGAGAGCGTATCAGCCCTTCGCATTGCCCGTACGCGTCTGTCAGCCCCGGCTGCACCACGGTGTCATAAAGGGAACCGCGCGAGGTCACGATCGTCACCTGTGCCCCCTCAATGGGTACGCCGTATCCCCCTTTCACATATATGGCCACGGTGCAGTTATTCAACCCGTCAGCAGGCACAAGGGACGTTGAAACGGTAAAATAGGAAAGGGTTTCGGAGCGGGTTTGGACAGGGATAAGCATCACTGTCTCCACCTTGCTGTCAGGAGCGTCAACAATGTTCAGGTCTATCCTTCCTGACCCGTTTCCCACAGGGGTATTCAGCTGGACCTTTGCGAGCTTCCTTGTCCCGTGCACCCACGCGCTGTAATCGCAGGGAGCCGCGCTGACGGTGAAAGTCACGTTATTCGTGCCGGTATTGACGCGGGTGATGAACCAGTACCAGTGTTCCAGGCGGGAGGATTCGCCTGTGGAAGCCCAGCCTGTGTCTGAATTGAGGACGCTGATGGCGCGCGGCACCCCATTGACGTTTATTGCGCAGGCCGGGGTGTTAAATGCCACGGAGGAAGAGCATAGTATTATGAATTCGGGCTTTGAATAAGTTGTCGGGACATTGATCTGGGCTATGCCTGAAAAGCCGTTCGCCCTCGAGTCAGAATAGCTGGTAACGGTTATCGTGGCTGAATTGCCCGGGAAATAAACCAGCGTGTCCTGGTTATTCGCCGGCGTTATGGGGTCTATGACCTTGACCGCCCTGGTGCATCCCGGCTCAGAGTAAAGGTTATACGTTGCGGCGGTCGCTGTGTCATACCGGCATCCCATGATCACCGGACGGACAAGCTCGGTCTCAGGGAAAACCTCAAAAACAAGCGCTTCGTAAGCCCCTATCCTGAAAACAATGCTATCCCCGTAAAGGAACATATTGTTGTAAATATACCTGTACAGGTAGGTTATTTTGATAAAATGGTTCCCTGTCATCTGCCTGAACCCTATGGAAGAATTGAACGATATACTGATATTTTTTTCCTCAACGAACGGGTTGCGCACGAAAATGATCCCCCGCCCGCCTGCAAAATGGGAATATCCGTAAATCCACCTGTCCTCAGGGTCACCGAGTATCAGCCTTGTCTTGAAAAGGATGTCCTGGTTCTGCCTCTGCCATTTCATAAGCTGGGCAAGGAACCCCCACCCGGGCGAGTCCAGGTAATTGTTGTTCACGTAAAGGGAGTTCAGGAGCGAGCCGCGGCACACAACCGTAACCGCGTCGTTCTGCCATGGCTCAGAGGTCTGGACATCCACTCCCAGCACTTCCTGGCCTGAAGGCGACAGCGACGGCCACATTTTGCACCCATCCCTGTACCCCGCGCATCTGCGCGTCGTATAGGCATCCTTATAATTAAGGGCGGGCACTATCCCGTACGGGTAGTCGTCCACATGGTTGCCGATTATGGAATCGGAATACTGCAGCCACCAGGGGCTTTTGTTCCAGGTAGCGGTAGGCTCTGTCCAGAAATCAGGCTTATAATAGTGTATGGCGCGCAGGTTCAGCACGTACCTGTCAATGTTCGCTTCCACACCGTAATCCCCGGAAAAATGGCCGTGTGTTGAGTTGTCGTGAGCGAAAGGCCAGAACCCGTCGAACTTGTTCAGGGACATATTGTAGGTGTTTATGTGGCTGAGGTCTGTCTTTATGAATTCAGCTCCATATTTCGGGCCTGCCAGGCACAGCATTTTCATCCAGCCCGTGCTGAACGCTTCGTATCCCTGGGCCTCAGCCCAGTCATTGTCCAGCGCGAAGGGATAACAGGAGGAGGGTGACATCCACAGGCCCAGCCTGGTGTTCATCGCGTCAGCTTTTGTTTTCAGCCTTGAAAAACCCAGCGGGAACTTGCCGGTATTGATCTTCCAGATGGAGAATTTATCCGACCAGCCCGCGTCCACAAGAAAGGAATCAAAACTCGCGCCGTAGGGGTCAAAGAGCTTGGCCTTGAAAACGTCCATCAGGTCAAGGCATTCAGATTCGCTGAAATCAAACGGAAGCGTCCACCAGGTGCAGTAGCTGATATGGCAGTGAGGGGTAGTGTCCGGGCGGTTCTCGTCTATGTAATCTATGAAGGCGTTCTGCGCGTCCCCTATCGCCGAAACCCCGATCACGGCTTTCTTGGTCTGCGTGAAACCCTTCGGCATCACTCTTCCGGGGAAGTGTTTCAGCACTATAACGCTTCCCGAATAATTATTATACCCGGCTATGTATTCCAGGCCCAGGAACAGGTTGCCGCAGTAAATGGGGTCGCCGAAACCTCCGGCGGTTAGCGGCCCGCCTGATATCGTGAAGGTCTCGACCTGCGCGTCCATCAGCCAGGCTGTGTCAGCGCCTATTTCAACGGTCAGACCGAATTCCTTATTGGACGAAAAAACAGAATTCTCTCCGGTCAGCTTGTTCTTTACCGAAGTTGTCCTGACCTTTCCGCCCGAGAAATCCACGGTCCTTTCAAGATAATTATTGCCCAGGACTATGTCAGAGGAATTCTGCGTCACGTATACGCCGCTGTTCGGAAGGAAGGTGTCGTAAACAAGTCTTGCGTCCAGCCAGTCAGCGTGGTCAGAAGCAATGCCGTCACCCGCGTCCGTGACTTTCAGCTTCAGCCATTTTTTCCCCGCGATAGAAACGTCAACAGTATCCGCGGCAGCCGCGCTGTCCATCACCGAGCTTGTGTAAAGAGTGTCCCCGTCAGCCACAACGTAGAACCTGACAGTGCCGTTCGGCACCTCGCTGTCCTTCCCAACCAAGCACCGGAACCTTTTGAAGGAAACCTTCAGGCTCGCGAGGTCAAATATGATCTCGGAATTCGCGTGCGTGCCAAGCCCGCGGGTGAAAGTCTCGCCTTTCACCGCGAGCGTGTTGCCTTCAACGGACCTGCTGATGCCCAGCGAGCCCCAGTCCTGCTGGGAGTGTACCGGCTCAACCTCATCCAGGTACATAAAATCCGGGGCAGGTGTTTCTCCGCCGTTCTTCAGGGAAACGGATTTATAGGTGTAGAATTTCCCTGAACCCAGTTCGTAGCACAGTTTCGCCCGCATTGCCGGAGAATCGCTTTTTAGAAGGAACTCCACCTGCCTGCCGCCGTCCGAAAGCGGGCGGATCGTGTAGGTATTGTACAGTAGGTTGTCGTTTGTAAGGGTATATCTGGGCAGGGACACGCCGTAATAGGTCTTGAAAGCAATGTCGTTTGCCGGCTGCGGAGAGTCCATACTGAACGCCATCCCCTGCGGATAAGGATTTACGGTCGCGCCGTAGGTTATGTACCTGTTGCCGTAATCCCCGCCCGGGGAATCCACCTCAAAGTAATAGGTATCCGACGGGTTAACCGGCACCAGGTTGAACGCGAACGAATACCAACCCTTGCTGCCAATGGCTGAATAAGGAAGGGTTGCTGTGGCAAGCGCGGCCCCTTTTGAGGGCGGGGGGTCGGTGTATAATATGACATTAAGCGGGTCCTGGGGAGAGCCGAGTTTTTCAATCACTATGTCTATGCGGCTTACGTTTGTGACCGCAGGTCCTGTGATAAAACTCTGGCCCCCGTAGCTGTGGAAGTCCACTGTCGTGAACGCGGCGTCGTTCCCGGCAAGCGGATTGCGCATCTGAAAATGTATGCCGCCGGGATAGGGATTTGAAGTTGACCCGTATTCAAGATACTTGTTGCTCGCGTCGCCTCCAGCGCATTTCCATTCCATGTAATACGGCGGCGTATCTGTCAGGTTTAAAGCAGGCGAGAAGGAAAACGTATACCAGGCGTTGCCGCTGATCTCCGAAGGAGCAAGGGTGTCAGAACCTAAAAGGACGCCCGGGGTTGGCGGGGTGTCAGGATACACGTAAAGGACAATGCTTTCCGAAGGGCTGCCGATCTTTTCCAAATGCAGCCTGACTTCCTTCATCGTTGTGCCGACGGGCGTGAAGGACTGCCCCCCCATACGATGTATTGTTCCCGTATATGGCGTCTAAGGCGGTCGCGAAATTCTCCTGGGACTGGTCAAACTGCCGTATGGCATGCAGGGCGGTGGTATCCCCTGTCTGGGTCTGGTCAGGGGAATCAACAGTGCCTGCCAAAGCAGCGCCGGTCGTTAAAAAAACCAAAATTAGGGACAAACATCTTTTTTTCATATATTAAAGTCTCTTAAATAAAAATATTATATTAAATATCTAAGGAGATTATAATATATCACATTTTCAGCCTGTTGTCAACTTTTCCCTGAAATATCCCTAAAATAAAAAATCCACCGTTTTTGCCGGTGGATAAGGAATGTTTATGGACTTTCCCTGAACCCGTAAGACTTTATTCCTGTCCCTTTTTTTATCGCTGTAATCGTTTGTGTAGTGCTGAATATTTATTTATCAAAGATAGATTTTATATTATTATACTTTATGATTTCGAAACCAATTGATTAATCTATAAATTACTTCCAGATTCGCTGGGAGACTATTTATAAATAGAAATATTTTTGTTTGATTAAACTCTCCGATTTTAGGGTGTATAGAGTCGTTACGTTGTACACGAATCATTTCATATAAAGATAAGAGATGTTCAGTTGATCCCTGGTGAATTTCATATGCAATTTTTTTAGATTTTATTAAACAATCAATAGTAGATTGTATTTCTTTAAGAATTAAAGGTAGGCGCAGTCGATCTAATAATTCTTTTATATAGCTTTTCTTTTGAGAATCTTTAACGGCTTTGCCAATTGTTTCTAAAAGCAGCAATATAGCTGATTCCGATGCAGCTCCCAGCATGACACTAGTGTGGTGTCACATAAATCCCTTGACATTTGATTCTGCTTTGAGTTGTCATTGCGAGCGACCAAAGGGAGCGTGGCAATCTCGATTTTTAGGTCGAGATTGCTTCGTCGTTAACACTCCTCGCAATGACAGCCCAAATGTAAAGATCTGTTAGAGACACCACACTAGTGTGGTGTTACATAAATCCCTTGACATTTGATTCTGCTTTGAGTTGTCATTGCGAGCGACCAAAG
>MNUP01000129.1 GCA_001871075.1 Candidatus Desantisbacteria bacterium CG1_02_49_89
GGCTTCCCCCATAAGATACGGGGTCGCCCTCCTCACCCTTTAATGTTTACGAAGCTACACCTGGATTCACTTTCGTTGCAACCCGTCTTTTGCATCGCCCGCCCGAGGCGGACTTTGTCAAGCCGCTTAGAAAAGAAAGATTGCTCCTTCCTTTCTGGCTTCTTGCTACCAGACTGCCAAATCTTATCTGGGTCAGTTATTTGCAACTGACTGGATTAGCCACAGCTTAGCTTGGCGCTCATCTTATCACCATGAATTTCCCTGTTTTTTTCTCACCCGCGGGATTCGTGATGCTGTAAATATAAACGCCGCCCGCGACGATCTCCTCTTCCGCATTCCTGCCGTCCCACTCCTTTGTCTCGCCAGTGCCGGTCTTATCGAGCCGGCGGACGAATTCGCCTGCTATGCTGTAGATATTTATCGTCGCGTTATCCGTGAGAAACCCGAATGTCATGTTCCCGGTCGCGGGATTGTAAGGCACGGGATAGACTATTACGTTTGAAATGCTGCGGCAATACTGGCAGCCGGATCTTGAAAAATTGAAGTATTCGTCCTGCGCCTGGACCCAGTATTCCGTGGTCTGGGAAGGAAGCGTTGCCCAGATCCAGTCACCCGAAACCTCCATTTTTTTTACCGACCAGGTCCCTTCCGCCCTGTAAAACGCAAAAGCTGCCTTTACCCCGCCTGAGCTCGCCCTTATCCTGACCCCGCTGTTATCCCTGATCACCGTGGACATAGAAATCCCCGGCGGCGTGTAATCGGTGATATTAAGGCCCGCGGAATATGCGCCCCAGTCAGTGCAGTGCTCGAAAATGTGCGTCATCTGGGAAATGTCATCGCCTTTTACCATGATCTTTGACGCGTCGTCAGTGCCGATGTAAAGAACCTGCTCGCCCGCGGATTTGTGGATGACCGGGATAAGCTTCCAGTCATAGCACATGACCCTTGACCCCACCGCGTCCACGGCTGCCGGGTCTTCTCCGGCGAGAACGCACTGCCTCCAGCAGGTCTTGCCAGGCCAGGCAAAATTATCGTATTCGCTCGCCTGCACAGCGTCCACTACGTTGAAATACCGCCTCTGCCTGGATGTCCGCAGGATCCCGTCCCTGTCCGCGTAAAGCACTATCTTGTTCATATCGGCTATGGAACGCCAGAAAATATCGTTCCCGAAGTAGATTTCGTTCCCGGAAGCCCCTGCTTTCGTATGCGGCAGTCTTGCATTGGTAAAACCGGTCCAGTTTGTTGTACTGGGCATAGTGCTGCCAACGTGGTTCTTTATGCAAAGCGTGTTTATCATTCCCTGGTGGCATTTCATCTTGGCAACATTTATTATCACGGGGACAGCGAGCTCATGATCGCTTACCGCGTACCAGGCCATAGCCTGGCCTTTGGGATTTACACCGTAACAGTCAGTCTCAAAGAAATACGGGTTGTTGTAATTCGGCAGGTCTAAATTGGAGTAGCCGCTGCCCGCGAAAGAGCTGTATGAACCCATATATATCCATCTCCAGTGGTTAAGGTCTCCCAGCCCTATCGTCCGCAGGATGATGCCCGGGTTCCTTACCTGCAGGACCTGCATCATTGTCTCGTATCCGGTCTTTCCCATTATATCATAGGCGCTGTCACAGCCGGTGCATCCCTGGCTTCCGTCGCCCACCAGGACGGCCGAAGCTCCGGCCGCAATGCACATATCAACAACAGGCCGGACAACAGCCGGATGCGTGTAGGTGACGGCGGTGCATGCCATCAGGTTCACTTTTATGAGCACGGTATCACCCGGGTTCACCAGGGCATCAAGCGGGTTTGAATGCGTGCCCAAACCAAGGTCCTCAACTGCCTGCCAAACAAGACCGTAAACCGGGTTATCGTTTTCATCGTAAGGCGGGGTCTCTCCGTAATACGCGGAAGGTTCGTACCTGAAGCTCACCTCGGTAAACGCGCTTGCGGGCAAAGAAGACCGGGTGTGATCCATAGCGGGGATCGTCTGGCCGGCGCTGCCCGCGCTGCCCGCGTAAACGCTTCCGGGCCTGCCACGGAAACGCAGACCGAAAACAACCGCTAAAACCGCAAGGCAGGCGAAAACCGCCGTCCAGAAATGCCTGCTGAAGAAGATCTTTTTTATCTGTTTCCACAGCGAGATAAAAATAGGTATGATAAAAACGGTAATAAACCACCCGGATTGGGCTGCGGCAACCCTCTGGCACGGGTAAACGATCCTTGACGGTTTTACCCCTACCCTCAGGATAAACCATGCAAGACATGCCAGGCTGAACCAGAAGTAATTGCTCCATTTATTTTTCATACAGGTCTATTAAAAATAAAAAATCCGTCATTTCCGACGGCATTTTGTCCTTAAATTTGAAATTTAAAATTTGCAATTTGAAATTGTGCGTGGTTGGATTATTCTTCCCCGTCCATTATTATAACTTCCACCCTGCGGTTCTGCGCCCGCCCTATCTTGGTATTGTTTACGGCGATCGGGTCTTTGGAGCCGCAGCCCTTCACGGTTATGCGCTCTTTTGAAACGCCTTTGTTAACAAGGTACTTGACAACCGATTCTCCCCTTTTTACCGAAAGCTTCAGGTTGTACTTACTGGGGCCAGTGGAATCAGAATGCCCTTCAAGGGATATTTTGTTCTCAACGAATATTTTTATTATTCCGGCAAGTTTATCCAGTGTCCTGCGCGCCGCAGGGGTAAGATCCGCGTTCCCGAACTCAAAAAATATGTCCGCGCCCGTCTGGATGGGAAGCCTTGTTAAAGTTTCACCCCCGACAAAAACCTTCTCAGCCCTGGCACTCTCTAACTTGGCTTTTACGAGCTCCTCTATCCTCGCGTCCATCTCTTTAATGACCGATTCGGCTTTCAGCCTTGCTTGCTTCTCCTTCTCCGCGGAGGATTCTGCTTCCTTTCTCTTCTTCTCGGATTCATCCTGCATCTTTCTCAGCTTTTCCCCATCTGTTGTCTTCTTGGCAAGCTCAGCCTCCAGCTGCGCTATGCGCTTATCAAGCTCCTTAACAAGAGCTTCCGCTTTCAGTCTTGCTTCCTTCTCCTTTTTTACTTCTCCGGTTAATTTTACCTTTTCTGCTTCAGCCTGCTTGGCCTTTAATATAGCTGTTTCCTGATCTTTACTTTTGGCAGCCGAAGGTGGCACTGGCGAAGATGGCACAACGGCAGTTGTAACCGTCTTCTTTTCAGCCTCAAGTTTCGCCGCAGCGTCAGCGGTCACTTTTTTCTTTGCCTCTGCTTCCGCAGCTGCTTTCTTTTCAGCTTCGAGTTTTGCAGCGGCATCCTGAGCAGCCTTAAGTTCAGCCGCTTTCTTGGCTTCGGCTGCTGCATCCTGTGCCGCCTTCAATTCGGCGGCTTTCTTTGCCTCTGCTGCTGCTCCAGCTTTCGCAGCGGTTTCCTGCGCCGCTTTAAGCTCAGCAGCTTTCTTTTCAGCCTCAAGTTTCACCGCAGCGTCAGCGGTCACTTTTTTCTTTGCCTCTGCTTCCGCAGCTGCTTTCTTTTCAACTTCGAGTTTTGCAGCGGCATCCTGAGCAGCCTTAAGTTCAGCCGCTTTCTTGGCTTCGGCTTCCGCATCTGCTTTCTTTTTTGTTTCATCTGTCGGAGGTACAACACTAGCCGGGGTAGAAGCAGGAACTGCCTCCTGTACCTCTACCTCCTGGCCAGAACCTGTTATAGTAACTATGATCGAATTGCCGGTCTTGCCCGCATTGATCTGCAGGGAAGAAACGTCCGAAGTCTCGATAAGAATACGCCCTATCATAACAGGTCTTACTGAAGCCTGTGTTACTGTTATATACTTTAAAATGTCCTTCCCAACGTTCGTGGAACTTTCCTTGACCTTCAGGCCTCGGACCTCTATTAATACGCCGGAAGGAATCGTTGAAACTGACTGCTTGAACTGGGCGTCTCCGCTCATGACTATCTCAACAGTCGCGTTTCCGTCTGACTCGTTTGTCTTGACTTCCTTAAGCTCTGCGCAGTCAGCGGTTGCTGAGAAGAATGCTGCAGTCAGTGCCAGTAGTATTAAATGGACTATTCGCTTTTTCATTTTGTTTATTGATATTAATTTATTAATTGATATTGAAAGTAATTTAGTATATTATTATATATTAAATATAATAAAAGTCAAGGAAAAAGAGCTTTTTTCATAATTCTACGCATTTTTATGTTTCTAATCCTTAAACTATGAGCTACCATAGGCCCATTGCCTTAGCTCTGGGCCGAAGGTCCCTGCGTTACCCGCCAATATTCGTGGCGGGGCAGGGATATGCTATATACGGTTTTTAAGCCGTGGAAAGCTGCCCTGCCCTTTTCCACGCCGCCTTAACAGCCTTGTCCAATATGCTTCCCAGGCGGTATTTTTTTAAGACTTTAAGGGCTTCTGCCGTTGTACCCTTCTTTGACGAAACCATATCGCGCAGTTCCGCAGGCTCTTTACCTGTTGTTTCCAGCAGCGCAACAGCACCCTTCGCGGTTTGGATCGCCAGATTCTTGCATGTTTGTTTGTCCAATCCAAGATCGCAGGCCGATCTGATCAGATGCCCGATCATCTCGAAGAAATAAGCCGGGCCGCTCCCGGAAAGCGCGGTCACGGCATTAATATGTTTTTCAGCGACCGAAAAAACTTTCCCGGACCTGCGGAAAATTTCCTTCACTATAAACTCGTCTTTCCTGCTTGCACGCTTTCCCCTGCAGACCGCTGCCGCTCCCCGGCCGGCGATCAGGGCTATATTAGGCATAACCCTGACCACCCTTGCTTCACCTGCGGCTTTTTCAATAAAGCGGGTGCTTATACCCGCAGCTATGGAAACAAACAGGTGCCTTGCCGTCACCGCGTCTTTTATGTTTACCAGCACTTCCTTCATCTCCTGCGGTTTTATCGCAAGTATCACGATATTGCTTTTACTGACCAGTTCCAAGCTGTCTTTTGCAGGCGTTATCCCTGATCTTGAAGCGGCACGCTTTGCGGCAGGCCTTATGTCATAGCCCATGAGCGAAGATCCCTTCAGGCTTCTGCCGATAGCCATGCCCATTTTCCCCAGCCCTATTATACCGATCTTCCCCAGCTTCATGTTAACCCCTATCGAATTATGAATTATGAATGATGAGTTATGAATCAAAATCAAGGAGTTTTATTTAAATTCAATTCCATGTTGTTGACTCATAATTCATAACTCATAACTCATAATTAATTTCCTGTTTCTTTTTATATTATTTTGTTCCTAAGGAATGCCGGTATCTCCAGGTTGTTCACGGGATGCGGCCTTTTTTCCTCATCCAGCCTTGTCCCGAATTTATCTATAAGGCTCCTGCGCTTGTATGCCGGTCTGTCATAATCCTGCGCGGCGGCATATGCCCCGGTGTCCACTTCCGCTCCCTGCTCCGTGTCCTGAGCGATCTTCTTTTCAAACCCGCTGGCAATTATCATGACCGTGGCCTCATCCCCCATGCTGTCATCCTCAACGGTCCCGAAAATGATATGCACGTCATCGCTTGCCATCTTCTGGATCAGGGTAGCTGCTTCCTGGACCTCGCCCATCTTAAGGTCCTTCCCCGAAATATTAAACAGGATCCTTTTCGCGCTATCTATGCAGCTTTCGTTCACAAGCGGGTTCGATATTGCCATTTTCACCGCGGCAACCGCCCTCCCCTCGCCGGACGCTGATCCCATTCCCATAAGCGTCTGCCCGGCGTCCCTCATTATGGTGCGCACGTCGGCAAAATCCAGGTTTATCAGGCCCGGGGTCGTGATCAGGTCAGAGATACCTTTGACCCCATGGTAAAGAACGTCATCGGCCATCCTGAAGGCTTCGTTCAGTGAAGTCGCGTTATTGCACAGCCTCATCAGATTGTCGTTAGGGATCACTATCAGGGTGTCAACCTTGCCGTTGAGCTGCGCTATGCCCTGCTCTGCCTGCATGCGCCTTTTCCTGCCCTCGAACCCGAAGGGAAGCGTAACTATCGCAACAGTCAGTATTTCCATCTCCCTTGCAAGCTGGGCCACGACCGGGATCGCGCCTGTTCCTGTCCCGCCGCCCATCCCTGCCGTAAGGAAAACCATGTTTGAGCCGTCGATCGCCTGTTTTGCCAGGTCTATGTCCTCTTCAACGGCTTTCCTGCCCACATCCGGGTCTGAACCTGCGCCCAATCCCTCGGTAAGCTTGGACCCGATCTGTATCTTGTTGGTTGAAAGGGACGCTTTCAGGGCCTGGGCGTCAGTGTTTATGGCAATGAACTCGACGCCCCGGATCTCCGCCCTTATCATCCTGTCAACCGCGTTGCTGCCCCCGCCTCCTACCCCCACCACCTTCAGGTTCGCCCAGTAACCTCTTTCTTCCTCAAATCTGAACATATTCTCCCTCCTTTTTTGAAATTTGATTACGGTGATTTTCAACTGATGATTACGATGATTATTAAATAATGATTACGGTGATTATTAGAATAATGATCACAGCGATAAGTGCAACGATAGCAGTGATTTTAAAATTTATAATCACTGTAATCATTCTTTAAATCACTGTAATCGGTATTTACTAAAAAAAATTCTGCCACCATTTCCTGAAGCCCTCGAAGACTCCGCCCTTGCCGAAAATGGGAACGCCCCTCAGCTTTGACTGCATCAGAAGACCTGCTGCCACGGAAAAAGAAGGATCCGAAACCGCGGAACCTTCGGCTGCAGCTGTTATACCGCTTGCCTTCCCTATCCTCACGGGCATCCTCAGCATGTTCCCCGCGAGGTCAACAAGCCCGTCGGTATTCGCGACACCGCCTGTCAGCACAACACCGGCGGAAAGCATGTCCTCGTAACCAGTTTTCTTTATTTCCGCCCTTACCAGCTCGAATATCTCCTCGAGCCTTGCCTGTATGATCTCGCACAGCACCAGTTTTGAAACCGTGTGGCCTCCCCTGCCGCCCAGGCCCGGAACATCCATCTCCCCCTCTTGTGCCATTGCCGATATCGCGCGCCCGTGTTCTTTTTTCAGTTTTTCCGCGACTTCGGGTGAACTGCGCACTCCCACGGCTATGTCTCCCGTAACCTGCTCGCCTCCCAGGCCCAGAACGCAGGTATGTATCACATAGCCTTTCACGAAAACTGCTATGCTTGTCGTTCCGCCGCCCATATCAACCAGCGCGACCCCGCTGTTTATCTCGTCCTCGGCAAGCACTGCGAGGCTGGAAGCCAGAGGCCCCGGGACCGTGCTCCTGACCCTCAGGCCGGCCGAATTAATGCTTTTAATGATGTTCTGCATGGATGTTATCGCGCCCATGAAAAGCATGACCCTGATACCCAGGTTTTCCCCGATAAGGCCCAGAGGAGGTTCCTTCACGCCGTCGTGCCCGTCAACGATGTATTCCTGCGGCGATATGTAAAAGATCTCCTGGTCAAGCGGTATGCTCAGCTCGCACGCCGCCTCTATAACGGCATTTATGTCCGCCTTCGTTATCTCTTTGTTTCCCCTGGAGATAGACCTGTGTCCGTCGCTGGGCATGCCCTTAAGGTAAATACCCCCGACGCTCGTAATGACATTTTTTATCCTCTGGCCGGACATCTTCTCTGCCTGCTCCACTGCGTCTTCGATCGCTCCAACGGTATTATCAAGATGAATAATTACTCCCTTGCGCAGGCCCCCGGACGCCGGCCTTGAACCGTATCCCAGCACTTCCACCTCGCCTTCTTCGCTTACAGCGGAAACAACCGCGCAGATCTTCGTCGTGCCGATATCAAGACTGCTCACGATCTCATCTTTAGCCAAATTCCCCTCCTTTTTTAAGATGACGATTACAGTGATTATTTAAAAATGATTACGGTGATTATTAACTACTGACGATCTTTGCTTCGCAACATTCTTTGTGGGTCACGTCGATAAACGACGAATTACGGTGATTATACAATGATTCTTTACTTCTCAGCATGCTTTATATTATTAAAATCATGAGGAAGCTTTTGGTTTAAGGACCGCTTCACCGCCGAAACGCAGATCCACGTATTCTATGCTCATCCCCCATGTTTTTATCTGCCCCATCAGCTTTTTTACCTTCCTGAGCTTGCCGGGAAAATCCCCGGTTCCCAGGTGGAATTCAATTCCGTCCCCGGTAACAAGAATAAGGTTCTGGGGATCCCTCATGTCAAGCTCAGAGATCTCTTTCACGGAAATACCCTCAGCTCCTGCCGCTTTTACGAAACCCGCGGCTTTTGGGAGCAATGCTTTCTGCTCATTGTCTGAAAGGCGGGCGGTTGTGACAAATGGTATGTCAAGTGAAAAGTTCCTGGACTGTCCTATCACGGACCCGCCCTCGTCCACATCGGAATATATATCGCTTCCCTCCTGCATGACCCTGAGGAAAGGCACCCTTTCGCCAGCTGTTATCACCAGTTTCCCCTCGCTGAAATGCCTCTGTATCCTTACGTCTTTTATCTTGGGATGGCGAAGGAGTTCTTCCGCGATATCCTTCGGATCTATACGCAGCATGTTCATGCCGATACTTAGTTTCTTAAGCGCCTGGAACTGGCTGAAGTCTATCTCGCTCCTGCACTTGACCTCCATGCTTTTAAGCGGGTATGCCCGCCCGGCGAATTCAAAGAACTTAACACCGAGTACTATTATAAGGAATACAGTGAGAAGCGCCAGCCATTCGCCGCGCGGGCCGTTGCCTTCTTTGTCCTTTCTTTTTTTTACGCCCTTGTTTTTTAAACGCGCGTCCCGCATTTATCTGCTCCTTGCCATCATGACGATCCTTGCCAGTAGTTCCTCGAACCCGATACCGGACGCTTTTGCCGATTCGGGGAAAAGCGAGAGTTCGGTCATGCCCGGAATCGTGTTAACTTCCAGGACATATATTCCGCTGCTGCCCATCCTGAAATCAACCCTTGAATAATCCCTGCAGCCCAGCGCCCTGTGGGCATGGAGGGCTAACTCCTGCACTTTCGCATAATCTCTTTCCCCGAGCGGCGCGGGAATAATATGCTCGCAGAATCCGGGGGTGTATTTTGCCTTAAAATCGTAGAAAGCCCTCCTGGGCTTCAGCTCTATGACCGCAAGCGCCTTGTTGCCCAGTATTCCCACAGAAAGCTCTTTCCCGCTTATATATTTTTCAACGATCACCTCGTTGCCGTATCTGAACGCGCTGCGCAAAATTGCTGCAAGTTCATTTTTGTTCCCGGCGATGCCTACCCCTATCGCCGACCCTTCCGAACTCGGTTTTACTACTACCGGAAAAGATAGTGAAACCGTGGACTGCCCGCCCTGCGCAAAGGCAGGGCGAGGTCTCGCCCCGATATTAATCGGGGCGGATGGACCGTGGACTGTGGACTTATGCAGCACCTGGTACCGGGGAGTGGGGATGCCTTCGGAAACAAAGATCTTTTTTGCGAAAATTTTATCCATCGCAAGCGCTGAAGCAAGCACTCCCGAACCTGTATAAGGAATACCCATTCCCTCCAGGACCGCCTGTATGCCTCCGTCTTCACCGAACTTGCCGTGTATGCACAGGAATGCGACATCGAATTTTTTCCTGAAAAGCTCCTGGAAAGATCTTTTCCCTTTCAGGTCCAGGCAGGAAACCCTGAAACCCGCTTTTTTCAGCCCTTTCGCCACGGAAGATCCGCTCTTCAGCGAAATCGCCCTTTCACTCGACCATCCGCCCGAAAGCACCAGCACCCTTGTCTTCTTCATACAACTCCTAATTATGAATTATAAATTATGAATTATGAATCAACAACAAGGAGTTTTATCTTAATTCAGGGCAAAAGCCCTGATTCCTTCACTCATAATTCATAAATCATAATTCATAATTGAATTTAAAATTCACCTAAAAGCTGCACTTCCAGCTCAAGCTTCACGCCGAAATGCTCGTAAACCCTTTTCTGCATTTTTTCAATAAGGCTCATGACATCAGCCGCACTGGCTTTCCCGCGGTTGAGGATGAAGTTCGCGTGTTTCTTCGAAACAACAGCCCCGCCGGCCTTCTCGCCCTTCAGCCCTGCCAGATCGATCAGCAGGCCTGCAGAGCAACCGTTCGGGTTCTTGAAAATGCATCCCGCGGAAGGCTTATCCATAGGATGTATCTTTTTCCTTTTAGCCCACGCAGCCGATATGCTCTTTTTCACCGCGTAAGGCGACGCTTTTTTAAGCCCTCCCAAAACCGCTCCGGTTACGATGCCTTTCATTTTCTTAAGACTGCTGTCCCTGTATGAAAAAACCAGCCTGCCCGCGGGTATCCTTCTTGTCCTGCCGCTGTAATCCATGAAGTCCACTGATCTCACTGTTTTTCCTATTGCCATCCGCGGAGAACCGGCATTTCCGATAAGCGCTCCTCCAAGGGTTCCCGGTATTCCTGCCATGAACTCAAGCCCGCTCAACCCCCTGCCTGCAAGAGCGCTCAGAAGCCCGGACACTGAAATTGAAGCGCCCACTTCAACCGTGCTTCCCCTGATCTTCACCTGGTCCAGCGCCTTTCCGGCCTTTACAACAACGCCCCTTATGCCTTTGTCTCCGACCAGTATGTTCGTGCCGCTGCCGGCTATGTACAGCGGCAGTCCGGATCTTTTCGCGGCACTGAATATCCTGCGCAGCTCGTTAATATCTTCGGCTATGATGAACACGTCTGCCGGCCCGCCTATCCTGAAGGACGTATGCTTTGACATAGGCTCGTTAAAAAGCACCCGGCTTTTTTTCAGGATCTTCCCGATATCTTTAAAAACAAATTGCTTTTTCATTTTTCACCAAATAATAAAAATTACCACGGAGGCACTGTGATCATAGCTTTTACTTGACACTTGATACTTGACTCTTGATACTGAAACTCTGACACGCTGATACGCTGACACGTTGACACGCCTTACTTCTCTTTTAGCTTTCTAAGGATCTCTTCCCCTATCGTGTAAACGTCTCCGGCTCCCATCGTAAGCACAAGGTCGCCCGGCTTTGCTATCCCCGCAATGTAAGATGCCGCCTCTCCCTTGTCCTCAATGTATCTTTTTTCCCCGCAGGTCCTGATCCCCGAAAGTATCACGCTTTGGTCCACGCCCTTTATTTCCTTTTCGCCGGCGCTGTAGATCTTTGTCAGGATGACTATGTCGGTGCGCGAAAGCGACCTGCCCAGTTCCCTGCCCAGGAATCTTGTCCTGCTGTACCGGTGCGGCTGGAACACGACTATCATCCTTTTTCTCCCCAGCCTCCTGGCAACCCGCATTGTCGCGTCTATCTCGCTGGGATGGTGCGCGTAATCGTCGATCACCAGCACCCCTTTTTCTTCGCCCTTGACCTCTATCCTGCGCTTCGCGCTCCTGAAATCCGCGAGCGCTTCGCATGCCTTCGAAAAATCAACGCCAGCCTGCAGAGCGGCGCAGGCAGCGGCCAGGGCGTTTGAAACGTTATGCATTCCGGGCACACCCAGCCTTATCCTGCCAAGCCTTCTGCCTTCACCCGTGACCTCGAATTCGCTGCCCCAGAGGTCCAGCCTGATCCCGGACGCGCAAAAATCAGCTTTCCCGGAGGTGCTATACGTAAGCACGCCGCACTTCAGCAGTCTTTTCCTTTTTATTATCTCCGAAACGTTCCTGTCGTCGGAATTCAGTATCATTATCCCGCCGGCTGGGGTCAGGCTGGCGAAATCCCAGAAAGCCTTCTTAAGATTTCGTAGATTCCCGTAATGATCCAGGTGTTCTTCTTCGATATTCGTAACGATACCTATGTCCGGCGGCAGCTTCAGGAACGAACCGTCGCTTTCATCCGCTTCGGCAACAAAATATTCCCCTTTGCCCAGGCCGGCATTGACCCCGCCCAGCACCCCCACGTAACCCCCCACCGCGAAATCCGGTTCGAATCCCGCCCTGTGCAGTATATAAGCGATCATGGAGGTGGTTGTTGTTTTTCCGTGCGTGCCTGTTATCACTATCCTCTTCCTGTCTTTCATGAGGGAAAAAAGCATGTCCGCCCGCCGTATGACGGGGATACCTTTTTCCTTTGCCTCTTTCAGCTCCGGGTTTGAAGGGGAAACCGCTGACGACACGACAAGAAGGCGCGCGTCCGCAACGTTCTGCGCCCGGTGGCCGGTGAAGATCTTTGCTCCTTTTTCCGCAAGCGTCCGTGTTGCCGCGGACTCTTTTATGTCAGACCCGCTCACGCTCTCGCCTTTTGCAAGCAGCATGAGCGCGAGACCGCTCATCCCCACACCGCCTATGCCCACGAAATGCACAGCTTTATTCTCAGCCACGGATCTCCACGGATTTTTACTCTGCAAACTCTGTAAACTTTATAAACTTTGTAAACTGCATCAGCAACCACGGATTAACACGGATTCCCACGGATTTAACTTTTAACTTTTAACTTTAAACTCTGGGGCTTGAGTTTGGGGCGGTGCCTCCACACGCTTACCAGCACACCTGCGCAGGCCATCATGAAAACAAGCGATGAACCGCCGAAACTTATGAACGGCAGCGGCACGCCCTTAACGGGCAGGATCCCGCTTGCGACGCCCATGTTGAAAAACGCCTGCAGCACTATTATGAACGTTATGCCGCCGGCAAGGAGCCGCCCGAATTTATCCTTCGCTTCCAGCATGATGGATGCGCCCAGCCACAGGAAACCCATGAACAGAAGAACTACTGTCAGGGTGCCCGCGAACCCGAATTCCTCGCCTATGACGGATATTATAAAATCGGTATGCGGCGCCGGCAGGAAGAACAGTTTCTGCCTCCCTGCTCCCAGCCCCAGGCCCGCGGGCCCGCCTGAACCCAGCGCTATAAGCGACTGGATAGTGTGGTATCCCTTGCCCAGCGGGTCATTACCCGGGTGAAGGAATGCAAGGACCCTTGCCCTGCGGTAGGCTGAGCTGAAGATCAGCGCGTATATCACGGGCAGAGAGCACAGCGCTATCCCCACGAGATAAAATATCCTTGCCCCCGCCAGGAAAAGCATGCCGACAAAGATAATTCCGAGAAGCACCACGGTCCCGAAATCCGGCTGCCTCAGGATAAGGACTACCAGCGCTCCGGTAACGATTATATACGGGAGTATGCCGTAGGTAAAGCTCTCCACTTTTTTCTGCTTTTTGCTCAGCGAGGAAGCGAGAAATACTATCAGGCAGAATTTTGCCAGTTCAGACGGCTGGAATGAAACAGGGCCGAGCCTGAACCACCTTACAGCCCCGCCTGCCTCCTTCCCGAATTTCGGCGTTAGAACTAGAAAAAGCAGCGCAACCGTCAGGGCGAAAAGCGGGTACTTGAGTTTTTCAAGTATGTGGTAATCCAGGTACATGAAAACCAGCATCATCACGATCCCCAGCACCATCCACACAAGCTGCTTCCTGAGGAAAAGCAAAGGGTCCATCCGGTATTTTTGGCTCTCGCCGGACATTATACCGCTTGAGCTGTATATCATTACAACCCCTGCCACGACCAGGACCAGCACTATCACAATTATCCCGATATCAGGCGACACTTTCATTTTAACCCCGATTTACCGCTGAAATCAATTATGAGTTATGAATTATGAGTTATGAGTGAAGGAATTTTATTTAAATGAAAATCCATGCCGTTGATTCATAATTCATCATTCATAATTCATAATTAGAAATTTTTTATAATTTACTCACTTCGTCCTTGAAGATCCTGCCCCGCTCTTTGTAATCCCTGAACATATCGAAACTGCTGCATCCGGGAGACAGCACCACCTCATCCCCTGGCTCTGCTGATTCGGCCGCGGCCCTTACCGCTTCCCCCATGTCCGCTGCCTTCATTATAATGCCTCGCAGGGAGTTGCTGTAACCCAGGAGCATCTTCTCTATGGCGTCTTTCGCCTCTCCGATAAGGATTATTTTCTTTGCTTTCTCTTCCGCGGGTTTTCCGAGTATCCCGAAATCCCCGCCCTTATACCTGCCCCCTGCTATCAATACAAGCGATTTTTTTCCCGGCGTCCCGAGGCTTTCAAGCGCTTTGAGCACGGCGTCGACCGTTGTTCCCTTCGAATCGTTTATGTACCTGACGCCTTTTTTATCCCCTGCCGGCTCCATCCTGTGTTCAAGCCCTGTGAATTCCCTGAGCGCTTTGGAGGCGGCGTCAGCATGTATCCCAAAAACCATTGCCATCGCGGTTGCCGCAAGCGCGTTCTCAAGGTTATGCTGGCCTATAAGCTTTATCTGCGAGATCTCGCAGACCGTCTGCTCCGTGCCGATCCTGCTTATTATCTTTCCGCCCCTTACGAACACGCCTGTCTGCGGTTCGCTCTTTCTTGAAAAAACAACCTTTCTTGCCTTTATGCCCTCTTCGACCAGTGCCGCGGTGGCGGGGCAGTCCCCGTTGATCACCGCGAAGTCGTCCGCATGCTGGTTCTCGAATATCCTCGCTTTCGCCTTAATGTATTCTTCCATGCCCGGATACCTGTCAAGATGGTTCGCGTTTATGTTCAGCAAAGCCGCGATCTTCGGCCTGAAATCTTTGATGGTCTCGAGCTGGAAACTGCTTATCTCCGCCACAACAGCTTCAGGCTGCGCCCCGGTGTATACCGGTCCCGCGAATTTGGTCAGCGGCTCACCGATATTACCCCCGACTATCACTTTCTTGCCGCCTGCCTTAAGCATTTCTCCTGTCAGGACCGTGGTTGTTGTCTTGCCGTTTGAACCTGTTATCGCTATTATAGGGCTTGATATGAACAAGAAGGCAAGCTCGATCTCTCCTATTACCGGGATCCCTTTTGCCGCTACTTCCTTCAGTATCGGTATACCGGAAGGTATTCCCGGGCTAATGACCACGGCGTCAGAATCAAGGACCTGGCGGCTGTGCCCCCCGAACTCTGTCCTGATACCCGCGGGGAGCCCGGCCGGCAGCTTCCCCAGTTCCTCCTTCTTCTTCGTATCGCTCAAAAGCACGTCTGCACCGGCCTTTACCAGAAGAACGGAAGAATAGATGCCGCTTATCCCCATGCCCAGAACGCTTATTTTTTTCCCTTTAAGATCCATTTTTTTAGAAATCAGATTAAGATTAAGAACTTTTTAACCACACGATTACACAGATTTCCACGAGATGACGGTTTGACCGTCATTGCGAGCGGAGCGAAGCAATCTTGTATTGGATTGCTTCGTCATTTCATTCCTCGCAATGACATTTCTTGTGGAATTCGTCAGTCTTTCGATATTACCCACAAAGAATGTTGCGAAGCAAACAATCGCGTGAAATCTCGTGGTTATATGTTTTGCATTAATCTCAATCTGCCTTTTTTATCTTAGCTTGAGCGTTGAAAAAGTCACAAGCGCAAGAATTATGTTAATGATCCAGAACCTGACAACGACCTTCGGTTCAGGCCAGCCCTTCAGTTCAAAATGGTGGTGCAGGGGTGTCATCTTAAAGATCCTTTTCCCGGTAAGCTTGAAACAGGTAACCTGCAGTATGACGGATACTATCTCCACGAGGAATATTCCCCCGACGATCAGCAGGAGTATCTCCTTGCGGACAAGAAGCGCGACAAGCCCTATAGCTCCGCCGAGAGCCAGGGCTCCGGTGTCACCCATAAAAACCTGCGACGGGTATGAATTGAACCACAGGAACCCAAGGCCCGCGCCCATCATTGCTGAAAGGTAAACGGTCAGCTCGCTGCTCTGCTGCACGAAAGGTATCAGCAGGTACTGGCTGAACTTGAAATTTCCGGTGAAGTAGGCGAACAGCCCCATGGTCGCGGCTGTTATCACAACCCCTCCTATAGCCAGCCCGTCCAGCCCGTCTGTCAGGTTGACCGCGTTCGACGAGAACATTATCACCAGCGCGGCGAACGGGACATACAGGATCCCGAGCCTTATGAGCGCGTCCTTAAAAAACGGCACTGTAACGTCGGAAAAGCCGGCTGTTTCCGGCGACATGTAAAGGAACACGCCTACCGCAGTGCCTATAAAAGCCTGGGCCGTGAGTTTCTGCCACGGCTTCAGACCCCCGGGCTTCCCTTTCTTAAGCTTCAGGTAATCGTCAAGGAAACCTACAAGGCCCAGGAACACCGTGCATATGAGAGCCGCGTGTATGAAGGAATTGTCAAGCCTCGCCCACAGGGCGGTTGAGATAACGAGTGTCAAAACTATAAGCAATCCGCCCATTGTCGGCGTGCCCACCTTTGCCTTGTGCTGCTGCTCGAAGAGCGGGAACTCCCTGACCGTGTCACCCACCTTGGCCTGCTGCAGCCTTTTAATTATCCAGGGCCCCAGCGTTATTGTGAGCACGAGGCTTAGCAGGGCCGCGCCGGCTGACCTGAACGTTATATACCGCAGAACGTTGAACCCGAAAAAGTGATCACGAAGAGGGAACAACAGATGATAAAACATCCAGCACCTCCTCCATTTTAGCTTTGCGGGAACCCTTTACAAGGAGCATATCGCCCTTTCTGGCCTCCCGCTTCAGTTCTTTTATAAGTTCTTTTTTATCGGTAAAAGCGCGGGCGCAGCCGCCTTTCAGGGCGAATTTTTTCGCGGTTACGCGCGCGAGGTTTCCCAGCGTGAAGAGGATATCCACCCCCGCCTTTTTAATATCTTCTGAGATCTTCCTGTGCGCCGGGACCGCGAGCCTGCCAAGTTCCAGCATGTCCCCGAGTACAAGGATCTTTCTTTTCCCGGGGATCTCCCCGAGGAAGGAAACCGCCTGGCACACGGATGATGGGTTGGCGTTATACGCGTCGTTTATAATTGTGATGCCGCCGGATTTTTTTATCTCCATCCTCATAGGCGGGCTTTCAGCGCTCTCGATTCCTTTTTTAATAAGTTCCGCCCGTATCCCCATGGCATATCCGGCTGCCGCGCCTGCGAGCGCGTTGTATACGTTAAAAAGCCCCGGCATAGTAAGCTTTGTTTCAAGCGTTTTTGAACCCAGGCTCAGCCTGAAAGAACTTCTGCATCCCGATATTTTTATGTCAGAAGCGCAAACGTTCCTCCTGTTATTGAAGGCGTAGTTGCCTGAAATCCCGTATGTAACCAGCCTGACCGAGGGGGGTATGTTCCCGGACTTGATCCACCTGCGGGCCATAGCATCGTCAGCGTTAAGGACTGCCGTTCCCCCTGCACGCAATCCCTTTATAAGGGAGAACTTCTCCCTTGCGACGCCGCCTACGCTTTTCAGCCCTTCAATGTGGCTCATACCGATATTCGTAACCACTCCTGCCGTTGGTCTGGCTATCTCAACCAGCCTCCTGATCTCACCGTAAGCGTTCGTGCCCAACTCAAGAACTGCGGCTTTATGCCTGCGGCCCAGCCCGAACAGCGTGAGCGGCACCCCGACCTCATTGTTGAAGTTCCCCTTATTTTTCAGGACGTGCCTGCGCCCGAATTTCATGCCCAGTATGCTCCAGATTATTTCCTTTGTGGTTGTTTTGCCGTTGCTGCCTGTCACGCATATCACCGGGATCCTTCGCCTCATCCTGCAGAAATTCGCTATGTCCTGCATCGCCCTCAAAGTATCCCCCACCGCAATAACTACCGGTTGAACGTTGAAAGTTGAACGTTGAAAGTTTTTAAACTTACGACTTACGACGCACGACGCACGACGCACGAGCATTCCTGCCGCTCCTCCCGCCACTGCTTTGGCAAGGAAATCATGGGCGTCGAAATTTTTGCCTTTCAGCGCGATGAACAGGTCTCCTTTTTTAACACTGCGTGTATCGGTAGAAATGTTTTTAAAAGAAGCGCGTATGTCCCCGCTGATAAGCCTTCCTTTTGTCGCCTTTAATATTTCTCTAACGGTCATCTTTTCCATGTTTTAACTTTCAACCTTTAACTTTTAACCTTTAACTGTTTTTAAGTATCTCCCTGACTACTTCCCTGTCGTCAAAATGTATGGTTTTATCCGCGAGTATCTGGTAATCCTCATGCCCTTTTCCGGCGATCACAACAAGGTCTCCCTGCCCCGCTGCCGAGCAGGCTTTTTCGATCGCCTCCCTGCGGTCAACGAAAGTGTAATATTCCCCCATGGGCTTTACTTTCTGTATCCCGGACTCTGTGTCCAGTATGATGCGCAGGGGATCTTCCCTTCTCGGATTATCCGAAGTGAGTATGCACAAGTCGCTGCATGAAGCCGCTATCTCGCCCATGATAGGCCGCTTGCTCCTGTCCCTTTCGCCCCCGCACCCGAAAACCACTATGAGCTTCTTCTTTGCTAGCTCCCTTGCAGCTATGAGCAGGTCTTTAAGCGCCTCCGGCGTATGGGCGTAATCCACTATCACGTAAAAACCCCTGCCCTTTATTTTTTCAAACCTTCCGGGAACGTTTGCGACAGACTCTATGCCTTCCTTTATTTCCTCTATCGGGATCCCTTCGGCGATCGCGCTTGCCGCGGCAGCCAGCGCGTTGTATATGTTGAACTTGCCGGTCATTTTCAGGTTCACGTCTGTCTTGCCCGCTGGTGTTACCATCTCGAACGATATTTTCTCCATGTCCATGTGCAGGGGGACAGCGCTGACCTGGGCTGCCGGGGAAAAACCGTATGTTATTTTTCTTGCCTTTGTAGAATCCATGATCTCCCTGGCGCAGGCGTCATCAAGGTTCACGACCGCGATCTTGTCCTTCTTGGCCCCGGGCCTGTCAAGGCCCTGGAACAGCTTCATTTTCGCCTTAAGATATTCTTCCTTGGTCTGGTGAAAATCCAGGTGGTCAAGGCCAAGGTTGGTGAATATTGCCTGGTCAAACTCTATGGCATCCACGCGGTGCAGCATAAGTGAGTGGGAAGAAACCTCTATAACAGCGTATTCCTCTCCCGCGTCCGCTGAATGCCTGAACATGAACTCAATGTCCGACGCTTCGGGTGTTGTCCTGCCTGCGGGGAAAGAATCCCCGCCCGCCTCGTAAACTATGGTACCTATAAGCCCGGCTTTTTTGCCGTGCCTTTCAAGTATCGACCGGAGTATGTAGGTCGTTGTGGTCTTGCCGTTCGTGCCTGTAACGCCTATAACGCGAAGGCTTCTGTCGGGATGATCATAGAATTCCGCCGCGAGCTTTCCCAGGCTTACCCTCGTATCACCGACCTTGACAAGCACGCTGCCCGCGGGAACGTCAGGCTTCCCGTTGCTTATGACCGCGCCCGCGCCTTTTTTAAGCGCGTCCGGCACGAATTCGTTCCCGTCCATATTGAATCCGGGCATGCACGCAAAAATAAAATCTTTTTTCACCTTTCTTGAATCGTATGTTATTCCTTCCACAGGGATGTCGTTTATCATGAGATCATCCGGGCTTATCTGCGCGCCGCCCCTGAATAGCTGGGCTTTGTCCAGAACTCCGATCAGCTGCGATAATTTTTTCATCCCCTTTCCTTTCCCTTTTCAGATTATATTGTAGATTGCAGATTTAAGATTGTAGATTGAAAAATCCGTGTTTATATTTTGTTTTGCTCCGATAGAGTCCGAAGACTCATGCGGAGTCCTTCAGACCGGTTTAGCCTGTTTTGCTGGTTGAACTTTTGCTTTTTGTTTTTTTACCTGAAAAACGCATAAAACATCCTATATTTTTATCACTTCTCGTCGGATCTCTCATTAAGAGACTTTGCAAATTGTTTAGAATGTTATAAGATAATAAACATTTCTAAGGTTGTTTCCCGAGTATAACAAAAGAAAGCTCTCTTTATTGATTTGCAAATTATTGAAGAAAAAGTAACTCTCTAAAGTAAAAAAATCTGTTCTTTCGAGGGGAATTTGTA
>MNUP01000025.1 GCA_001871075.1 Candidatus Desantisbacteria bacterium CG1_02_49_89
CAGAACGCGCGTTATGTTTATCCCGCTCGCTTTTATAGCCGTCATTTCATTATCCGCCGAAAGCCTGCTGATGCTGAGCAGGCACGCCAGGAGCACCGCCATCGGGATGGTGAGCAGGAGCATTGACGGAAGGGAGAATATCAGCAGTTTAAAAACAGAGATCACGCCTACACCCTTATTAATCACCAGGTTGGTAAGGTATACCATCTTGCTTGCTATAAAAATGAACGTGAAAATGGCTATGCCGAAAAGAAACGGCGGCACGTATTCCCTAATAGTGTAATTTCTCAATATATTCATATTTTTCGAAATTTGATTACACCGATTTCAAAAAAGTGATTACACCGATTGTAAACAATGGTTATTATGGTAATAAATTTTTACCTTAATCTGTGTAATCATATTATACTCAGATTTGTTTTTTTTTCAAGTAAATATGAAAACGGGGATTGTTTCATGAAATTTAAAGTGTTAATAATTTTTATCCTGTTTTTGCTGATCACTGTCCACTGTCCACTGTCCACTGTCTGTCGCGCCGCCGACACCCAGACCCCCGGCCTGGGGGACCAGATAGTCAGGGAAGTGCAGTCCCGCATAGCTGCTTCCGGGAGGAAGATGTGGGAAGTGAAATACACGTGGTCTCACTACCTGGATCCCCGCATAAACAGCGATTTCGAGAACAGTTTCGCGATGTACCAGGAGCTGCAGTTCCGCCTCAGCGGGAAGGTTGGTGACAGGATCACGGTGAATGTCGAATACGACGATACCCAGCAGAAGAAACAGAAAATATCGGTCATTTACACCGGAGAGGGAAGGGAAGCCACCGGGATACAGGAAGTAAACTTCGGCGACCAGGTCCTTTCGCTTCCGGGCACCGAGTTCGTCGCGTATAACAAGCAGCTTTTTGGGTTGAGCGTGAAGGGCCAGTACGAGAAATTCAGGTATTATTTCGTCGGCAGTCAGACAAAAGGTTATTCGGAGACCAGGGAATTCAGGGGGAAGAGTGAGTTCAAGGTTGTGGACATAAGGGATATCTCTTACTACACGAGGAAGTATTACATACTCAGGCACATAAATCAGGGCAGGGAAAAGGTTTACATAGACGACAGGAACGCCTCAAATAACACCGCCAACACATTCTATTTTCAGGGTTTAGACATGGTTACAAACCCGGTTTCACCTGACACAATTTCCGGTTACTTCGACCCGGCTTTTTCCGGAGTCGACTATGTCATAGATTACGGAACAGCCGCATCCGACAGCACCGTGATATCATTTTCAAAGGGCATAGACCAGAATTTCGTCCTGCTTGTTTATGACATGGACCTTAACAATACGTTCGCCATAAAAGACGATCTCGGCACTGAGACAAGGACTTCCAGGTACGAACTGAAGAACTACTATTACCTTGGGTACCGCAAGATCATACAGAACGACCCCAATTTCATCCTGGAGGTCTGGGATTCGGATAAGGCAAGGCATCCGGTTTACCTGTGGCCGAATACCGCTCCGGCAGGCGAATCATACACCGCGAAGATAGATTACGATTTCGGTATAATACATTTCGTGGATTCAACCGGAAGGGACGTTCGGCCGTTCGCCCCCGAAGTCTACCTGCCTTCAAACCCGGTGACGACCCGCGAGATACACGCGGAATTTAAATATTCCATACAGGCGCTGATACTGCGCCCCTACCTTGTTGAGGGAAGCGAGCGCGTGTACCTGAACGGCAGCCTTCTGAGGAAGGATTCGGATTACACGATAGACTACGATAGCGGCTGGCTTTCATTCCTGCGCGAGGAAATGATCACAGAGGACAGCGTTATCAAGGTGGACTACGAATACATGCCGTTCGGCGGCCAGTACGTGGAAACCCTTTTAGGTATGAGGGGCGAGTTGCCGCTTTCTCCGGATTTTTCCATCGGCACAACATACCTGTACAGCGGCACGCCTTCGCCCAACGAAATACCCAGCGTAAGGTCCACGCCTAAAAGCCACCAGGTAGTGGACGTTGACATGCAGCTTGACCCCAAATCGCTGATCTCAAGGATTATCCCGGGCCTGGAAAAGGTCCCGTTTTCCACAAGCATGAATTTTGAGGGCGCGTACAGCTGGAAAGACCCGAATACTTTCAAGAAGGCCATGGTGGACGACATGGAAGGCGCAAAACTGCAGGTCAGCGTGCCGATGACAGATACCAACTCATGGAGGATCTCTTCGGCTCCAACAGGCGAATCACTCGGGCTGAGGGGACTTATAGGCGGGGGGGTGTTCAATCTCAGGGGAGCTGAAGAGGGCCATGACCCTAACCTGACCACCCCGAAGTCCATAGTGCTGGATTATTCCCTTGCGGACAGCAACTGGGTCGCGATCTGCTACCCGATCTCAAAATATTCGCAGGACTACTCTCAGTATAACAATATTGAGTTCTGGGTCAAGGATCCCGTACCGAATGTGAAGGTCTTCTTTGAGCTGGGAATGATAAGCGAGGATGTTGACGGCAGGGGAGGTTTTGACACCGATGTCTATTCCGGTTCGGCAAAGCTGTGGAGCAAGGGCCAGCCCAAAACAGAGGATACCAAAATGGCGGACGGCAAGCTCAATCCGGATGAAGACGCCGGCTGGACGTTCTACAGTCCGGGCGGAAGCTCTGCCCAGATAGGGGCGAATAACGGCAGGCTGGACGGAGAGGACCTTGACGGGGACGGGCAGCTCAACGCATTCAACCAGAAAATACACACGTTGGGAGGGTATTTTGCGGAATTCGATTTTTCCGGATATAAGATAGGCGAATCCGGCAGCTGGAAGCTTTACAGGATCCCGTTCTCGCGCCAGGTTTCCGGAGATACTGACTGGGCCATGGTGAAGAATATACGGATCTGGGTAAAGAACGAATCCGGCGGCGCGAAGTCCGGGTCGCTTCAGATGGACAGCCTTTCAGTGGTAGGCAGCAAGTGGACCAACGTTGCCGTGGGAGGGCTTGCCGGCATTAATACCTTTTCCGCTGAATCGAGGAACTCGGTTGACAATATCAGTGGGGACAGCCCGTCCTATTATAAAGACCCCAGGTATTACGTGCCGGATTCGTCCTACGACGAGGATGAGGACGGCCTGAACGATTATTTCGAAGAGCTGCACCCCAACCTTGAGGAAGACCTGCGCCTGGTCGTCGCTTCCCAGATACCCAAGGAACAGTCAATGGCGCTGGTCTACCGGTTCAGCGAGGAGTGCACGGGTTCCGTGACCCAGAAATTCACAACAGCGCTGAATTTTACCGACTACAAAAGGATGAAATTCTGGCTTTTCGTGACTTCCGGCAGTTCCGGCGGCACGTTCTTCATTAGGTTCGGCATGGACGACAACAACTACTACCAGCAGAATTTCGCCCTGTCTTCGGAAAAAGACTGGGAGATCAAATCAGTGGAGCTGGGTGACGTTACAACGCTGGTTAGGTCCGCGACAATGACCGTGACAGAGCCGCTGGACATACTGTATAATATCAAACAGATAACGCTGGGTGTGTATGACACCAACACCTTCGGCAGGAAAAAGGAGATCTGGATAAACGAGCTGTATCTGGACGAGTCCGGGATAAAGGAGGGTTACGCCCTAAAGGCCGGGCTTAACGTGAATATTGACAACGGATTCGTGGGGTTGGGCGCAAGTTACAGGAAGCTCTCACACACGTTTGAAACCCTGGGCGTTGCGTCAGCCGCGGAGGACAACGAATCTTTCGGAGGCAGCTGGAGCGTTCTGCTATCAAGGCTTATACCGTCCGGCTGGGGGATCAGCCTGCCTTATTCAGGCGCATGGTCACAGACGCGCACCCAGCTTGACCCCAATACCGCAAAGGATGTCCCGCGGTACAGGCTGGGCCTCAGGAATGTGATCGCGCAGAGCCATTTTCTTAATTTCGGGCAGACATATTTGCCTTCGATCACCGGCAGTTATACCCACGCGAAGATAGACAGCGATTTTAAAGGTTCTGAGGCAAAAGAAATACAGCAGAGCTATTCGGCAAGCATGATTTACAGCTATGCCTTCCCGCGCTGGTTGTGGTACGCGCTTTCCGTTAAACCTTCCTATTCCTATTCGAGTTCTTTGCGCGAGGTAAGCATTGGCCCGGCTTTTGTGGATACGAACAATACATGCGATCATGCAAGCGATTTCCTTGTTTCAATGGGTTTTCAGCCTGTCGCGCAGGTAAACATCATACCGCAGTATAAGCTGCGAAACACGGGCCAGCAGGCAAGCGTCAACGCGCCACTGGGGGATATGAGGCCTTTGAGCAGGAACCAGAACCTCGGTATTTCAACTTCCACGACGTATTTTAAGGGTGTAAGCCCGTCCGCGTCTCTCAGCGAGGTCATCGACGAGAATTATTTCATAAGCGTCACGGATACTAAAAAGAACGCAAGCGGCAGCGCGACCGTTGATTTTAACGCAAGCGTTTCACCCAGAGAATGGTTCAGCGTAATGAAATTCGTTAATTTCTATTACAGCTTCCGGATGAACGCGAACGTTTCGTATGAAAGCCTTGATAAAACAATAGAGCCCGGGGATATAAACATGGACATCTGGCAGGCCCTTGTGAACCTGAGAGACACGTTTACGTTCACCCTGATGCGGAAGGCGTCATCCAACCAGAAAAACCACACGCTCAGCGCTAATTTTTACCTGTGGGACCCGCTCAGCGCGAGCGCGAATATGTCTTTCGGCACGGACGAAAGCCAGAACCAGGGTTCTTTCAACACTGTCAATAACCTGGGTTACGGCGGCAGCGCCCGCCTGGACATTAACCAGGCGTTCCCGGAACTGAAGAAATCCATGGAATCTTCGAACCTTATGGGCAGTTTCAACCACAGGATCTCGGAAACCCTGGGTTCGTCAAAAACCTCCACCATGACACCCAACTTCAACTGGCAGGTAAGGTGGACCTCAGCCGTAAACCAGAATTATTCATTTAACTGGAACATGGAGACCACCCAGACCGGCGCATACACCAGGTTCACAAACACCATGGCTCCTTCTGTGAGGACGGATTATACCGCCGATTTCCCGCTTGTCCTCGCTATACCGTTTTTCAAGGAATGGAAGCTTGCGAACCGCTTTGACCTCAACAATACCACGAGCCATGAATTCAGGAGCGTGGAAGAAGACGTATTAAAGCTGGAATCGACAAATAAGTTTTCGACCACCACCGGGCTTTCGTATAACGCGGCTGAGAACCTCCGCCTTACGTTCGGCCACACTTTTATCTGGTACGCGAACGCCCAGGTCCCGACCCAGGATTATATTTCGCACAGCATAGCGTTCCGCGGCGAGATCCGCTTTTAGAGGCAGTCATGAGTCATGTGTCATGAGTCATGTGTTTAGCTCGTAACATCGTGCATCGTTCATCGTGCATCGTAAATAATTCTCTGTGTCTCCGTGCCTCCGTGGTTAATTTTATAATCACCGTAATCGCAGTTAAAAATCACCGTAATCAGGATTTTATAGTGAAGTTCGGGATATGCAACGAAATTTTCAAGGGCTGGGAATGGGCCAGGGTGGCTGGATACGTTTCATCGCTGGGTTACGCCGGTATTGAGCTTGCCCCGTTTATTTTTGCCGGATCGGTTGAACAGGTAAGCGCCGGCAAAAGGAAAGAGATCGCGGATATTGCCGGTGCGAACGGCCTTGAAATAACCGGCCTTCACTGGCTGCTGGCGTCCCCGAAGGGCTTGAGCCTGAGTTCTCCGGATAGGTCGATCCGTGAAAGATCAACTGAATACCTTAAAGCCCTGGCGCGCTTCTGCGGCGATGTAGGCGGGAAAGTAATGGTGTTCGGCTCTCCGAAGGCAAGGGATATCCCTCCTTCATCCGGTTTTGGCGAAACATACGAACGCGTTAAGGATTGTTTCTTTTCAGTCCTTCCGGTCCTGAAAGA
>MNUP01000082.1 GCA_001871075.1 Candidatus Desantisbacteria bacterium CG1_02_49_89
CAGTATGCCGTATTTGCCGTGCTTCATCTGGTGCCTGGGGCCGTACGAGTTGTTGATGCGCAGGCTGCAGACCTTCAGCCCGTACGAATTGGCGTAAAGGAAATGGTATTTTTCGCCCGCGGTCTTGTTGACGCCGTAAACGTCGGTCGGGTTCAGGGGATGCTCTTCGTCAACGGGAACGTATTTCACCCTCCCGTACTGGCCCCTTGTTCCGGCATAAATTATTTTTACTGACGGATTTAGCCTGCGGCATGCTTCGAGGAAGATTATGTTGCCCCTGCAGTTAATGTCCACGTCCAGGAGGGGGTCTGTCATGCTGTCTATGTGGCTGGTCTGGGCCGCTATATGGAATATTATTTCTTTATCTTTTACCGCCTTTCCCAGGACGGCTTCATCCCTTAAATCCCCTATTATTACATCTACTTTATCATTTATATCTTTTATATTAAATAGGCTGCCGCCGTACAGCGGAAGCATAGCGTCAAACACAGACACCTTTGCCCCGCGGCTAACCAGACTTACGGCAAGGTTGCTTCCCAGGAACCCCAGCCCTCCGGTTATCAAAATGTTCTTTTTATCATAAAATTCCATAAAATCATTATCCTGTGATCATTGTTCTGTATTCAATACCATCCAAATTTATTCTATTATATCATATTATATTTAAAATGTCAAACTTTGCGGGATTTCATTCTGAAAACCTGTATTTTATCAGGGTCCATATGGCTTCCAGCCCGTCCTTCCAGCTTATCTTCTTGCCCTCTTCCATCGAACGGGGCTCGTAGCTTATGGGGATTTCCAATATCCTGTGGCCCCTGCGGCTTATCTTCGCGGTCACTTCAGGGCAGAACTCAAAACGCCTGCATTTCAGGTCTATGCCCTTTATGACATCGGCCCTGAAGGCCTTGTAGCAGGTCGGCTCGTCCGTGATCCTGGTCCCGTAAAGCAGGTTCGTCAGGAAAGAAAGGAACTTGCCGCCCAGGTAAAAACTCCAGTAGGATTTCCTGCCGGAACCCGTTATCCTGGAACCGTAAACAACGACGGCTTCCCCTTTTATTATCGGCTCGATCAGTTTCAGGTAATCGTTAGGGTCATATTCAAGGTCCGCGTCCTGTATGATGACCGCTTCTCCGGTCACTGCCTTAAGCCCGGTCCTTATCGCCATTCCCTTCCCCTGGTTCTTTTCATGAAAAATCACCTTAATCTCGTCGTGCGTCGTACGTCTTACGTCGTACGTTTTAAGCATATCGCGCATGCAGTCACCAGAATCAACATCTACTTGACTCTTGATACTTGACTCTTGATACTGTTTAAGGAGCTCCCGCGTGCCGTCGGTTGAGCCGTCGTCAACGATTATGATCTCCTTATCGACCCTGACAGCCCTGACCTTCTCAAGCAGGCTTAAGATCGTGTTCTTCTCGTTATAAACCGGGATTATCACCGACAGTTTCATTTCTTACCCCTGTAGACAGAACTGATGGTATAGCTGGCGAATATGATAAGGTACGGCTCTATGGGAAGCCTGTACCTCAGCGACGACACAAAAGCAAGGTTTACGAGCATGGTGTAGAGTATCAGGTAATAAATGAACATCAGGTTTTTTCTGTTCCAGTAAGTCAGCATCAAGCCGGGTATGAAAAGGAGAAGCACCGGGCCGAAACTCAGCATGCTTATCATATTGTTCCTTTTTGAAAAATACCGCGGGTCTTCGGTATTGAGGCCGATGTTCCAGAACCTCTTAAACTTGCTCAGGCACAACAACGCGAACCTGCCCGGGTCCTGCCTGATAACCTTCAGGGTCTCGTTTCGAAGATATTTGTCCCTCTGCACCTCGTCCATGCCTGTTGTGTCGGGAAAATATGAGCACGGGCCGCCGGTTGTGTTCCGGGGATTGTTCCCCTCCCAGAAGGTCCACCCGCCCATTGTTGAAAGCGGCACAAACCTGCCGAAGGCCATATAGTTCCTGGCAGCCCAGGGAGACAGGACCGCGCATACGAGCGCCAGGACCACGACAAACGTTCCCAGCGCGTCCCGCGCCTTCATCAGGACGAACAACCCGACCAGGATAAAAATAAGGAAGCCCGCGATCTCCGCCCTGCACATGATCACTCCGCCGAACACCAGTGACGCCCACGCGTATTTCCTCGTTATTAAAAGCCACATGAAAAGGCATAGCAGGAATATGTACAGCGTTTCGGTCAGCACCGCCCCGCTGTAATACACGAAGAACGGGTAAAAAGCGGATATGATCGCCGCGATCCTCCCGACCCTGTGCGCGTGCTCGTCTTCCGCAAAAACAGTGATCGTGATCAGGTACACGAAAAAGCAGGTCAGCGCCGAGATCACTGCCTGGATGACCCTTACCGCGAAAAGATTGCCGGCCCCGAAGACCTTGTAGATCCCCGCCAGGAAAAATGAATACAGCGGCATCCTGTACGCGGTCGGGGCGGTATCGATGATCACGCCCTTGCCGGCGATGATATTGAGCGCCATCTGGTTCCACTGAAGCGAATCGTCAAAATAGAACAGGCCTGACTCGAGAGTAAAAATGTAAAGCAGGCGCCCTATGAACGCAATGATCGTCAGCAGCAGTACGAACTGCCAGTCAATGCTTATCTCGATTTCCCGTAAGTCTTTCATAGACACCCTCCGTTTTACTTATCATTTTTTCTATGCCGAACTCAGACCCGGCTTTTTTTCTGCCCGCCTCGCCCATTTTTTTCGCAAGTTCCGGGGAACCCGCAAGCGCTTCGATCGCTTTTTCAAGTGCGGGCACGTCCCCCGGAGGCACGAGCAAACCGGTCTCCCCCTCAACAACAGCCTCCGGTATTCCCCCGGCCCTGCTCGCTATCACGGGCTTTCCTGACGCCATCGCCTCGATCACGGAAACCGGAAAACCCTCCCACAGCGACGGCAGAACGAATATGTCTATGGCGGCAAGCACCCGCGGTATCTCGTCCCTGAACCCGGCGAATACGGTGTCGTTGCTCACGCCAAGCTTATCCGCCAGGTCCTTCAGCTCCCCCTCAAGTTTTCCTTCTCCGACCACCAGAAGCTTCAGTCGTACGTCGGGCGTCGTACGTCGGACGTTTTGAAATGCCTTAAGGAGAAACTTGTGGCCTTTGACCGCGCGCAGGTTCGCTATAATGCCTAACACCGTATCGCCAGGCGCAAACCCGAAGGCTTTTCTGGCAGCACCCGCATCAGCACCGCAGGCGGCGGCGGCGAATTTTTCCGCGTTAATGCCGTTGTGTATCGTGATGACCCTTGCCGGATCGATCTTTTCCCTTTCGATGAGCGCCTTTCTTCCTGCCTCGGAATTTGAGATTATAAGGTTACACAGGCCTGATGTCCATTTGTCTAGAGCCGAATGCCAGGGCTTCCTCCATTTGTCAACACTCCTCTGGCTGGAAATTATGACCGGAACCCCGCACATCCTGCCGGCTATCCTGCCTGCTATGTTCGCGTGGAAAAGGAACGTGTGAAGTATACCGGGTTTTTCCTTCCTCAGCATCGGGATAATGCCGCAGAGCGCGGGCAGGTCGGTCCTGGATCCCGCGTTAAGGGTTACCGCCTTAACGCCCAGCTTTTCCGCCTCGGGGAGCAGCGCTCCGCCGGGTTTTATGGCGCACAGAAAAGGCTCGTATTTATTCCTGTCCAGGCCTTCCAGGAGGGCCAGTATCATGCGCTCGGTACCGCCTATTTTTGAATCAGTCGTGAAATAAAAGATCTTCGTCCTGCTCATGTTTTGGGTTTATCCTTTAATTTCGTCCACAGCATCCATAGCCCGTAAGAGGCAAAAAGGATCAGGTACGGCTCCACAGGCATCCGGTAACGGATCGTAGCCCTGACAAGCACATGGGTCCCGCAGTAATAAATCATAAAAAAATATAAAAGAGAAAGTTTTTTCCAGTTCTTAAGCGACATAAAAAAACCGGCAAGCGCAAGCGCGAAAAGCGGTATGGTGTAAGCCGCGCTGGCCGCGACATGCATTGCCGAATAAGGCTGGCCCGGGCCGGAAATGCGGTGCGGGAAAGGCCTCCAGAAATTCAGGAGCCTGCGCCCCACATACTTAATGTAAGTAACCGGGTTTTTCTTTATGAATTCGATTGCCCTGCCCGCGAGCGTGCGGTTCGTTTCCAGTTCGCCCATATTGCTGAATTCTTCGGGCTTGTAATAATAAGCGACGCCGCTGGGGTCATCTTTGAAAGAATCGGGATTGTTGTTTATGTAGAGCGCCTGACCGCTGTCCGTTGAATTCAGGAGGAACGCATGGTGTATCCGGTAATTCCTTATTATCCAGGGAGAAACAACAGCCGCCATGACCAGGACCATAACCGCAAATTTTACGGCGATCTCCTTTTTCCCGCGGTAGTTCAGGAGCATCCAGGCAAGTATAAAAACAAAGAAGAGGCTCAAGATCGTCCTGCACAGGACTGCCAGGCCGAGGAACAAACCGCAGAACGCGTAATTGGAAACGGATGGCTTTTCCGTGTCCCTTGCCAGGAAAAATAAAAAGGATAAGATCAGGAAAAGTGTGAGGCTCTCGGGAGCGAGGTAACCGGAGAAAAATATAAATGTCGGGTACAGCGCCGTGGCAGCGCACGCGAGAGTTCCCGCCGGCCTGCCGAAAAATCTTTTGCCCGTGTAATAAACCAGCACCGCGGAAACCGAGCTGATCAGGGCGACGGATATTTTTGCCGCAAGGTAGTTACGCCCGAAAAAGAAGAACGGCACCGAGAGGAACAGCGGGAAAGCGGGCGGGCGCCAGGAATAAAAAAGACCTGACGTGAAAGCGATAGGGTTTGCCACCGCGTATCCTTTCCCGCTGATAAGGTTAAGCGCGAGCTGGTCCCACCAGTCATCCCACACGTTCACCGTGTTGTCCAGGCTCAGGATCCACGCCAGCCTTATCAGAAAAGCTGCCGCCACCGCCGCCAGAAGAAACAATCTTTCCTTTTTATCAGATCCCAATCCCGGCCTCCGTGCCTTTTTTTCTGTATTTCAGGTTCCCGTCCCTGTATTTTTTCCAGAAATCAGCCATGCTCTTCATTGTGCCCCGGATAAGGCTCCATTTCGCCCCGGAACCCGTTCCCTCCGCGCGCCTGTAATGGGTCACGCCTGTTTCGGCGATCCTGTACCCGGCGAGCGCGGCTTTTATCACAAGCTCCGAATCGATAAATACCGAGGGGAATTCAATATCGATATGCTCGAGCACTTCCCTTTTGAACAGCTTGAAAGAACAGTTGAAATCGCGGAAACGCAGGCCTGTCATGGCGCGGGTAAGCGAATTATAGACCCATGACTGGAATTTTCTGCGCCAGTCCTCAACACGGTTGGCCCTGTAGCCGATGACGACATCGTTATCTTTCATCATGGGCAGCAGCTTTTTCAGCTCGCCGATGTCGAATTGCCCGTCACCGTCCGTGTAGAAAACCAGGTCATATCCGGAACGCCCGGGATCCGTAAAACCGGTCTTGAGGGCCTCGCCGTACCCGCGGTTGACCGGATGGTGTATGACCCTGACGTTTTTGTGTTTTCCGGCCAGCCTGTCAGCCAGTTCTCCGGTTTTGTCCGGGCTCCCGTCCTCCACGATAGTGATCCTGAAATCGCCTGCTACCTCGGACAGGATGGCTATTGCCGCGGAAACCACCCCTTCAAGATTGCCCTCATCCTTATACGCGGGGCAGAAAAAATATATAGAAGGTTTTTTATCCATTTTAAAATTATCCCCTCACCCCCCGAACCAGTCGCTACGCTCCGGTTCAGGGCAAGCCCATTCTCTCTATCTACCCACCCTCACCTCAATCCTCCCCCGTCCCACCCAGAAAGATTGGCGGGTCTTCGACAAGGGGGAGGAAGACTAATGAAGGTATTTTTTACTGCAGCCAGTTTTTCAGATATTCGCTAAGGGCTTCCTGCCACGGCCTCATTTTGTGCACGCCCAGCAGTTCAAGCTTGTAATTCCTCATCGCTTCCGAATCCGCCCTGGGCGCCGGGAGCGGGAAAACCGATGAAGGCACCGGCTCCACCGGAGTTTTTTTGCCCAGGATCTTCCCTATCTCCACGGCAACGTCATACCTGCTGCACACGCCGGTGTTCGCCATGTGGTAAAGGCCGAAATAACCGGTCGTGATCAATTTTTTAATACCTTCCAGAAGATCGCGCGCGTACGTGGGGGTGCCTGTCTTGTCGTTCACGGCAAGGATCTTGTCCTTTTCGCCGAACTGCCTTACTATCTTACCGACAAACTTTTTGTCTTTTTCCCTGCCGCCGATCATCCATCCGGCCCTGACGATATAGTACCTGTCCAGCAAAAACCGGACTATTTTCTCGCCTTCCCATTTTGCGCGCCCGTAGATATTCGCGGGATCCGGCTGGTCAAATTCCGTATACGGCTCGGATTTCCCGCCCCCAAAAACTCCCGCAGTGCTGATGTAGATCATTACCGCTCCGGCTTCCTGGCAGGCAAGCGCGACATTCTGCGTCCCCAGCGCGTTGGTCAGATACGCGTGGTCCGCTTCTTTTTCGCACCTGTCCACATCTGTCTCCGCGGCAAGGTGCAGAACGAATTCAGGCTTCCTTTTTTTGATCTCGTTCCTGACTTTCACGGGATCCGTTACGTCAAGGGTGTCTATGTCCGTAAGAACGAGCTTCCCGCCGCTGAAAACCTCTTCCAGGTAACTGCCCACCATTCCGTTAGCGCCGGTCACGAATATCATGCCTTCTCCTTATAAAATGATTACGGTGATTTCAAAAGAGATTACGGTGATTATATTAAGTGTCAAGTGTCAAGTATCAAGTGTCAAGCTTGAAACTAAAATAATATTTCGTGCTTTCGTGACACTTTCGTGATTTCGTGGAAATTTCAGAGTTTCCAGGTCGAAAGATAATCTTTCAGCGCGTCCTGCCAGGTTCCCATTTTCGCCATCCCAAGCAGTTTTAACTTGTAGCTTTCCAGCGCTTCAGAGCGCGCCCTGGGAGCGGGCGACGGGAAACGGGACGAATCAACGGGCCTGACAGGGATGTTCTTCCCCAGTATCCTGCCTATCTCCACGGCAACGTCATACCTGCTGCACACGCCGGTGTTCGCCATGTGATAAAGCCCGTAATAACCGGTCTTCATCAGATCCCTTATCCCCTCTACCAGCTGCGGAGCGTATGTAAGGGTCCCGTGCTTGTCGTTCACCGCGAGGATCTCGGGCCCGGGCGTCCCAGCTTGCCGGGCGTCACGGGGCGCCCGAACTTGTTCGGGGTCACGGGGTGCCCGAACTTGTTCGGGGTCACGGGGCGCCCGAACTTGTTCGGGGATTTCTATTTCCCTGAACTGCCTTACTATTTTCCCCACGAACTTCTTGTCCTTTTCCTGGCCGCCGCCTATCATCCATCCGGCCCTGACTATGTAATATTTCTTCAGGAGGCCCTGCACCGCCTTCTCGCCTTCCAGCTTTGTCCGGCCGTAGGTATTGGCGGGGCTGGGCCCGTCGAATTCCGTGTACGGCCCCTCTTTTTTTCCGTCGAAAACACCCGAAGTGCTGACGTACACCATGACTGCGCCGGTTTCCTGGCAGGCAAGCGCCACGTTCTGCGTGCCGATGGTGTTTGAAAGGAAGGCGTCATCCGGCTCGATCTGGCACCTGTCCACGTCGGTCTTCGCCGCAAGATGGATAACAAAATCAGGCTTTGCCTTTTTAACCGCCTTCATTACCCCGGCGGGATCCTTTATATCCAGCGTGTCTATGTCGGTAGCGATCAGCTCTTTTTCTTTAAAGAATTTGCTGACATAGCTGCCCACCATGCCGTTGGCGCCTGTAACGAAAATCATCTGTTCTCCTTTGATAAAATTCCTCAAGGTATCTTTTGACACAGATTTACACAGATTGGCACAGATCTTACTTTTTCGGTTAATAATATTACAAAAAACAAAATTCCTGT
>MNUP01000116.1 GCA_001871075.1 Candidatus Desantisbacteria bacterium CG1_02_49_89
CTTTTGGCATCCGGGACAAAGAACATCTATTACAAAGATATGAATTTCGGCAGTCCCGTAATAGGGGCAAGCCATTGGGACCTTACGCCTGACACACAGGTACAAACAATACAGGTATCCAGGTTCGTGTTTATGACCCCCCAGAGACAGGTTAAAGCCGGGGTGCCAACGGACGCAGTCACCATAGAAGCGCAGGACGAGAACGGGCATATAGACAGCTCGTTCAGCGATTACGCGCTGCTTGGCACCGGTTCCGCGGCAGGCTGTTTCTCCCTGGACCAGGTTCCGTGGTCGAACATAGGCGCTATAACCCTTGTTTCAGGCCAGGGAAGCTTCTACTACAAAGACGAATCCACAGGATATCCGGTCATAAGCGCTTCCAGAACAGACCTTTCAATGACCTCGGGCACGCAGGCAGAAACGATTGTGTTCGGCGCGATAAAAATGAAGATAACTTCCTCTCCTGGAAATGAAAGGGCTGGCTGGCCGATAAGCATGGCTGTTCAGGCGCAGACAAACACAGGCGCGCTTGACCCGGGCATAACGGCTACCCCGGTTGATCTCGCGACCACTTCGGGTGACGGGCATTTCTCCGCAAGCAGCACGGAATGGATAGACATAAACCAGGCTAACCTTGAATCAGGCCAGGCAGTATTCTACTACCTGGACCACAACCTGGGCTCACCCGTGATCACCGTTTCAAAAACCGGATATTATTCCGATACGCAGGCGCAGACCATATATTACGGAGCTACAGGATTCAGCATTACCACGGAATTCAGGACCTTCATAGCCGGGCTTTCCTCAGATTCCATAGCCGTTGAAGCCCTTACCGACGCAAGCCAGGTTGACACAACCTTTAACGGAACTGCAACGCTTTCCGCGTCTTCAAACAGCGGCACCTTCTCAACCAGCAAGACACAATGGTCTGACACGACAGCGCTCAGATTCTCTCAGGGAAAGGCCGTATTCTATTACAAAGACAGGATAATAGGCTCCCCGTCCATTACCGTGAGCAGAAATAACTATAATTCCGCTGCACAGGATCAGAGCGTTATTTACGGGGCAATAAAATTAAAAATAACGACGGCGCCCAAGGCCGCAAGGGCAGGATATCCTACCGATTATATCGCGGTCGCGGCCCTGACCGACGCGGATGATACCGACGTCAGCCAGAACGAGGCAATCTATCTCTACAGCACTTCGGGGAACAGCGCTTCATTCTCAGCGAGCAGCACCGAGTGGGCTGACATCAACCAGGTCACACTCGTTAACGGCATCGGGATATTCTCTTACAAGAACAAAAAAACAGGGCGGGCGGTAATAACGGTTTCACGGCCCGACCTGTACCCGTATTCGGACACGCAGGCGGAAACCGTAGCCTACGGCGCAATCAAATTCGCGATAAGAACCCCGGAGAGAACGGCAAAAGCCGGGATGCCCACCGCAATCATCCAGGCCGTGTCACAGACAGACACAGGCGAAACAGATGTAAGCTTTACGGGGACCGCGGCGCTTATTACGACTTCCCTGAACGGATCTTTCTCAATAAGCAGCACCCAGTGGGCTGACACCAGCATAATAACCTTTACGTCAGGCATCAGCCGGTTTTATTACATGGACGAAAACGACGGCAGGCCGACAATAACCGTGACCAGGGACGATTTCTATCCTGGCGGGCAGCAGGAAACCATCGCGTACGGCGCGATAAAACTTGTGATAACTTCCGCAGCGAGGACAGCCAAAGCGGGCATTCCCGCGGATTCCATCACCGTTGAGGCGCAGACCAATAAGGGCGTGCTTGACACTTCCATAGGCGGGACCGTCGTGCTTTCCACAAGCTCGGGGAATTCCGGCTCGTTCTCGATCGACCGCGCGCTCTGGGCCAGCACAAGCACGATCACTCTTTCAGGCGGCCAGGCAGCGTTCTACTATAAAGACCATAAAACAGGCGCGCCGGTTATCACGGCCAGCAGAAGCTCGTCCGACCTTTTGCCCGCAACCCAGACCGAAACCATAATCTACGGCGCCATTAAAATGAAGATCTCGTCACCTCCGAGAACAGTGTACGCCGGAACCGCTTCGGAATCGATCATAGTCCAGGCGCTGACCGATACTGACGCTGTTGATACCGGTTATAGCCAGCCGGTGACATTTACCGTTGAATCAGGACTGGGAACCTCGGAAATTTCCGCGGATAACGGGATCTCATGGACACCCTATACCCTTGGTCTGAACTTTAACTGCGGCGAAACTTTTGTATATGTGAAAAACCTAAACTACGAAACCGCGGTGATCACCGTAACAAACGCTGATTTTACCCCGGATTCTCAGGCAATAACCTTCACAGTTTCCCGCCTGGTGATCACCACTCTGCAGCAGACAGTTAAGGCGGGTTACCCGACAGATTTCATAACAGTGGAAGCCAGGGATGAAAACGGGCGGCTGGACCCGAATTACGGCGGGACAGTAACCCTTTCCACGACTTCCAACACCGGCTTTTTCTCCGTGAACAGGTTCACATGGAAAAATACCACAACGATATTTCTCAGTGCCGGGGCAGCGTCGTTCTATTACAGGGATTTCGCGCCGGGAATCCCGGATATAACGGTCTCAAGGGAAGGGCTCATACCCGGAGTGCAACCGGTAACGATCGAATACGGCGCCTCAAAGCTTGCCATTATAACCCCGCAGAGAACGATTGTTGCGGGCGCTATATCAGATTCTATGGTGATCCAGGCGCAGACCTGCACCGGGGCCCTTGACGCCGGTATAACCGGCGTGAACATCCAGCTGCTGACCGCTTCTTCAACAGGCGCGTTCTCGGATACCAACGCTTTCTGGAACGAGCTGTCCCCGTCCGAAATAACACTTGTGGACGGCGAGGCGCGGGTATATTATAAGGATTATTCCACCGGCGTTAAATTGATCAGCGCGGCAAGGGACGGGCTGCTTTCCGCGACACAGAACGAGACAATAGTTGCCGGCGCGATAAAACTGAAAATAACCACCGCAGGAAAAACAATCAGGGCAGGGGACGTTTCAACCGCGGTCAACATCCAGGCATGGACCTGCGCTGACGCCCTATACGCGTCTTATCCGGCAGCGAACACGATAACGCTTTATACGAGCAGCGAAAGCGGCCAGTTCTCGACCACAGGCAGCCCTCCATGGAACCCCAGCGGCTGCACGATCACCCTCGCGGGCGGGCAGCGTAATGTTTTCTACAGGGATTTCCTGATGGGCAGGCCTGTGATCACGGTAACGCGGTACAACGCTGACCTCGCGCCTGACTACCAGGAAGAAACAATAACTTCCTCAAAGCTCAAGATCACTTCCCCTTCAAGGACGGCAAAAGCCGGTCTGCCCACTGACAGCATCACTGTCGAGGTCTGGGATGAGGCAGGCAATTTTGACGGGACATTCAGCGGGACAGCAGCGCTTTCTTCGTCATCGGTGACAACGCCGACATTCTCGGTCAGCCAGACAAGCTGGATAAACGTCACCGTCATTAATATCGTGAACGGGAGAACGCTCTTTTATTACAAGGACAAAGGGAGCGGAAGCCCCAATATAATCCTGACAAACTCCTACCTGCGGTCTGATTCACAGGTGCAGACAATAACGGGCGGCGCGATAAGGCTCCAGTTCAAACCTGTTGCATCGACAAAAGCCGGGTCCCCGACAAACGAAATAACCCTGCAGGCAACGTCAGACACGGGGCTGATGGACGTATCCTGGAACTGCACCGTTTCGCTGTTCAACACCACCGGGAATTCAGGTTCCTTCTCAGTAACGCACAATCCCTGGGTTAATACAAGCGTTATAACGCTGTCAAACGGGGAAGTAAAGCTGTATTACAAGGACAGGAAAACAGGCCAGTCAAAAATAAGCGGGTACGCGTATGACCTGCTGCCCGACACTCTGACCGTGACCATCCTTTACGGGGCAATAAAACTGAAGATCGAGAACGATACCCAGGTGATCACGATAACCCCGTATTCGCCTTCCGGAGCCATTAAGGCGTTCGCCCTGACAGACACCAACGATATAGACAAGACCTACTCGGAAACGGTTGTCTGGATAACCGACGGCCCGAACGGGTGTTTCAACGACCAGTATGTCCCGATCACAGATCCTTCATGGGACAACACGGGCGCAATTTCATTAAAAACGATACAGGGCGTGTGCACGATCTACTACAAGGATATCGACCTGGGCACAAGGACACTGACCGCAAGTATATGGAATAACACGTTCAACCCCGACACCCTGACAGTAAGGGTGCAAAGGGGCGTGCCTGCGATCCAGAACGCTTCCGCAAGTCCTTACTGGTTCAGCCCGGACGCGAGCGGCTGGAAAGACACTTCCGTTATTTCATATTACCTTAAGGATGAGGACGATGTTGCTGACAGCGTTATTATTCATATATATGACAAACTGGGCAATACCATAACAACGCTTGTGAACGGCCAGACCAGGATAACCAATACCTATTCCTATCAAACGTGGAACGGGACAGGGAACACCGGCGAGGACACCTACTACGCGTGGATAGACGCGTTCGACCCGACAGGCCTGAGGGCTTCCGATTACGGCAACGCGGACAGCTGCTTTATTGAAATTGACCTTGCGGCACCTTATACCGGTTCAGTGTTCATCAACAACAACGCTCAATACGCTGACAACGTCGTCGTAACGCTAAGCCTTTCTTCCGCTGACACACTCTCAGGCGTCGGGGAAGTGCTTGCAAGCAATAACCCCGGGTTCGCAGGCGCGCAAGTCCTTCCGTATTCCTCGCAGGTGACCTGGACCCTCGCGGGGAACGATACGCAGGTCGTTTACGCGCGGTTCATGGACCTTGCGGGAAATATGTCCGCGGTTTACAGCGACACGATATTTATCGACACAGGCCCGCCCAGGATCGCGTGGACAGACCCGTTCAGCGGCGAAACCGACGTTTATTACCTGACAAATGTTATCGCGCAATTCACGAAAAGAATGGAAGTTTCGACCATCAACACGGACACTGTCAGGATGTCTTATGTTGTCGGCACACAGATATATTACGTCACGGGGACCATATCTTACAACTCTATAAGCTTCCAGGTAACCTTCGACCCGTCAATAACGCTTACATACCTGAGAACTTATAATATGACAATCTACGGCGGAGGCACGGGTGTCAAGGACATATTCGGCACACCAATGGCAAGCCATTACACCTGGCCCTTTACGGTGGGTATTGAAGACGACACCCCGCCCTGGGGCTGGGTCAAGATCAACAACGGCAACCCGTACACGAACACCTCGCCCGTCGCTTTGTACATCTACGGCGCTGACACGCACGGCTACGTGGCAACAGTCTGGATAGGGGATTCTCCGGGCATAGGCCTGGCAAATATCCTGTGCAACAGCAATCCTTTCACCGGGATAATAAGCTGGCCGGTAAAAGGGCTTACGACAGGCGAAAGCGACGCGCTCAGGACGGTATA
>MNUP01000038.1 GCA_001871075.1 Candidatus Desantisbacteria bacterium CG1_02_49_89
TGGAGCCGTTTGGAACCATTCAAAAAATTCGCCCAGATGATTGAGCGCCACTGGGATGACATCGTCAGTTACTGTCATCCCGACAACAAAGTATCACTCGGATTTATGGAAGGACTGAATAACAAAATCCGTGTAATGCAGCGCCGGGCATATGGTATCACAGATACAGAGTACCTGATGCTTAAAGTATTAACTTCGTTTATAAAGGAACCCTAAAATGACCAATTTTTACGCACAAGAAACCCAGAAGACCCTGATTTATATTGTCAACCCATCCGTAACCGAGAGGTCCGTCAGAAGAAAAAATGCTTTTATAGGTTCTTCTAAATTTTATGGATATCCCAGGAGTAGGAATATTTAGGTCTTCTATAGAAAATATAAGCCCGCCAAGTCCTGGATTGACAGGATCACCCTCTGGTTTATCTGTCTCCTGTTTATTTTCTTGGTTATCACATTGATCGGGACCCGTAACTACTACAATAGTTTTACCATCTGCAGCAACCCACCATTCTCCAGTTTTTCCAGTACCGTTTACTTGCTCATCAAATGTATAATCTATTTCGTTAAACCTCCAATTTTCACCGTGATCTTTTATTGAGTTGAGTACATTTTCATCCTTGTCTTTATATATATAAATAATAAAATCTCCTCTTATATTTTCTTTCCATGCATAAGTTACAGCTTTATCTTTCAATATAGAAATATTTTTGATGGGAATCCTAGCATTTTCTTTTGCATGGACCGAAAGGGTGAAGAAAAGAATTATAAAAATAAATTTGATTAAGTGTCGCTTTTTTTGAAATACCATTTGAACTCCATTAATTAATAAAAAAGGCGCTCGTCCGCCACCAATGCTTTGACGGATTCAGCGCCTTGTGTTTATTCCATAAATCCCGCTATTCTCCCTGCCCGAAGCATTATCCCGATTGGCATATATCAGGATCTTCGGACAGCAATAGCCTAATTCTTCTATTTTTTTACTTAAAAACAAAAATCCCCCGAGCGTTTACAATTTCTGCCCTGTTCGGCGCTCCTTTCTGGCTCTTCGGGTTCAATCCTCCACCAAGATTGGCGGACAGGTGAATTGAACCCCTATCCGCCCCGACTAAATCGGGGCGAGACCTCGCTCCGATGGACATCGGAGCGGGCAAAATCCCCCTCAATCCCCCTTTAATAAAGGGGGAATTAACAAACGCAAGCCTCCCATCAAGGCGGGCAAGCCCGCCCCTACGCGTAGGCTGAAACCTTGTCCTACGAAATACGATATAGAATGGGCATCAATCCTCATCTGCCGGCTATCTACTGGTAAAACTACCATTTTAACAAGATCCTTTTGCCTTTATTAGATGACTCGTAAATGGCAAGGGCGACTTTGAGGGCGTCCTTAGCCTCTTCAGGCTTAACTTCGCATTCTTTTCCGGTAATGATGCAGTCTACGAAGTGATTCACTGCGCACATAAGGGAATACGAGTGCGGGTGGACATCAACAGGCTGCTCGGTCGGTATGACTTTCGGCTGGTTCGCTTTTATCAGCGTAAGCTGGTCAGTCGAAGTGTCTTTTATGTGTATCGAACCGTCTGTCCCGTATATGTTCCTTGTCTCCATCCAGCCTTCTGAAGTAACCGTATATGAAAGCGCTGCCGAACCGAGAACGTTGTTCTCAAACTCAAAAATAACTGCTGTGTTGTCGTCCGCCTTGTTCGCGGGCTTGACAAGCAGCTTCCTCGCGGTCCCGGTGACAGCAATGGGCCTGCCGAAGAAATGCAGCATGGTATAGATCACGTGGTATCCGGTGTCTATCATTACCCCGCCGCCTGCCTTTTCCCACGAGGCTTTCCAGTAGTTTGGATCGTTCATTTCGTTGATGCAGTTCCCGGTCACGCAGTAAACAACCAGGAAAGGCTTTCCTATCGCTCCGCTGTCAAGAAGTTTTTTCGTTTCCTTATGATAGGGCATGAACCTCTGGTTCATTTCGATAAAAAGGCGCCTGCCTAATTTTTTTGCAGTACCGATCATATCGTCCGCTTCTTTCAGGGTCATGGCTATGGGCTTTTCGCAGATCACGTCCTTGCCTGCCTTTAATGAATCGATAGCCAGGCGGTGGTGGAGCCAGTGCGGGACGCAGATATCCACGGCTTTTATCGACAGATCCTTAAGCATTTCCCTGTAATCAGCATACGCTTTCTTCGCTTTCGGAAAAGCCTGCTGGGCTCTTTTGATCGCGGCTTCGTTTGTGTCAGCAATGCTTATTTCGTCAACATTCTTGTTCTGCTGCAGGGCGTTAAGATGCCCCTGCGCAATACTCCCAGCCCCGATAAGACCGACCTTGATCCCCATTCATTCCCCCTTTTTTTTAGTATCAAGTATCAAGAGTCAAGAGTCAAGTTTAATAATACCGCTATTTATAAATTAAATCGAACCAGATAGTTTTTTGAATATGAATTTACTTGATACTTGACTCTTGACACTGTTTTCTAAACAACGCCTACCTGGCTGCTGTCCCCCAGCATAAATCTGTATGCCGCCGGCTTGTGCGGGTACTTCGAAACAACAACGCTTTTTCCGATAAGGCTGTCCTCGATACGCGAAATGTTCTCGATCTTTGAATTCTCCAGCACCATGCTGTGCTCTATCTCGCTGTTCTCTATGACAGCATTGCTGGAAACTGAAGTAAACGGCCCTATGTAGGAATTGGTTATTTTCGCCCCTGACCCGATTATAGCCGGCCCCCTGATCACGCTTTTTGAAACTATAGCTCCTTTTTCCACCACGACCTTGCCGTAAAGCTTGGATTCGCTGTCGACCCTGCCTTTCCTCGAAGGCTCAAGCCCGTCGAGGATTATGCGGTTTGCCTCAAGAAGGTCTTCCAGCTTGCCTGTGTCCTTCCACCAGCCGGTTATGATATGCGACTGCACGCTGAACTTTTTGTTTATAAGGTAGGAAATGGCGTCTGTTATTTCAAGCTCGTTCCGCCTGGAAGGCTTTATGTGCCTTATTGCCTTGAATATGTTGTGGTCGAAAAGGTACACCCCGACCAGGGCAAGGTCGGTCTTCGGTTTCCCGGGCTTTTCCTCAAGGCGCACCACCTTCCCGTTCTTCAGCTCAGCAACCCCGAATTCCTGCGGATTTTTAACGTGTGCCAGAAGTATCATGGCATTGGGTTTCGATTTCTTGAACTCGTCTATGAAAGAATTCACGCCGTCCTTCACTATGTTATCCCCGAGGTACATTACAAACGGGTCCTTCTTCAGGAATTTCTCGGAGATCTTTACCGCGTGCGCCAGACCCAGGGGAGCCTCCTGCTCTATGTAAGTCAGTTTCACCCCCCACTTTTTCCCGTCGCCCAGGGCAGTTTTTATTTCATTCTTTGTCTCACCCACGACGATCCCGATATCCGTTATGCCGGCATCCCTTATCGCTTCAAGCCCGTAATAAATAATGGGCTTGTTCGCGATCGGTATAAGCTGTTTTGCAGAAGTATGCGTTATAGGGCGCAGCCTTGTGCCCTTTCCACCGCTCAGTATCAAAGCCTTCATTTTTTCCTCCGATAAATACCGTTGCCGGTTGTCAGTTGTGAGCTATGGATTAACTGACAACTCTCAACTCACAACTGATAACTATCTTAAAAAATACTCGGATGGAACTGGACGCTCATGCCCGGGAATGCCTTTAATCCGGCCTGCAGCCAGATCTCCTGCGACAAAGCGCGGTACGTCAGCGAAACATCCCAGCAGTGAAGGTCCCTTGCAATAATGAGATCAACGACATCAAACCTGTTGTTCATAAGATCAAAACTGCTGGAAACCGTCAACTGGTATTTCCCAAGGAATGTTTTAATGCCGGGAAAATTCAGCTCCGAAGTAAGGCTCAACTGCATATAGTTGCCGTAATAATACTGCGTTCCGAGCTTTACGTTCATAATATCATTTATCCATTCGATATAAGAAATATTCTGCGACGTGTTTTTATATACGTGGTATTTAGTGCTGGAGAAGAACCTCAACCTTCCAGCCGGGTTGACCATTATGTCCAGCCGCGCTCTCTTGAACCTGTCCCAGATATATTCCTGCGAAAGCAGATCATAGTTTCCGCTGAGTTCGATGCTTGTGATCCTGTCTGTATAAATTATAAATCCGCGTACATACTGCGACGCCGCCGGGGAAACCACCGAAGTATCACCTTCAACTATGGACTCTATATTATACGTCGCTTCTGTAAGGAAGTAACCTTTCCGCATTCTGTAACGCGGCCCGATTTTCGCCCTGTATCCGGGTAGAAACCTGTCTCTGTTATGGTATGCGCCCTGAACTCCTACCCCCGAAACCAATCCCAGGCTGTCCGTCAGCTTCAGCTGTTCAGGAGTCACATTCAGCCAGTTGTCTGAAAAAACATAATTGTCGTAATTTGTATAGTAATTGCCGGTTTTTGTGGAAAAATCGGCGTACAAGGGCATGCTCCAAAGCCTTACCGGAGACGAATATAAACCCAGCACCGGCAGGGAAGTCTGCACGGCTTCTTTGCTGTCCTCCCTTTTAATATCCATCTGGAAATTTAAATACCTACCCAGGGGAGTATTGTAACAAACGTAGGCCGTGGACTTACGTCTTACCCAGTTCAAAGGCGGGCCGAAATAGGGCCCGAACTCCCTGTCAAAACCCATGTCGCTGAGAAGGTATACGTAAATAAAAGAACTGCCTTTTTCAGGCCTTAGTTTAAGATCCGCCTTGTACCGGTCCGTATCCCTGTCCCTTACATAATAAATTGATGACGCACCCTCATACCTGTTTGCGCTGTATTCAAACTCTGACCCCAAACCGAAACCTTTCTTTTCCATGTATTCGCCGAACACGTTGCCATACAGGGCTGACCTGATTGAATAATTGTAACCTGCCTGCACATACCATCCTTTATCGGCGCTGTATCCCACAGTGGGGATAAGCCAGGATATCCTTCCTTTTTTGAGGGGAAACGTAAAAACAGGAATGTAAAAAACCGGGACGGACCCCAGGAAAAGCCCTACGTTGAAAGCGACTATGCTGTCTTCCGGATATATACTGATGCGGCTTGCCCGGAGACTGTAATGCGGCTCAGGCAGATCGCACGTTGTGCAAAGCCCGTTGCTTACCGTCAGTTCCTTATCGCTGAGCTTCTCGATCTTTTTGCCGCGGTAGAAGAGTGGCTGAAAAGAAGTGGAAGCATTCTGAACTATTCCCCTTTCGGATTTTATGCCGTACGCGACTGAATCCCCCTCGATCTTACCGGACCTGGACATAAAAGATATATTGCCGCTTGCCAGTATCTCTTCAGATTCCACATTAACGCGCAGGTAATCGGAATATATCTCAACATCCTTGTAACGGACGCCTACCTTGCCCCAGCCTTCAACAATGCCTTTTCCCTTATTATATTCCAGGTAGTCTGACTCGCAGTATATAGGAGTGGTTCCGGTATCTCCCGGCGCTGGCCCTGTTTCAACGGCTGCAAAGAGGAATTCCGCGGGGATAAAAAAAATAAGGCTGAATGCCGTAAAAAGAAGATGGGATATTTTGGATGGATGCATTATTATTCCGGACCCGCCCTCAGGCTTCTTCTTGCATAGTGATGCCTGCTGCTTCTTCAACGGTGGTTATGCCGTTCCTGACTTTCAGCATCGCTGATTCTCTCAGCGTTCGCATCCCCTCTTCTTTCCTTGCTATTTCCTGCAGGACCATTACATTCGCCCTTTTTACGACCAGCTCCCTGAGGTGTTGGTTAAGGGTAAGTATTTCATAAACCGCAAGCCTTCCCTTATAA
>MNUP01000027.1 GCA_001871075.1 Candidatus Desantisbacteria bacterium CG1_02_49_89
GAGGAGCAGAACGCGATCTATGTTTCAGGCGGAGAAGATGTCGTGAGAAAAACAGAGGATTATATTTCTGTTATAGATGTTTCTCCTCCCCAGGTCATGATGGAAATACTTGTTATTGAAGCGACGCGCACCGCGGGAGAGGATTTTCAGTTCGGTTTTGCAGGCAAGCAGGATAACATCACTGCCAGCGCCCAGTCCGCGAGCTATACCCAGCTTGACATACGTTCCGTGGATTTCCTGCCCAAAGAGTTTTCAATAATGCTGAAAGCGTCCATAAGCAAAGGCAAGACCAAAGTGAAGGCGAACCCGAGGATCGTGACTGTCAGCGGCAAAGAGGCAATTATCAAAACCGGAACAGGCGGTTATTACAAGGACGGAGCTACATATCCCTGGCAGATAAAAATGTTCGATTACGGCATTATCTTGCGCGCAAGGCCGTGGGTAACCGCTTCGGGAGAGATCATACTGGAGCTGCATCCCGAAGTGAATACGGTTACCGGGAAAACCGCGGACAACCTTCCGGAAATGAACCGCAGGACTGTTGATACCACGGTCCGCGTTAAGAACGGGCAGACTGTCACGATAGGCGGGCTTATCCAGGAGGATGAAATCCTTACTTCGAAGAAAGTGCCTTTTCTCGGGGACATTCCTTTCCTCGGTGCGCTTTTTACAAGCAAAACCCTTTCCACAACGCAGAAAGAAGTCGTTATTTATGTGACCCCAACCATACTTACTAATACCAATAGATAAAACCCGTCGATAATTATTAAATTTTTACCTTAAATCCCTCTTACTCCCCCTTTAGAAAAGGGGGAAGGCAGGGGGATTTGTTTTTTGGATGCATCTGTGCATCTTGTATTTAAAACAGGAAAATGGTTAATCGGTGTAATCATTTTTCGAAATCCGTGTAATCATCGAAAACGTTTTCGTGCTATTTATATATATTAGCTTGACAATTACTATAATACATGTTATAATATGTAGGTAATTAAGGTTAATTATAACAATTTTAATAAATAATAGATCGGAGGTAGATTATATGAAAGAGACTATTTCGAGACAAAGAGCATGGCAAATTGAAAAGAAAAAAAAAGGATTATGTGTAATATGTGGCAAGAAAAAAGTAAGAACATTTCTTCGTTGCAGATCTTGTAGAGAAAAAATTAGGAATTATAATAATAGGAAAAAGGATTAAGATGATGGAAAATTTAGAATTTAATAATATTTATAATATAGATTGTATAGAAGGGATGAAATTAATACCTGATGCCACAATAGATCTTGTTGTAACAGATCCTCCTTTTGCTATAGATTTTAAGGCAAAGAGAAGCAATTACAACAGGACAGCTTCTAGAGTTTTAGAAGGTTATAAAGAAATTCCAGCGAACGAATATTATTCATTTACTTTTAACTGGATGAAAGAAGCTTATAGAGCATTAAAAGAATCAGGTAGTATGTATGTATTTTCGGGCTGGAATAATTTGAAAGACATTTTAGTTGCTCTTGATAAGATTGGTTTTATTACTATTAATCATATAATATGGAAATATCAATTTGGCGTTGTTACAAAAAGAAAGTATGTTTCTTCACATTATCATTGTTTATTTGTATGTAAAAATGATAAACAAAGAAAATTTTTTCCATTTACAAGATATAAGAAAGAAGATAGGGGAAAGGATAATGGCAGTTTACATTATGCAGATAAAGAAGACGTTTGGGTAATAAATAGGGAGTATTGGAATGGAGATGTTAAAACTCCCACCAAGCTTCCATTGGATCTTATAAAAAAGATTTTAGAATATTCAAGTGAAAAGAATGATGTTGTTCTAGATCCATTTTTAGGTTCAGGCCAAGTGGCTGTAGTAAGTAAAATGTTCGGTAGGCAATATATTGGATTTGAGCTTGTTAAAGAATATTACGATTTTGCATATGAAAGGTTAGAGAAAAATATGTATAGAATCAAAGAAGAAGATGCCAGTGTTCAACCTTCTTTATTTGATTCAAGCGATGGGAGGTGGAATAAAATGAGTTTTTTATCAAATGCAAAAGAAATCGCAGAACATTTAAAGAAAATTCCGAAATTATGGGATGGGAGAGATGCTATTTTAGAAATGAAGAAAAATAGTTATCAACATTGGAAACAAATGGAATGGATGGGTTTTTATTTTCAATTTCTATGTGAGAAATATTTAGCAGATTTAATTAAAATTCCTGGACCTAAATATGGAAATGTTAGCTTTGATGGTTTGAAAGATATTCCTTGGGATTTTAAAGCACACGCTATGAATACGAGTAGCAATCAAATAATAGTTAATGATAGTCAAGCGACTGCAAAAGGGATTAAAAACTACAAAGCTGTAGGTCTTATTCTAGCTATCGGAGAAGTTTTATATAATGATGAAGATAGAACATTTCAAAAATGGCATCAAAAATTAAAAGGAGGAAAATCAGTATATGAGAAAGAAAGAATAAAAAGAGGCGCTTGGTCTAGATTAAGAAAAGTATCTTTTGATTTGAAACAAATTTCTTTTATCAAAATTACAGATGATACATTAATTAAATGTGGTTCTTTTCAAAGTGATTTTAGAAATTCAAATGGAAAACCAAGAAGAGCAAAAGTATTAATAGATTTGGAAAAAAATCAAAAGGAATTGGAATATTATATTGAATTCTAACTATAATGGAAATAGTTGTTATTCTTTAATTAATATTATTCAAATTATTTTAATCGATAATTAAATATGAGGAATAAGATAATAGGATTAAAGCCCATTGTTGATCAAGACACTAAATTACTAATATTAGGATCTATACCAGGTAATTCTTCATTAAAAAACAAAGAATATTATTCTTGTAAAAATAACCATTTTTGGAAAATTATTTTTAAGACATTTAGTAAAAAAGACCCAATTGATTATAAAGAACGAATAAACTTTTTAAAATTAGAAAATATTGGTATTTGGAATATTATTAGGTCATGTCAAAGACAGGGAAGTTGTGATGATAAAATAATTGGTCCCAAACTAAATAATTTGGGGAAGCTGTTATATAAATACCCAAATATTAGTCGAATATTTTTAAATGGTAGGAAGGCATATGATCTTTTTCAAAGTTTTTTTCCTAATTTAAATATTTCTAATAAGTATCTTCCATCTACGAGTTCCAGAAATACAAAAAGTTATAAATATATTATCCGTAAATGGGAAAAATATTTGAAAAGGAGTTAAAAGTCAAAATATAATTAATAAATTAGATTTACCACATTAAATTTCCTATAAATGATGGGTTATCAATTATAATAATAGGAAAAATCACTTCTGCAAAGGTCATTAGAAATACTATTTTTACTATTTCTTGACTTTTTGGCAAAAATAGCTATAATATTTAAGAATACGATTTCAGCGATAAAAAACCGATTTCAGCGATTACCATATAATAAATACTCTTATATGAATATATTATATATAAATTCAAAAAATCCCGAAAAGAAAAAAGTCGGGAAAGCGGCAGGCATAATAAGGAAAGGCGGCGTTGTTATTTTCCCAACGGATACCGTATACGGGATAGGCGCGCGCGCTGACCGCAAGGTATCTGTCGGCAGGATATTCAGGATAAAGGGGAGGGCCGGAAATAAACCCCTTATATTATTTATTAATAAAAGAGACTTAAATATATATATCAAATGCATTCCCGCAGGCGCGAAAAAAATTATCGCAAGATTCTGGCCCGGCGCCCTTACTATGGTATTTAAGGCGGGCCGGGGCATCAGGTTCCCGGTAAAAGACAGGCGCGGCACCGTAGGGATAAGGATGCCTGATCACAGGTTCCTTCTCGCGGTCCTGAAAAAAGCAGGGGTGCCGTTCGCCACTACAAGCGCTAACATATCCGGGCAGAAAAGCCCAACAAGCGTGAAAGATATACCGGAAACCATGCTGAATAAAGCGGACCTGGTCATAGATGGCGGCAGGACATCCAAAGGGAAGGCATCCACTGTTCTTGACCTGACCGCTGAGCCGTTCAGGGTCCTGCGCGAGGGAGCGGTTTCCTTAAAGCAACTGCAAAAGGCTGTTCGTGCATCGTGCTTCGTTCATCGTGTGTCGTAAATAAATTGACAGAAGTAATTATAAATAAATAATAAGTGTCAAATCGCTGAAATCAGATAAAAGGAAAAACATGAGAGTGGCTATAGGGAATGATCACGCGGGATGCGGGCTGAAATCCGCGATCGCGGGTTACCTGGAAAAAAAGGGGATCGCGTACAGGAATTTCGGGACTGACAGCGGGGAACCCGTGGATTACCCGGATATCGCGGCTCCTGTCGCGGAAGCCGTCAGCAAAGGCAGGTATGACAGGGGGATCCTGATATGCGGTACCGGGATAGGGATGTCCATGGTAGTCAATAAATTCCCGGGAATAAGGGGCGCCGTATGCCATAATATTTTCACGGCGAAGGTGAGCCGATCTCATAACGACGCCAACATGCTTCTCCTGGGAGCGCGGGTCCTGACAAGAAAGAAAGCGATGGGGATCGTAAAGGTATGGCTGGGAACGGAAGCGGAAGGCGGAAGGCACGCGCGCCGTGTGCGCAAGATAACCGAGATCGAGAGAAGGCTATGCAAGAGTCAAAGAGTCATAGAGTCAAAGTAGCTGCAGGGCTTGCCCTGCCATTGCCAGCCGTATTTTTTAACACTGTAATCTCTTTGATAATCACTGTAATCGCAGAAAAAAATCCCGCCCCTTCGGCGGGTCGCCGTAGTGGCGACACCGTAATCATCTTTTAAAAAGGAGCAAAACATGTACGCGATAGTTGAAATAGGAGGGAAGCAGTACAGGGTAAGCCCCAATAAAAACCTGAATGTGGAGTATCTGGAAAAGGAAAAGGGGGACACGGTTGAGTTTGACAGGGTCCTTTTCCTTGCTGAAGACGGCAAGTACCAGGCAGGCAGGCCTTATCTTCAGGGAGCCAAGGTAACGGCGCAGGTTGTCACCCAGGGCAAGGGCAAGAAGATACTTGTTTTTAAGTACAAGGCCAAGAAAGGCTACAGGCGCAGGATGGGCCACAGGCAGCTGTTCACGCAGCTCCTCATCAAAGAAATTAACGCAGGAAAATAAAATACCGGATGCTGGATACTGGATCCTAGATCCTAGATTGAGGAATTTATTTAGATATAATTTCCTTTATCCAGGATCCAGGATCAAGGATCTAGGATCTGATTTCGGAGGGAAAGAATGGCTCACGTAAAAGGACAAGGAAGTTCCAGGAACGGAAGGGACAGCGCAGGGCAAAGGCTGGGCTTGAAGGCTTCCGGCGGACAGCTGGTGAACGCCGGAGCTATTATAATCAGGCAGCATGGCACGGTTTTCATGCCGGGATTTAACGTAAAAAAGGCAAAGGACAACAGCCTTTTCGCGACAGCGCCAGGGATAGTCAGGTTTGAGAGGATCACAAGGGATAAGAAAAAGATAAGCGTCCGTCCCCAATAAAGAATGATTACAGTGATTTTAAATTAGATTACAGTGATTAAAGCTTTATCACCGTAATCATTTTTAAATAATCACCGTAATCGGATTTTAAATGTTTATTGATGAAGCTAAGATATTTTTGAAAGCCGGGGATGGCGGCAATGGCTGCGTCAGTTTCAGGCGCGAGAAAAACATACCTAAGGGAGGTCCTGACGGGGGCAACGGGGGCAACGGCGGTGATATAATCATTGAATCCAGCCTTGACCTTGCGACCCTGATAGATTTTCAGTTCAGGTCCCATTTTAAGTCGAAGCCCGGTGAATACGGAAGGGGAAGCAATGAATTCGGGAAGAACGGGGAACATCTGGTCATAAAGGTGCCTGTCGGCACTGTTGTAAGAAAGATCGCAAGCGGCCACTGGCCGGTTCCCAGTTCAGAAATAACGAACGAGATAATAGCGGATCTGACAAAGGCGGGAGAAAGGATAATCGTTGCGAAGGGAGGGCAGGGGGGCAGGGGCAACACTATTTTCAAGAGCTCGACAAACCAGACGCCCAGAACCGCCGAGGAGGGAACACCGGGCGAAGAAATAACCCTTAAACTGGAACTGAAGCTGATAGCGGACGTTGGCCTTGTGGGTTACCCGAACGCGGGCAAGTCCACGCTTATTTCAAAGCTCTCAAACGCAAGGCCCAAAATAGCGCCTTACCCGTTCACTACGCTGGAGCCGTACCTTGGTATCGTAAGGCGGGAAAACGAAAGCTTTGTGCTTGCGGACCTGCCGGGGCTCATTGAGGGCGCGCACAAGGGCAAAGGCCTGGGAGACAAGTTCCTGAAGCACGCTGAACGGACAAGAATAATACTGCATGTTGTTGATATGTGCGGTTATGAGGGGAAAGACCCCGCATCAAGCTTCCGCACCATAAACGGGGAAATGGAATCATACAATCCTGATTTTATGAAAAAACCGCAGATAGTGGCCGCGAACAAGACTGACCTTGAAGACGCGCGCGGGAACCTGGATGCTTTCACGAAAGAAGTCTCAGGAAAGGGATATAAGGTCATACCCATATCAGGCATTACCGGAGAAGGCCTGGACACGCTTAAACACGAATTATTTAAGCTGCTTAGCCAGGAGAAGGTGAAAGTTTAAAACGTGTCAACGTGTCAGCGTGTCAGAGTGTCAACGTTTAAACTTTAATCTAAATCTAAATCTTAATCTGAGTTACTGAAATGACGGATAATATAAAAAGGATCGTGATAAAACTGGGAAGCTCCGTGATCTTGAAAGAGAACGGGGAGCCGAATTCCGCCTGCCTGAAGGCGCTTGTCCAGGAGATGGCTGAACTGCGCAGGAACAAGGAACTGATAATAGTCACGTCAGGCGCTATAGGGATCGGTAAAACGCTGCTTGGGGTCAGCAGGCCGAAGGACCTATCGGAGAAACAGGCGCTTGCCGCTGTCGGGCAGGCGCACCTGATACAGATCTATGAAAACCTTTTTTCCCAATACGGCATAAAGGTGGGCCAGGTCCTGCTTACCAGGGAAGACCTTCAGGGAAGGCACAGGTACCTTAACGCGCGCAATACGTTTCTGAGCCTGCTTGAGCACGGCGTGGTGCCGGTTATCAACGAAAACGACACCGTCGCGGTAGATGAGATAAAATTCGGCGACAACGACACCCTCTCAGCCATCGTCGCTTCCAAGATGGACGCGGACCTGCTGGTGATACTGTCGGACATTGAGGGGGTTTACAGGGACCCGGATAAAAGAGAAAAGGGCGTTATCAGGGAAGTGGTTGATGACGTCGCGAACATAGAGGAGTCTGCGACGGGTTCAAGCGGGAAATCCAGGTTCGGGACAGGCGGAATTACCACAAAGATCGAGGCGGCTAAGATCATGATGTCAAGCGGGGTCCCGATGGTCGTTGCCAGGGGAGACCATCCGCACATACTCGCAAGGATCATAACCGAGTTTTCCGGAGCTAAAACGACAGGCACGTGGTTTATTTCCTCAAAAAAAATGGCGTCCCGCAAGCGCTGGATCGCTTTTAACGCTGAGATAAAGGGCAGCGTGACTATTGACGAAGGAGCCGCAAAAGCGCTGAAGGAGGACGGAAAGAGCCTTCTGCCTTCAGGAATAAAGGATGTACAGGGGAGTTTCGAGCAGGGAGATGCGGTGAGTGTCAAGGACAGCGCCGGCAGAGAGATCGCGAAAGGCGTGGTGAACTATGCGGCCGATGAAGTGAAAAAAATTGCCGGTAAAAAAACCGCGGATATAGAGCAGGCGCTGGGCCGCAAGGATTACGACGAAGTGATCCATCGGGACAACCTGGTTATACTATGATTACAGTGATTTTGAGAAGATGATTACAATGATTATTCAAATTTAAATAATCACCGTAATCTCAGTTATAATCACCGTAATCCCAAAAGGTATTTTATGGACAAAAAAATATATACTGTTTCTGAGCTCACCACAAAAATAAAGCTCCTTATTGAGATGAACCTTTCGGACATATGGGTGGAAGGCGAGATCTCGAATTTTAAATCATATCCCTCCGGCCACCTTTATTTTGACCTGAAGGATGAGGGCGGGGTCCTTCCCGCAGTTATGTTCAACGGCAGAGACAGGCTTAAATTCAAGCCCGAAGACGGGATGAAGGTGATAGCCAACGGCCGGGCAAGCGCTTACCAGAAATCCGGAAAATACCAGCTTATCGTTGAAGCACTTGAGCCGGCAGGCCTCGGGGCTTTGTACCAGGCTTTTGAACAGCTGAAGGTAAAACTCAAGGCAGAGGGGCTTTTCGACCAAGAGCATAAAAGGCCCATACCGCCTTTCCCGGATTGCATAGGTATAATAACTTCAATAAAAGGCGCGGCTATAAGGGATATGCTGCGCACCATAACCGAAAGGTTCCCCGTGCCCCGCATTATCATATACCCGGCCCAGGTGCAGGGAGAGGGCGCGGCTGAGGATATAGCGGAAGCCATACGGGAGCTCAACGGGCTTGACGAAGAGATAAGGCCTGACGTCATAATAGCAGGCAGGGGAGGCGGGTCGATCGAGGACCTCTGGGCGTTCAACGAAGAGCCGGTCGCAAGGGCTATTTACGGCTCTGAGATACCGGTGATAAGCGCGGTAGGCCATGAGACGGATTACACCATAGCGGATTTTGTCGCGGATGTCCGCGCTCTCACTCCGACAGACGCGGGCAAGCGGGTTGTGGCAAAAAGTAAAAGGGAGTTGAAAGACGACCTGGAAAAGGGCTGGGTTGTAAGGCTGCAGACGTCCATGGAACATTCAATAGAGACGGAAAAAGCCAGGCTGGACAGCCTGTGTTCGATGCTGCGCACGCTCCATCCCAAGAACCGCATGGAATTCTACCAGCAGCAGCTTGACTCGCTTGACTCGGAACTGAATGATATCATTGGCCATTACATGAGCGTGACGAAAGAAGAGGTAAAAAATTTATACGGCAAGCTTATGGTGCTGAACCCAGAGGCGATACTTGAGCGCGGATACAGCATCACGTTCCTTTTGCCTGAACACGGAATAGTCATGGACGCGGGGAAGGTAAATAAAGAAGACGAGATCGAGATAAAGGTCAAAAAGGGAATAATAAGGGCAAGGGTTGAATGAAATTCACCCTCACCTCAATCCTCTCCCCTCGAGGGAGAGGACAAAGGTGAGGGGGGGCGGGGTTAACATGAAAGAATTCAAGTTTGAAGAAGCCATGAAAAGGCTTGAGGAAATAGTCCAGAAACTGGAAGAAGGCAACCTGACGCTTGAAAAATCGCTTGAACTTTTCGAGGAAGGCGTCAAGCTTTCAAGGTTCTGCACCAAGAAGCTCGAAGAAGCGCATACCAAGATCGACCTGCTTACGAAAAATCCCGCGGGGAAGGCGGAGTTAAAGCCCTTTAAGGGAAAAGAAGAAGACGGCGGGAACGGGGAGAAAGAGGGCGGCGATAAACTGCTTTAGATAACTGTCCGCCCCGAGTAAAACTGGGGCGAGACCTCGCCCGATTTATAAAATCGGGTGGGGATAATTGGACGATTGTCCCTAAGGGATCCCTTTAGGGGGATAACTGGCTAAACCTATGCTGGAAAAAATAAATGACCCCAAAGACCTTAAAAAACTTGATATTAAAGACCTGAGTATCCTCGCCGGAGAAATAAGAAGTGAGATAGTGAAAGTTGTGTCCGTGACCGGCGGCCATCTTTCCTCAAACCTTGGCGCGGTTGACCTGACCCTTGCCCTGCATTATGTGTTTGACGCGCCGAGGGATAAAATAGTGTGGGATGTGGGGCACCAGACATACGCGCACAAGTTGATCACGGGCAGGCGGGGAAGGTTTCACACACTGCGCAAACACAAGGGCCTGAGCGGTTTCCCGAAGAGGGAGGAAAGTGTTTACGATGTTTTTGATTCGGGCCATTCCAGCACCTCGATCTCCGTGGCGCTGGGGATCGCATGCGCGAGGGATTTACAAGGAGAAGATTACAAAGTGGTTGCCGTAATAGGGGACGGCTCCATGACAAGCGGGGTTGCGTTCGAAGGCCTGAACCAGGCAGGCGGGCTCAAGAAAAATATTATAGTCATACTTAACGATAACGAAATGTCCATATCCAAGAACGTGGGGGCTCTTTCAAAATATCTGACCAAGCTGATAACTAATCCAGATTACAACAAGCTCTACCAGAATCTAAAGGACCTGCTTCAGGACATACCCGTGATAGGCGACAGGATCGTTGACCTGGGCAAGAAAATGACAGAGGGCCTGAAGGGCGTGTTTGTCCCCGGAGCTCTTTTCGAAGAAATGGGTTTCAGGTATTTCGGCCCGGTGGACGGCCATAACATCCCGGAAATGGCTGATGTCATGAAAAAAGTCAGCAACCTTGAAGGGCCCAGGCTCATACACGTGGTGACAAAGAAGGGCAGGGGGTTCAAGCCCGCGGAGGACAACCCGGATGTTTTTCACAGCTCGCCGCCTTTCGATCTTGAAACCGGGATCCTCAAGACCCAGCCCGCGGCGCCTCCTTCTTTTGCCAGAGTTTTTTCGCGGACCCTTATTGAACTTGCAGAACGGGATGAAAAGATAGTCGCGATAACAGCTGCGATGTCGCTGGGCACAGGCCTTGAGGATTTTTCTAAAAAATATCCCCAGAGATTTTTCGACGTGGGGATAGCGGAGGAACACGCGATGGTTTTCGCCGCAGGCCTCGCGCTTGAGGGTATGAAGCCTGTAGTCGCAATATATTCAACGTTCCTGCAGAGGGCGTACGACCAGGTGCTCCACGACATATGCCTGCAGAACCTTAGCGTTGTGATCATCTCAGCGCATTCGGGGATAGTAGGGGAAGACGGCCCAACGCATCACGGCGTTTTCGACCTGTCATACCTGCGCCACCTTCCCGGCATCACGGTAATGGCACCGAAGGACGAAGCGGAACTAAGGCACATGCTGAAGACAGCATGTAACCATAAAGGCCCGGTTGCCATAAGGTATCCGAAAGACAGAGGCGTGGGAGCCGATATATCGGTTCCCCTCAAAATGATCGATATCGGCTTGGCAGAGGTCCTGAAAAAGGGCGGTGATATAGCGGTTTTGGGCATAGGTTCCATGGTTTATCCGTGCCTGAAAGCTTCCGAGATCCTTGAAAAGGAGGGAATAAAACCGTGTGTGGTTAACGCGCGTTTTATCAAGCCTCTTGACAGGGACCTGCTGGTTGAGCTGGCAGGCACCTTCGGCAAATTCGTTACAGTCGAGGAAAACACGCTTGAGGGCGGATTCGGTTCAGCGGTAATGGAATTATTTGAGAAGGAAAACCTGGCAGGAAAGATCGCCATTAAGCGCATCGGGCTTCCGGACAGGTTTATAGAACACGGCCCAAGGCCTGTTCTTTTGAAAGAGTGCGGCCTGGACGCGGAATCCATAGCGGCGACAATAGAGGTCTGGTTTAAAAGACAATTAAAAATTAAAAATTAAAAATGCAAAATTAAAGGAATGGTTTTCAATTTTGAATTTTACATTTTGCATTTTGCATTGGTGAAATGCGGATATTTTTAAACTACCTGTTATTCTTCCTGCTTTACGTTGTAGGGAGCCGGATACTGTTCATCCCGGCTGGTATATCGCTGGGGATGGGGAAATACGTTGTTTTGTCCGTCGTATTCATTTTTGATATACTTCAGATACCGTTATATTTTTATATTTACGATAAAGGCACTTCCAGGATAAAGTTTCTGTCTTTCTTATATTCAAAGATGCCCTCTAAGGAAAGGATGCTGAACTCTCCGCTCCTGAAATTCGCCGAAAGACTCGGGGCGTTCGGGGTGGTATTTGTGGCAGCGATGCCCGCGTTCGGAGGGGGCATGTGGACTTCGATACTTATGGCTTATTTCCTTAAAATAGACCGCAGGAAGAGCGTTCTTCTCCTGGCGCTGGGCAGCCTGATCGGCTGTCTTATTGTGGTATTCGGTTTTGACGGGCTTATCCATCTGTTTAAATTTAAAATTTAGCCACTGAAGCCACTGAAAAAGTTTTTAACCACGAGATTTCACAGATTTCTATCTGGCAGTCATTGCGAGCGAAAGCGAAGCAATCTTGTATTAGATTGCTTCGTCGCTACGCTTCTCGCAATGACATATCGTGTGAAAATCTAGTGTAATCGTGTGGTTTGAATTATCTCAGTGCCCTCTGTGGCAGAATGAAGTATATGAAAAAATATTACGCAGGTCTGGATATCGGGTCGGTCAGCGTCAAACTTGTAATCCTCGATGCAGAAAAGAAGATCCTTAAAGATTATTACGTCCGCATAGAAGGCGAAGCGCTGCGCAGGACCGCTAAGGTCCTCAGGGATGCTTTCGCGCTTTTCAGGCAGGAAGATATAGCGGGCATGGCTGTTACGGGTTCAGGCGGCAAGCTTGTATCGGAAATACTCGGTGTCCCGTTCATCAACGAGATCATATCACAGTCAAAAAGCACCGGGTTCCTGTACCCCGGGGTTAAAACGATCATTGAGATAGGCGGCGAGGATTCAAAGTTCATACTTCTGGATGCGGGCAGAGGGACCGGCGCGGGTCTTATCAGGGATTTTTCAATGAACACGATATGCGCGGCAGGCACCGGTTCCTTCCTGGACCAGCAGGCTTCCAGGATGGGGTATACCATCGAGGAGTTCTCGGAGATCTCCCTTAAGTCTGTGACGCCGCCCAGGATCGCGGGCAGGTGCAGTGTTTTCGCCAAGACCGATATGATACACCTCCAGCAGGAGGCGACCCCTGATTACGATATAATAGCGGGCCTATGCCACGCGCTGGCACGCAATTTCAGGAGCACGATAGCAAAGAACAAGGATTTTGAAAAACCTATCTCTTTCCAGGGCGGGGTCGCGGCAAACAAAGGCATGGCAAGGGCTTTCAGCGAGGTCCTTGGGCTTGCCGGGAACGAGCTTGTTATCCCGGAATATTTCGTTTCGATGGGGGCTATAGGAGCGGCTCTCGCTCTCATTGAAAACCCGCTGAGCCAGGCCGGATTCAGGGACATAAGCGAGCTTGAAAAATACAGGATGGATCCCGCAGGCGCGCGGCTTGACCGGCTGACCGTGTCCGCAGGCGTGAATATCTTCGACTCGCTTGATGAAAAACCGATCGCCGAAGGTGGTATCACGGATGTTTTTCTGGGTGTGGACGTAGGTTCTGTCAGCACCAACGTTGTTGCCATAGACGGCAATAAAAGGCTCCTTTCAAGGCAGTACCTGCCTACCGCCGGAAGGCCGATAGAAGCTGTAAGGAAGGGAATAGATGAGACGGGCAAGGAAATAGGCGGCAGGGTCAGGGTCAGGGGCGCAGGCACAACGGGTTCAGGCAGGTACATGACCGGTGACCTGATAGGGGCGGATGTCGTAAAGAACGAGATCACTGCCCAGGCAAGGGCTTCTATCGAGATCGATAAAAGCGTAGATACGGTTTTTGAGATAGGCGGGCAGGATTCAAAATTCATCAGCCTTAAGAACGGCGTTGTCACAGATTTTGAAATGAACAAGGTGTGCGCGGCCGGCACAGGTTCGTTCCTTGAGGAGCAGGCGGAAAGGCTGGGGATAAGCATCAAGGGTGAATTCGGCGATTGCGCGCTGCGGTCTCAGGCACCTTTGCGGCTCGGAGAAAGGTGCACGGTGTTCATGGAAACCGATGTCGTGAACCACCAGCAGAGGGGGGCGGGGAAAGAAGACATCGCTTCAGGGCTTTCATACTCAATAGTGCAGAACTACCTCAACCGCGTGGTAGGGGATAAAAAGATCGGCGGCAATATTTTTTTTCAGGGCGCGGTCGCTTTCAACAGGGGAGTTGTTTCGGCTTTCGAAAAAGTTACAGGCAAAAAGATCACCGTCCCTCCCAATAACGACGTGACCGGCGCGATAGGCGTTGCGCTCATCGCGATGGAATACATGAAAAAGAACGGGCTGAAGGAAAGCAGGTTCAAGGGATTTGACCTGTCGAAGAAGAAATACAGCATTTCAGCTTTTGAATGCAAAGGCTGCGCCAACAGGTGCGAGGTAAAGAAGGTCGAAGTTGAAGGGGACAGCCCGCTTTATTACGGTTCAAGGTGTGAGAAATATGAGGTCGGCAGGAAAAAAGCCAAAGTTGAGCTGCCGGACCTTTTCGCGGAGCGCGAAGAACTGCTGATGAAACCGCTGAAGGATGCGCTTAAGAGCGCAACCGCTACAAAAAAAGCGCGCTTTTCAATAGGCATACCGAGAGTGCTGTATTTTTACGAGCTGATGCCGCTGTGGATAACGCTTTTCAGGGAACTTGGATTTGACGTGGTGCTCTCGGACGCGACCAACAAGTCAATAATCCACAACGGGGTCGAATCAGTTGTTTCAGAGCACTGTTTCCCCATCAAGGTCGCGCACGGCCACATCCAGAACCTGCTTGAGAAGAAATGCAGTCATATATTTTTCCCGGTGCTGGTGAACCTGTACGGCGAATACCACGGGATAGAAAAGAGCTATGAGTGCCCTTTTGTGCAGGCGTGCCCTGACATAATAAAGTCCGCGCTCGAGCTTGGCAAAGAAACAGAATTGCTCAGCCCGGTTGTGTACCTGCGCAGGGGTAAAGAACACCTGGTCGACGTGATGTTCCGGATGCTGGACAGGTTCGGGATAAAGAAGGCGGAGGTCAGGAAAGCCGCGGGAAAAGCGGTAAAAGCGCAAACGGAATTTTACGGCGCTGTCAGGAAAAGAGGCAGCGAAATACTCGGTTCTTTGAAAGAAAGGGCGGTGGTCGTTGTAGGCAGGCCTTATAACACGTGCGATCCGGGCCTGAACCTTGAGATACCCAAGAAACTCAGGGAAATGGGGATCCTCGCGATCCCTATGGACTACCTTACGCTTGAAAAGGTCGAGCTCGGGGTTGAATGGCCGAACATGTACTGGAAATACGGGCAGCAGATACTCGCCGCCCTCAGGATCATAAAGGCGCATCCCAAGCTTTACCCTCTTTACATCACGAATTTCGGGTGCGGGCCGGATTCCTTCATACTGAAATACTTCGGCAAGGAAGCCGGAAGAAAACCATACCTGAGCATTGAGGTGGACGAGCACAGCGCCGGGGCGGGCGTTATTACGAGGTGCGAGGCGTTCCTGGACAGCCTGGAAAACCTGGGCGACATCATCGAGCCGCATCTTCCGGGCCAGAGCATAATATCGTATTCCCCTTCGCAGGACGATCTTGCGGGGCGAAGGCTTTACGTCCCCTACATGGGCAACAGCGCTTACATTGTGGCGGCCGCGTTCCGCGCCTGCGGCCTGGATTCCGAGGTCATGCAGGTAGCTGACTCAAGATCGGTTGAGCTCGGAAGGCGGCATACTTCAGGCAAAGAATGTTTTCCCTGCATTATCACGACCGGCGACATAGTGAAAATGCTGCAGTCGCCGGGTTTTGACAGAAGGAAGGCCGCGTTCTTTATGCCTTCGGCAAGCGGCCCGTGCAGGTTCGGGCAATACAGCAAATGGCAGAGGCTTGTGCTTGACGACCTCGGTTTCCCCGATATCCCGGTGCTCGCCCCCAACCAGTCGTCTGATTTTTACAAAAGCCTTTCCGGGTACGGCAGGGATTTTGACCGCAGGGCGTGGCTGGGCGTGTGCGCTGTTGACGCCATTGACAAGCTCGTCAGGGAAACCAGGCCTTATGAGAAAAACAGGGGGGAGTCAGACCGCCTCTACGGGGAATGCCTGAAGATGCTGGAGAAAGCTATCGAGGACGGAAGCATATTCGATTACAGGCGCATGCTTGAAAGCATCAGGGGCAGGTTTGAAACGGTCAAGGCTGGCCGGAGATCACCTGCCAGGCCGGTCATAGGCATTGTGGGGGAGATATATATCCGCTCGCATCACTTCGCGAACAACGGCATAGTGAACGCAGTCGAGGAACTCGGGGGCGAAACCAGGGTTTCTTCAATGGCGGAATGGTTTTTCTACACGAATAAAAACAGGCTTGACGGCTGGGCCCTTGAAAAAAATTATATCAGATATCTTATTGACAGCGTGAAGGATGCCTGGCAAAGGCAGAAAGAGCATATTACCGAGGAAGTTTTCTGCGGCCTGCTTTCCGACGGCAGGGAGCCGGGCGTTGAAGAGATGCTGAACAGCAGTAACCCCTACCTGAACAGGAGCATTGAGGGTGAGGCGGTGCTCAGCGTAGGCAAGGCAATTGATTACATCAGGAAGGGCGCAAGCGGGATAATAAACGTAATGCCGTTCACCTGCATGCCGGGCACCAATGTCAGCGCTGTCCTGACAAGGGTGAAAAAGGATTTCGGGGATATACCGGTGCTGAACATGTCCTACGACGGCCTTGAGCAGACCACGGCGAGAACAAGGCTTGAGGCGTTCATGTTCCAGGCGGCACAGTTCAAAAATAGTGTCCAGCGGCCAGTGTCCAGTGGTCAGTAACAGCAGTTTATAGAGTTTATAAAGTTTACACAGTTTACAAAGGTCAAAAGTAACTCAGGGCTTCTCGAAGACCCGCCAATTTTTAAGGAGGGAGTCCTGATACTGCGGAACATATGATTAAAAAGATAGGGTTGATTTATAATCCTGAAAAAAAGAAGGCTGCGAGGGCGGCGAAAGCAGTTGCGGGCATGTTTGCCAGGCAAGGCGCGGAAATATTGGAAGGAGCGGACCTGGGCAAATGCCAGCTGGTCATTGCGCTCGGAGGAGACGGTATGCTCCTGCGCGCTGCAAGGCTTGTAAAACCCGGCATACCGGTGCTTCCCGTTTCCCTGGGGAGCCTTAATTTTCTTTCAGGCGCAAGCATAAGCCGGCTGAAAAACAGCTGTAAAGCGGTTATCCGCGGGCAATTCACAACGGAAAAACGGCTGATGCTTTCTGCTGAAGCCGGGGAGCGCAGGTTCAGGGCCCTGAACGATTTCGTGGTGGAACGCGGGACGCACAGAGCGGTTGTGCTCAGGGTAAAGATAAACGATGAAATATTCGCTTCATATCTCTGCGACGGGCTGATACTTTCAACCCCGACAGGTTCAACCGCGTATTCACTTGCGGCAGGAGGGCCTGTCGCAAGCCCTGGCCTGAACGGGTTCATGATTACGCCGATCGCGCCGCACACGCTGGCAGGCAGGACTTTCGTGCTGTCCGGCAATGAGACTGTAAGCGTTATTCCGGAAAGCGAGTGCTTTTTAACAGTGGACGGGCAGGAGAAGATACCTGTTCCCGCCCGTATGTGTATAAACGTGCGCAGGTCCCCTTATTCCTTTGTCCTGGCAAGGCTCGGGAACGGAGGTTTTTACAGAACTGTTAACAGCAGGCTGGGCAGGATTCTTTCAGGGAGAAAATAGGTGCTGAAAGGCATTGAGGTAGAGAATTTCGCCATCATAGATAACCTGAAGCTGCAGTTCCACAAGGGCCTGAATGTTTTTACCGGGGAAACCGGGGCAGGCAAGACGATAATCATAGAGGCGCTTTCAGCGGCCCTGGGCGAGAAAACCGGGCAGGAGGTTGTGAGGACCGGCGAGGAAAAAGCAAGGGTTGCCGCGCTTTTTGACATCACGGATGTTGAAGGGATCACCGGCATTAAGGGGGAAGAACTGCTTTTCCAGAGGGAGGTAGGCCCGGGAAAGAGCGCTTGTTCTCTTAACGGCAGGATGGCGCCGGTTTCTTCGGTAAGGGAAGCCGGGAACGCGCTGGTGGACATTCACGGCCAGCATGAGCACCAGGCAATACTGAACACATCGCGCCATATAGACCTGCTGGACAGGTTCGGCGGCCTATACGGCGAGCAGAAAGAGGTCGCGAAGAAATACATTGAGCTGAAGCAGAAAGAAAAAAGGCTTGAGGAGCTTACCGGCCTTGAAAAAACCGAAGAGAGCGTGAGGGAGCTCCTCCAGTTCCAGGTCGAGGAGATAAAAAGGGCGAAGCTTAGTGAGGTGGAGGAGCCGGAGATAGAAAAGGAGCGCCTGCTTCTCGCTAACGCCCAGAAGCTCAATGAAGCGCTGAGCCTTGCGTACCAGGGCCTTTACGAAGAGGAAGGCGCGGTGGCTGAACGCGTCAGGAAGATCAGCGCGCAGCTTGAGGCGCTTGGGTCAATTGACGCGGAGCTGTCAGAGATCGCAAGAATGCTTGAAGAAGCTCGCGTGTCCATTTCTGACATCGCTTCCAGGATAAGGGTCCGCAGGGATGGGATCCAGTATGACCCCGGCAAACTTGAGGAACTCACTGAAAGGCTGGATTTCATAGGAAAACTCAAGCGCAAATACGGCCCTGCTGTTGCGGATGTCCTGAAGTTCGGCGCAGAGACGGAAAAAAAGCTCAAAGAGATCTCCTCGCACAAAGAGGAGATAGAAAAGCTTGGCGGGGAAATAGTAAAACTGGAGAACGAGGCGTTGAAACAGGCAAAGGAGCTGTCGCGGAAAAGAAAAACCGCCGCGGCCAGGCTTGAGAAGAAAATGGTGGAAGAGCTGGCAGGGCTGGAGATGAAGAAAACGCAGTTCAGGGTTGACATTAAGCCGCGAAAACCAAGTGCGCAGTTTACAAGTTTACAAGTTTACAAGTTTATAAGTGAGGAGCTGGGACCGAAGGGCATAGATGACGTTGAATTCCTGATCTCCCCAAACCCCGGGGAGGATCTACGACCGTTATCAAAGATCGCTTCAGGCGGGGAGACTTCCCGGATAATGCTCGCTTTGAAATCCATACTTGCCGACGCGGACGAGATACCGGTCCTTGTATTTGACGAGATCGACATAGGGATCGGCGGAAAGACAGCGTCAAGCGTGGGAGAGAAGCTCAGGAAGCTTGCCGGGAAGAAGCAGATACTGTGCGTAACGCATCTCCCGCAGATAGCCGCGTTTGCGGATGTCCATTTTAAAGTGGAGAAAGTGGTAGAGAAAGGCAGGACCAAGACATCTGTCCGCAAGCTTGATGACAATGAAAAGGTGGAGGAAATAGCGAGGATGATAAGTGGCGAAAAAATTACTTCCACTTCTTTGAAACACGCTCAGGAACTGCTGAGAAAATAAATGCCGCCGGGGTAGTCATGACGCAATATAAAAAACTTTTGGCTAAGATTTTACAGGGCAGTTCCGATGCAAATATTGCTTTCACAGAAATACGTCAGTTGCTAATCAGTCTGGATTTTGATGAGCGCATTCGTGGCAGTCATCACATTTTTACAAAAGATGATATTGTGGAGATTTTGAATTTACAGACTAAAGGTGCAAAAGCAAAGCCATATCAGGTTAAGCAGATTCGAAATATAATCTTGAAGTATAAACTCGGAGGTGGAGATGTTTAAGTATGAAGTAATTATCTATTGGAGCGATGAGGACAAAGCGTTTATCGCTGATGTTCCCGAATTGCCCGGCTGTATGGCTGACGGAAAAACTTATCAGGAAGCCCTGGATAACGCAAAGGGGGTAATCCATGAGTGGATCGAAACCGCCAAAGAATTGGGGAGGGCAATTCCTGAACCAAAAGGGCGGTTGGTATTTGCATAAAAGAGGTGTAAAAAATCGCCCCTGATTTGATAGTTGTCCGTAGGGAACTTGATCACTGTAGGTTTTTATTTTAGATTGAATAAATCAAGAGGTAGTTTAATGAAAGCAGCCGGAATTTTTATCACAATCTTTTTATTATTTTTCACAAGCCCTGCATTTTCGCAAGAACAGAAGACTACTGCTGCCGTAATGGATCTGCAGGCAGAAGAAGGGATTTCGCAAGGTGTTGTCCGCACGCTTTCCGATTATCTTCGCACCCAGTTGGTGAATACAAACGAATATGCTATTGTTACTCGAGAGAATATGGAAGAAATTCTCAAAGAGCAGCAATTTCAACTTACAAACTGTACAAGTCAGGAATGTATTGTGCAAGTAGGAAAATTGCTCGGTGCCCGTAAAATGTTTGCAGGTTCTATTGGGAAAGTTGGAAGCACTTATCTTATTACCCTCAGAATTATTGATGTAGAATTTGGCAAGATTGAAAAAGCAGAAACTGAAAAATGCACAAAATGTGAAGAAGACGCTTTAATAAAATCTATAAAAAATATTGTAGACAAAATAATTCAGCTAGAACCAAATACTTCGAAAGACCCGCTCTTTGATATCCTAGTGTGGTGTCTCTAACAGATCTTTACATTTGGGCTTTGCGAGGAGTGTTAACGACGAAGCAATCTCGACCTAAAAATCGAGATTGCCACGCTCCCTTTGGTCGC
>MNUP01000107.1 GCA_001871075.1 Candidatus Desantisbacteria bacterium CG1_02_49_89
GGGTAGGAAGAAGAGGATGTTTCCAGGTAAATATTCTTATACCTGCTCGCGCCAAGTATGGCTTGTTCTGTTGCGCCCTGGTCATACCAGCCCATGTGGGACATGATAAAATTCACTTTCGGGAATTCCGCGGCAAGGCTTATCATATGCAGGGGGTTACCGTATATTTCCGGGCCTGTGTGCGATGCCATCGGAAGGTTATATTTCTGCGCGATCTCACAGACCTTAAAAGCCGCATCGCAGTAAAGCTGGAACCTGCAGTTTAGCGGCAGGATCTCTCCTATGCCCCTAATGCCTTTTTTGGCGAAATACTCAACGTCTTCAGCCGCGTCAGGCATCAGCAAATTAAGCCACATAAACGGGATGAACCTGCCAGGGTATTTTCGCGCGGCTTCAAGGGTTTTTTCGTTGGTATATTTGAAATTAGAGCATCTCAGGCTCTGCGCGCCAGCCTCATCCCTTCCGCCCCAGTCAGCCCCGTAGATCCCGCCCATCAGCACGCCCTTGTCCACGCCGAAGGCGTCATAGCGTTTTATCTTTTCTTCGGCGCTGATAGCCCATATGCCCCAGTCACCCAGGTGGCAGTGAGAATCTATGACCACGTTATTCTCCCAGTATCTTAAGCATGCTGTTGCCGCACACTTTTTTATGGTCTTCCGCGGTTAACCCGGCAAGTTCTATTCTTTTCAAAGCAAATCCCATATCTCCAACGGGAAAATTACTTCCTAAAACAACCCTGTCAGCCCCCAGGGCTTTTACAGCCCCGCCTATATACGCCTTCGGCATTATGATCCGCGAGCATTCCATATAGATATTATTGTGTTTCTTTGCTATATCCCAGACCGCAGGCGGCCATCCTGCCATGTGCGCGAAGATGATCTTCACCTGGGGGAAATCACAGGCCATTTTTTCAAGGATCTCGGAACTGCTGTGCAGGAATACGGGCAGTCCGTGATCTTCGATCTCCTGCAGGCACTGCCCGAGAAGCGGCGAATAGCACCACTGCTCGTCCTCGCTGTGCAGTTTTATCCCTTTGAACCCAAGGTCAACGCTTTTTTTAAGCACCTCCGGACAGTTTTTCAATGCCGGGTTTATCCTGGCAAAACCTATCAGCCTGTCCTGAAAAGGTTTGATCGCTTCCGCGAGCCACTGGTTCTGTTCTGAATAATCTCCGGGCACAACGTTGTACTGCGGGAAAACAACGGCTTTATTTATACCTGAGGAGTCCATTTCCGCAAGAAGCTCTTTTGTGGTAGCACTCCATTTCGGATAAGTTGCTTTCCCAAGATGCGCGTGCGCGTCGATTATCATTCCTTTTCCTGACCCCATGTTTTAGAGAATCGTTGTAACATCGTTAAGTAAGGTCCCGATGTTCAGGGAATCTTTCGTGTCTTCGTGATACTTTCATGTCTTCGTGGAAATCTTTTATTATTTGAATAGTATCTTGCCGAAATTCTCAGGCTCGTGGAATGAAGTATACATTTGCGCCCAGCTTGTGTTGATCGACGGGGCGCCTGAGCAGATATTCCTGCAGACATTAAAACTCCACATGGCGCCTTTCTTCGGGTTTGCCTTCAATGTCTTAAAAGGGATCCTGATCTCAGCTGACCACATTTTATTGCCGGTCACGGTCTTTACTTCCCAGCCGGATGCTTCTGTCTGGGTCCTTGCTATGCCGTTGTACCGCGAACCGATGGCATTCACTATGAACTGGTTGTATTCAGCCTCAAGCCCTGGCTGGCCTATAAACACCTCGACGCTGTCCTCGGTCCACAATTCGCCGTTGTCCTTCATGGCCGCGGATATATATTTCGTATCCGGCTCATCGCATTCCACGGCGATAAATAAGGCGTCGGCGTTATAGCCTGTCCTGAAATACGTCTTTTTCTGGCTTATTTCCCCTTCTGTTCCGAACACGAAGAATTTCCCGTCTGTCGCCGGGATATTTTTCCACGCCTTGTCGCCTTCCACCTTGCCGTCCATCACGGGAGCCGCTGAAAGGGAATAGCAGGTAACCTCTTTTGCTGGTTCTGCCGCGAAGCTCGTGTAACACGTAACGTGTAACGTGTAAAGCATGCCCAGGAATAAAACTGCCATTAATAACTTTTTCATATTACCTCCGTTAAACTATTATTTACCACGAAAGCACTCCGCCCGTCTTTCAGCGGGCGAGACTTCGCCCACCTGTAAGGATGGGCGAGGAAAGTACGAAGAAATACATTTTGCTCCCGAAGACACTGAGAAATCCCCCTCACCCAACCCCTCTCCCTCCAGGGGAGAGGATAAAATGGAATAATTTAAAGGGAGACTCCGAGATCGTGTGCCTTTTTAAGTTCCTTAGCGTTCTTCGCGACTTCTCCCTTTTCGTATGCCGTTGCAAGGATCTTTCCTGCCAGCTTCATTCCCAGGTAATCGAAGGACTGCTCGAACATTTCAACAATGGCTTTGCAGGCTTTCGGGCCTTCTGCCGCAGGCACCACGATGACCGCTTTTTTGCCTTTTAGTTTTTTGCTTGCGATGAACGGGCGAAGCCTGTCAATGAGAAGCTTCATCTGCCCCGTGGGCGCGTACCAGTATAAGGGCGTGCCGAAAATTATCAGGTCCGCCTTTTGGATCCTGGGATAAATTTCCTTCATTCCGTCATTCTTCCTGCAGGAATGGTTTCCTTTCTGACAAGCGCGGCAATCCATACAGGGCGAAATCTTATGATCATAAACATAGATCTTTTCTGTTTTGTGCCTTCGGCATGCGCACAGGATCGTATCAATAAGTATATCGGTATTGCCCTTTTTCCTCGGGCTTCCGACCAGCGCCAGTATTTTCATGTGGTTCACCCTCAAATAATAAATTTACCACGGAGGCACGGAGACACAGAGAAGTATAACTCAAAGGTCAAAGGTCAAATCGCAAAAGTCAAATGTGAAATTCCTTAATCCAGGATCTAGGATCCAGGATCTAGGATCTAAATTGTGCTGACCACTCGCCACTGACAACTATTTTCACAGTTCGGTCATTGCTAGTTCGCCATAAACTTCAGGATCCGCACGGCAGTGCCAATGCTCTTTGTGTTCTTGTTTGCACTCACCCTCAGGACAAGCGTATGCCTTCCCTCAGGAAGATTACTGTCGAATATAAGATAACAAGGCCGGTGGAACTGATCGCAATACACGTCAAACTGGTCCTTGGTCCTGAACGGGTTCCCGTCTATGGAATATTCTATTTTACCCGCGTCAAAACCAACGATCGTGTATATTCCCACGGCTGTGCCCCGGAAATCAAGTGACAGCTCGCTGCCTGGCTCTGTGGCTTCCAGCACATCCACAGGCGGGGCAAAATTACATGTTTTTCCGGGACGCCAGTTATCCAGAGAAGCAAAACCGCTTTTAACTTTGGCGGAGTTGATATCTATATACCGCCCGTTCTCATAGCACGAAGACTTAAGTTTTTCCGGCAATCTGGTATCCGGTGCCGGGACCGCAAGCTTCGGGTCGCTCCAGGCCTGTTTCAGGAAATCAATAATGCAGCCAGAGTATATCTTGCAGCCCATGGATGTAGGATGCACCGAGTCGGTGCTGAATTCCTCCCAGGTCAATGCATCAGCTTTGATGTGCTCTGCCACTTCACGGTAGAGAAAAAGGACAGGGATGCCGTAATACTCGGCGACTTTATCGTGTTGCCGGATCCATGAAGGTACCCGCCCGGCATTGAAATCCTGCATATACCCGGTGCACGCAAAATACATAATAACGATATCGATATCCGGGTTCAGGCGTTTTGCCTGGCGTATAATTCCCTCGGTGGCTTTAACGTCGCCGCCGTTCACGGCGAACTCCAGGAAAAAGAGGTCCACTTTCCCGCTACCAAAAACATCGGAAGGCAGGCGGAAAGCACCCAGGTTCGCGTCTGTGCCCCCGATACCCGCCATGATAAAATCAAACCTGGTCCCGGGAAATTTTTTCTTAAGAAAATCCATTACCGCGTTGCGCCATTCCCTGGTGGTCACAGAACCGCCCATGAACGCCACGCGCGCTTCCCCGCCTTTGCGGAACACTTCATAACTGCGCATCAGGCTGTCGCGCATGGTAAAATTGACGAATTTTTCTGTCATGGGCTCATTCCCTTCTCCGGCAACCGCGTAGAAACCGAAGGCAGCAGCCAGAATTGCAGCCGCTGCCACTATCGCAGATATTCTGGCACTTATTTTCATTTAAATCTCCAAGCAAATATTAACCACACGATTGCACAAGATTAGCCCCTGCAGCCCGCCAATAATCGTGGCGGGCTACGGCACGGATTTTAAACTTTGTAAACTTCATAAACTCTGTAAACTATGTCGAAGATCCCTCTGGGACTTTCGTAAGAAAGTAGAGGGATAAACTGTGTTTATCCGCTTTCGCTTTGGAACCTGTATCTAAACCGCCCTGCCGGAGCAACGTCCCCCGAAACATAGAAATCCATTATGTCACCGGGCTTTTGTATGTTATCCGCCCACTTGAAATCAAAAATTAAAGGGTCTGTGGCCAACCCTAATATTTTCCTCGGAACGGCAAGATGCATCTTGTTCCCCTGAAATTTGAAATTGACGGTTCCTGCCTTTTTCCAGTTCCAGCCCTTTTCGGATTTTTCCAGGACTGCGTTATTACCGTCCAGAGGCAACCTATTAATTATAAAATCATAACCTTCCCACCCCTTGCCCTGAACCTGTCGAAGACCTCGCCCTGAAGTTTGGGCGGGTCGAAGATCTCGCCCATCATTCTGGGTGGAAGCCTGCGAATGGTTTTTCAACTTTGAGCTTTCAGCTTTCAGCTTTGAGCTTATCAGCAGCCACATCCAGTTATTGCCCGGAGGTGAAATATCGTTTTTGGTTTCAGCGTAAAAATAAATGTTTTCTTTGTCAAAGGAAACTTTAGCGCGAAGTATGTTATTCCTCAGCGTGTCGTTCTTATACCGCAGGTTCCCGTACCCGGAATGGTCCCTGCGGACATTTCCCATATCGTGGTTTAAAAACTCCGGCTGGACCGCGTCCCACTGGTCGAAGACCCCCTTGATATCAATTGTCTTCGGCTTCTCAGGAACAGGCAGATCTTGGACGCCCTTGAATTTCCGCACGCCCGAAACCATCTGGTAATAATAATTATCCGCGTGCCCGCCCTTCATCGGTTCTGTGTCCCTGCTGTATTCCTGGGAGAACTGGTCCATGAACTGCACGGGCCTGTCAGGTATTACTTCCTCCTTCCCCCTGCCTGCCGTCCACTCGTTCCACCCGGTCACAAACAGGAATTCGGGGTCAAGCTCTAAAGCGCGGCTCCACTGTTCCTCAGCGTTCATCCCGTAATTTATTATTTCCGGGTAAGGAGGCAATAAGGGCGCGTGCTCTTTACCGTGGTGGAACGACCTACCCCTGCAATCGCCCCTGCTCATGGACGAGGCGTTTGTAGGCACTTTTATTGTAAGGTTCTGCGCAACTGAAACAACCACCTGCTCCGCAACCTTCTCGTTATCCTCGTAGGAATAGGGCTGCGGGTACGCGGCTTCCCAGTGCCAGGCATTGTGCGTATTCTGCATAACAAATGGCCAGTATGCTTTTCTTAGAGTGAAGAAATCCCTGAGTTCCTGTGTTACTTCTTCAGGCGGGGCAAGCAGGAGCGGCTTGCCTTTCCATTGGAACCACAGGTCTTTGTATAACCCCGGCTTGTAAAGGTTGTTGTATATTTCAAGCGCTGTTTCCCCCGCCTTTGTGTTTGTCATGAAAGCGATCTGCGGCGTGCATTCGCCTGCCTTTCGAACATCCTCAAAAACTTCGCACAGCTTCATATAAGCTTCCGGATAAGTAACGGCGTTCGTGGTGTCGAAGATCAGGGTGTCTATACCCGCGTCAGCCAGAAGATGACAGTGCTTCCTGAGCACCCAGGGGTCATCAACCAGGTAATAGCCAAAAAGCGGTTCTCCCCAGTGATGGGATGACCAGGGGGGTCCCCAGATGGATTCATCCCCGAGGGGATTTTCCCTGTGCTCAAGCAGGATCTTTGTTACGTCATACGGGCCGTTCGCGCCTGCTTCTTTCAAATGCGTGAGAAAATAAAATATGCCCGTGAATTTTTCCTTCCTGAGAACGCGGGCTTCGTTCTGCACAGGCACTGCGCGGCCAAGCCCGTCAACAGCCGGCCAGGCAACTCCGGGAACCGCTGAAAACTGCTTCATACAAACCTCCATGAAATCGCATATGGCTTATGGCGTATAGCATACGCAATCAATACTTCTCTTCCTTGAACCTCGGAACCACGGTCGCCCCTGCGGCGACCCGCCGAAGGGGCGGGAACTTCGGAACTGTTTTTTTGCTGACTGCTGGACACTGACTATTGGCCACTGAATTAAACAGAACCGCCCCTGCCTATAAAGAACCTTTTGCTTTTAAGAACGTTTCTTCCTTTGAACCTTTTAATTAAATGAACCCGTCCCTGCCTACAAGGCAGACCCCCGTATAGGTCTGCGAACAGACCTGGGGGTCCAAGTTCTTTTTTTTATCCCCAGAAGCACAGAGTAAATTATCCAGAATTCGCCTTGTTTTTCAATATCTTTATAAATAGTGCCTGTCCCTATTTGCTCGGTTCCAGCAATTCAAATCCTGTCCCGGCATCTTTTTTCCGCAATGCTTTTGTTTCAAGTATTTCAAATATTATTACTTCTCCTATATGCCAAACCTTTACTCCGCGCCGGATGCACCCGGTGCACGTTTTATCTTTTCTGCCGCAGGCAGCGTGCAGGTGGAGGATCGGTTTGCCGCTTTCGTCCGGAAAAATTGTACCGGTGCCCGTAATTTCATAAACATCGTCCAATATAAGCTCCATGGGCTCGATCACGGCGCTCCTTCCCGTTCTTGGGCCCACGACCAGCCTGCTGTCCTTATCTGCTCCTCCGAGAATCATAACCCCCGCGGCCCTGATATTTTCTTTTATTGCCAGCTCTTCAATACACTTGTGTATAATTTCGCCGTCTTCCAGCCTTACAATAAATATTCTTCCTGTCTTTCCCTGCGAATACTTCACTTTAACTCGCTCCTTTCGTAAACCCCCGCGTTTACGTTAGCCCCCGCGTCTAGCCCCGACCGCAGAGTCATTAGCTTTGTTCTGACTCGCAGGTCCCTGTGTTAAGCCCCGGTTTATCGGGGCTACAGGGATCGGGGCTGTAGGGACAGCTAAAAATTGGGTATTATCCCAATTTTTATGATATGTCACATGTCAAGACCAGGCACCTTTTTTATCCACTGAGGACGACAGGCTGGAAGCTGAAAGCTGCTTTGAACCAGGCACGTTGACCGGCAGGGCCAGGATAATATCGTCTATCGCTGCAGGGCAGTATATTTCCCGGATCTCTTCAAGTGTCTGGGCGCGCGCCGCGCAGGCGCCCAGTATCGCCAACGCAAAAACCAGCATAATTTTCTTGCGCATATTTCGTTTCCTTATAAAATCTCCCCTGGC
>MNUP01000029.1 GCA_001871075.1 Candidatus Desantisbacteria bacterium CG1_02_49_89
GAGTCCAGGCCTGACGAGGTCTCAGGGGTGCTGTCGCTTTCCTTTTTCCATTCATTCCCTGCGTGTGCAAACTCTTTCTTTTCCTCGTTAAGCCTTGCTTCCTCGTTCTTCTTTGCCTCAAGCCTTTCCTTCAGGGACCCAAGCAGGACCTTATTCTCGTTTATGCTGCTGAGGAGCTCATCCCTTTTCTTTGAAAGTTTTCCGGCATCGTCCAGGATGGCGCTTGGGGAGATCCCTTCTTTGTTCTTGCCGGTTTCGCTGAACCTTTTTCCCTGGATGAAACAGCCTTCGCCGTCCCTTTCGCCCTTCCAGGTGCAGACCGTGCAGCACATGCACAGCGAATCTTTTTCCCGTTTCTGGGCTTCTTTCAGGCCTGCCTCAACCGAATTGAGCTGCGCCTCGTCTATACTGATGTCCGTTTTGCATTTCTCCGTCTCTGTCTCTATGCTTTTTATCTCGGTTATTATTCTGTGTAGATCCGTGTCAATGATCTTTATTTTATTTTCTATCCTTTCCAGCTCCTCTATTATCTCCCCCTCCCTTTCGGAAAGGTTTTTCTTGCGCTCTTCCAGGACGATCACGCGGGAACCCGCCTTTTCCCTGGAAGAAATGGATTCGTAATGCATTTCCCTGTGAAGCCTCAGGTCCTCTTCTCTTTTCGCGAGTTCTGAGCGCAGTTTTTCAAGGCCTGCCTCAGCGACCGAGAATTCTTTCTGGAATTCCTGTTCTTTTTCCCTTGCCGCGTCAAGGTCGCCCTTGATGGACGCCCGGTTGTCATTTATGCCGCGCAGCTTGTGGAGCAGTAGCTTTATTTCCAGGTCCTTCAGCTCCGCCTTGTGCTTTTTGTAGCGCTCTGCCTTGCTGACCTGGCGCCTTATCGCGTTTATTGACCGCTTCACTTCTGAAATGATGTCGGTGACGCGGAAAACGTTCTTCTGGGTCTCCTCCAGCCTTCTCATCGCCTCTATTTTGCGGATGCGGTACTTCATTATGCCCGCGGCCTCCTCGAACAGGAACCTGCGGTCCTCAGGCTTGCTGGTAAGCACCATGTTCACCTTGTTCTTTTCTATCAGGGAATAGGCGTTTGAGCCAAGGCCTGTGTCCATAAATACATCCGAGATATCTTTCAGGCGCACCGACTGCTTGTTTATGTAATATTCGCTTTCTCCCGACCTGTAGTAGCGCCTTGACACCGTGATCTCGGGAAGAGTTTTCCAGTCAATGGAGGCGTCGGTCACAACCACTTTTTTCCCCTCACTATTTTCCATCTCCATGGAGGTGGGGACAGCAAAGCCGTTCCCGACCCTTTTTTCCTCACCTGGCGCCTGTGGCTGCCGCAGGTCTTTCGCTTTTATTTCCTCATATTCGGGATTATCGACCGTAAGAGAAACCTCGGTGTAACCTTTGGGTTTGCGCGACTTGCTGCCGTTGAATATAAAATCCTCAAGCCCGCGCACCCTCAGAGTTTTTGTGCTCTGCTCCCCGAGTACCCATTGTATCGCGTCCGCAACGTTCGACTTGCCGCAGCCGTTGGGACCTACTATCGCGGTAACGCCGGTTTCAAACTTAAGCGTGGTGTTGTCCGCGAACGACTTGAACCCATTCATCTGTAACTTTTTTAAATACATCCTTCCTCCTCTCCCTTAAAATATGATTACAGTGATTATCAACTAATGATTACGGTGATTATATTCAGTGTCAAGAGTCAAGTGTCAAGAGTCAAGTAGAAAATTAATCTTGTGGAAATCGTGTGTAATCGTGTGGTTTATTCCGTGCCTCTGTGGTTTATATTTAACTTTTGCAATTTGAAATTTGAAATTTAACTTGTATTTTAGTATTTCAAAGCCTTAACGCCTATATCCCTGCGAAACTGCATCCCGTCGAAACTGATGTCCTTAACGGTCTCATATGCCTTTGACCGCGCGTCTGTTATGTCCCTGCCAATCGCCGTGACACCCAGGACCCTGCCCCCGGCGGTCACTACTTTTCCGTCCTTAAGAGCAGTGCCTGCGTGGAAAATAACAACATCCTTCCTTTTCGCGGCTGCGTCAAGCCCTTTTATCTCTTTTTCCTTCTCGTACGCGTTCGGGTACCCGCCTGACGCTGCAACAACGCAGACACAGGTTCCTTTTTTCCATTTAAGCTTTATTTTATTCAGCTGGTTATTCGCGCAGGCGAGAAGGACCTGTGCCAGATCTGTGTCTAATAATGGCAGTATCGCCTGCGTCTCAGGGTCCCCGAACCTGACGTTGAACTCAAGCACGTAAGGAACGCCCCCTGACACCATTATCCCCGCGTAAAGTATCCCGTTAAAACTTATTCCTTCTTTTTTGAACCCCCGCATCATCCTTCCGAAAACTTCCTCGCGTATTTTCCTGTCCAGGTCCAGCTCTTCTGTCAGGAGCGGAACCGGGGAATAAGCTCCCATGCCTCCTGTGTTTGGCCCCTTGTCATCGTCAAAAATACGTTTGTGGTCCTGGCTTGAGATGAGCGGTACGCACGTGTCCCTGTCCACAAGCGCGAGCATCGAAATTTCTTCTCCGGGAAGGCACTCCTCTATTACGACCCTGGCCCCCGCGTCCCCGAATATCTTTTCATCCAGGATCCTGCGCACGGAATCTATGGCTTCGTCCTCGGTTTTGCACACGATAGCGCCTTTTCCGGCTGCAAGCCCGTCCGCCTTAACCACTATAGGCGCTCCCTTCTTCTTTATGTAGTCCGAAGCCGGCTTTGATTCCTTAAAAATTTCGAAGGGGGCTGTAGGAACCCCGTATTCCTCCATCATTATCTTGGCAAACACCTTGCTTCCTTCAAGCCTGCTGGGTTCCTTGCCCGGCCCGAATATCGCAAGGCCTTCTTTCCTGAAAAAATCCGCCATCCCTTTTACAAGCGGCGCTTCGGGCCCGACAACAGTCAGGCCTATTTTTTCCTTTCTTACAAAATCCGCGATCGCCTTGAAATCGTCAAGCGGCAGGCCGAAGGGGCGATCCGCGATCCGCGATATGCCCGCGTTGCCGGGGATGCAATAGACCTTTTCAACGCTTTTGCCCTGGGCTATCTTCCAGACAAGCGCGTGCTCCCTTCCCCCGCTTCCGATCACTAATACTTTCATTCAAACTCCCAAGATTTCCACGAAGACACGAAATCCCACGAAAAATTCTTTTATCTCAGATTTATAAAGAGAAAACCAACGAATTTAAGTGTAAAAATCTATCTTCTTTCGTGCCTTCGTGATACTTTCGTGCTTTCGTGGAAATTATTTTTCTATTTTTGCCTTTTTGCCTTTGATTTTCAGCTTCCCGGACGCGAAAAGCTTCAGCGCCTGGGGATATGCGATGTGTTCGTATTTAAGCACGCGCTTCGCAAGCGTATCCGGTGTGTCGCCCTTGCGCACCCGCACTTTCTTCTGCAGTATTATCGGGCCTGTGTCACAGCCTTCGTCAACGAAATGGACCGTGCACCCCGATTCTTTTACCCCGCTCTTCAGCACCGCCTCGTGCACGTGATGGCCGTACATTCCTTCTCCGCCGAACCTGGGCAGGAGCGCGGGATGGATGTTCAGCACGCGGTTTTTGAAGTTCCTTACGAAGTACGGGTGGAGTATCAGCATAAATCCTGCCAGGCACACCGCGTCTATATTCCTTTTTTTGAGTTCTTTAACCAATGCTTTCGCATATTCAAGCCTGTTCTTGTATTTTTTATCAGTGAGGATCAGTGTCTCAATCCCGGCTTTTCCCGCCCTTTCCAGCGCGTACGCCTCCGGGTTATTGCTTATTACTAAAGATATTTTATAATTTTGCAATTTGCCCCAAAGGGACTCGTTCGAGCATTTTGCAATTTGCAATTTGACTTTGGGTCTCTGGTTGTCTATCAGCGCCTGTAAATTCGACCCACCTCCCGAAACCAAGACTGCAACCCTGGTCACCTTCATTTCTTTCCTTTTATTTTTGTTTACACGTTACACGGTTAGTTATATGGTACTCTGCCTTTCCCCTTACACGTGACACGTTACACGTTACACGGTTAGTTATATGGTACTCTGCCTTTCCCCTTACACGTGACACGTTACACGTTACACGTTACACGGTTATTATTATGGTACTCTGCCTTTCCCCTTACACGTGACACGTGACACGTTACACGGTTAGTTATATGGTACTCTGCCTTTCCCCTTACACGTGACACGTTACACGTTACACGTTACACGGTTATTATGCCAGCTCTACCGCCTGCTTCCCCTTCACCACGTCCCCGATCAGGTACGCCCTGACTGACCTTCCCGCGGCTCTCAGGACTGCCTTCGCCTGGGATCTCGGCACTACCAAAACCATCCCTATGCCCATGTTGAACGTGCGGAACATTTCTTTGTCGGGAAGGCCGCTTCTTTTCTGCACTTCTTTAAAGATCCCGGGCACAGGCCAGGTCCCCTTCTTTATTCTTATACCTGTGCCTTTGGGCAGGATCCTGGGCGGGTTCTCAAACAGGCCCCCGCCTGTTATGTGCGCGATGCCTTTTATCTTATATTTGGATATAAGCCTCATTATTATATCAGTGTAAATCCGTGTCGGTTCAAGCAGTTCTTCTTTGAATTTCTTCCATTCGCTCTTTTTGAAAAGCCTGCGCGTAAGCGAGAACCCGTTTGAGTGCAGGCCGCTGGACGCAAGCCCTATTACTTTATCGCCCGGCTTAATGTTCCTTCCGTCGATCATCTTTTCCCTTTCAACCACGCCCACAGCGAACCCCGCCATATCGTATTCGCCCTTCTGGTAGAAATCAGGCATTTCCGCGGTTTCTCCCCCGATAAGCGCGCACCGCGAGATCCTGCAGCCCTTTACGATCCCCCTCATCGCTTCTTTCGCGTCCTTCAGGCTCAACTTCCCTGTGGCGAAATAATCCAGGAAGAAAAGCGGCTTCGCGCCGCAGCATATCAGGTCATTCACTGACATCGCGACAAGGTCAATGCCCACGGTATCGTGTTTCTTCAGTTCAAATGCGATCTTCAGCTTTGTGCCCACCCCGTCAGTGCAGGAAACAAGCACCGGTTCCTTGTAACCCGCAGGAAGGGCGAACGCGGCGTTGAACCCCCCGATGCCGGCAAGCACTCCCTTTGCGCCGAAGGTGGTCTTTGCCGCGCCTGTTATGTAATCAACAAGCCTGTCCCCCGCATCTATGTCCACCCCGCTATCCCTGTAGGTTATCCGCCTGGCCATCCCTGTCTCCTTCTCCTCTCGTGACATCGTAACATCGTGACATCGTGAGTCGTTGAAAACAGATTAAGATTGAGATTAAGATTAAGGTTTTAAAACTGACAAAACCGACTAAACTATTATTTTAATTTTGACTTTTGCATTTTGTTGAGCTGGTAGCGAAATCCCCCCTGCTTGCCCATTCAGGGCAAGGGGGGACATTTTGACTTTTGCAATATTCTGTCTTTCCCTTACACGTAACACGTAACACGTTACACGGTTATACCCAGACCACTTCAACTTCCTTCTCCACGCTCTTGAAGTCCCTGTCCCCCGTGACGATCTTCGCGCCCTTGGCTTTCGCGACCGCCACCACAAGGGCATCCCCCAGGCTCAGGGGGAACTGCACCCTGATCTCTCCCGCCGCCATCAGGAGCTGCTCGTCTAAGCCCACGGATTCAATGGGAAGGTTCCTCACCAGCACCATTGTTTTCAACGCCTTATCCCTTCCTTCCTCTTTTAATACAATATGATATATTTCAGCCAGGTCCATTGATGTAAGGAATATAACCGCGTCGCGCTTCTGCGCCTTCTTGAGCATTTCCTCAATGAGCGCGGAACCGTTTTCGTTGTTCAGGTAGGCAAGCATCGCGCAGGTATCCAGGACGTATTTATCTTTCGGCGAATCCATCCTGCTTAATTTTCCTCCGCGTATAATTTGTCATTGCGAGGAGTGTACCGACGAAGCAATCTCTGTTTTAACAACTAGATTGCCACACTCACTTCGTTCGTTCGCAATGACATTATCGGGTTTTTTACGTTTGTATCAGTACTCTTCTTTATACTTCTTCAATTCCTGCTTCAGCTCTGACATCACTTCTTTGGACGAACGCCTGAACTTCAAGAATCCCCTTGCTGACTGTATCGGGTCTTTGGCAAGCGGGACCAGCACGATGGCGTTGTCAACCTCAAGGATTTCCAGACTGTCGTGCGGCCCTATGTTATATTTCTTTCTTAAATTAGCAGGTATTACGATCTGACCTTTTGAAGAGACGTTTGCTATTGACATCCTACTTTCCTCCAAAAAGTACTACATAGCCTACTATTATAGCACTTTTTCCTTAAAAGTCAATAAAAAAGTTAATTTAGCACTATTTTTAAGAAAAGGTAGTACTTATATAAAATAATTAAAAGAGCTTGACTTTCTGCGTTTTGTGTGGTATAATTATAATGTCGGTTATAAACCGACATTTTTATACTAAATTTGTCGGTTAATATCCGACACAAAAGGAGACAATATGGATCAGCAAACAATATACCCCAGAAGGCTTGAAACCAGACTGCTTGAGGAAATGGGCTCGCAGAAAATAGTGGTGCTGACCGGGATGAGGCAGACAGGCAAAACAACCCTCATGCGAAAGATCTTCAATTCGGTTAAAAGTGATAACAAGGTCTTCCTTGATCTGGAAAATCCTCTGAATCAGAAGGTTTTTGAAGAGGAGAATTTTGACAATATCCTGCGGAATTTAAAAGCAGTCAATATTGACCCGGCAGGCAAATGCTGCATCTTTCTTGACGAAATACAGTTGATGCCGGAGATCTCAAAAGCCGTCAAATACCTCTTTGACCGTTACAAGATCAAATTCTTTCTGACTGGTTCAAGCAGCTTCTACCTGAAAAACCTTTTCTCTGAATCTCTGTCAGGAAGAAAAGCGGTTTACGAACTCTTCCCTCTTGATTTTGAAGAATTTCTTATTTTTAAGGAATCGGCAAGGGAGCCTTGCGGCAGTTTATCGGAAGCGGCGGCAAAGAAGAATAAAATATCATATGGGCTCAAAGGAGGGCTTTTCAAGGAATATCTTGAATTCGGGGGTTTCCCCGGAGTCGTGTCTGAAAAACCGGGTAAAACGAAAACGCTGGGGGACATCTTTACTTCTTATTTCGAAAAAGACGTAAAGTCTCTGGCGGATTTCAGGGAAATCAATAAATTGAGGGATATTGTCCTGCTGCTGGCAAACAGGGTGGGTTCAAAAATCGATATTACCAAAATTTCAAGCGAAATCGGTATTTCCCGGGAAACGGTTTACTCGTACCTGAACTTTCTTGAAAAAACCTATTTTATATTCCTGGTCCCGCCCTTTTCGGGAAGCCTGAACGGGGAAGTAAGGGGGGCGAAGAAAGTCTACTTTTGCGACATAGGCCTGCTGAATTACTTAGGCAAAATAAGCGAAGGCGCTGTCTTTGAAAACGCGGTATTCAATAACCTGAGGAAATACGGAAAAATAAATTATTACCAGAAACATAAGGGCCCTGAGATTGACTTTATTCTGGAAGAAAAAATCGCCCTGGAGATCAAGATGCACGGAGACACGTCAGATATAGTGAAACTGTCAAGGCATGCCGTAAACCTTAAAATAAAAGAACATTATTTGGTCACTGGGAATTTCTTTGACCATCCCCGGGCAATACCCGCGCAGGACCTGTAAAACAGGGAAGATCTAACAATAAAAAAACCCGCTGGCTCTGGCGGGTTTTTCTTCTGAAATAACTTACAGCATAAAAAACTTCAAAGGACTTGTTTCATTTCACTGTTTATTCACTTTGTCCAGAATATTGCTTAGCTCATCCATTGTATAAGGTTTTGGCAGGGCATGGCAAAAACCGTATTCGCCCGGATTGACTATCGCGGGATCG
>MNUP01000141.1 GCA_001871075.1 Candidatus Desantisbacteria bacterium CG1_02_49_89
TAATTTTGTTCGTCTTGGGCCCAAAATAACGCATAACCGACGCCTGTGAAACAAAAACCGATATCGCGCCCGCTATGAAAAAAGCAGGGATAAGGCAGGTAAGCACGTGCGCAGAAAGATATTCAAGTATTGCCTGGAATCCCGCAGATAAAAGTTTTGCCAGCATAAATCCTCCTTAATCCGTCTATTATATAAATGAGGAAATATTACTTATGGGGCTTTGCTTTACTTAGTTTAACCGCTTTCTTCAATCTTTTACTGTCTTCAATAATTATGTCTTCGTCACGCAGCCACTTTTTAATAAGTGCGTTTATTTCCTGGTGATACTCGTTGAATTTCTGTCTGCTTGTGGAATAGTGGACCCACAGGCCGTCGCGCCTGTCAGAGATCAAACCGGCGTTCTTTAAAATGCCCAGATTCCTGGAGGCGCGGGTCTGGGATATATTCATTGCCTGCATTATCTCGCAGACGCATAGCTCCCTTTGCTGCAGAAGTTTTATCATTCTCAGCCTTGTTGAGTCTGACAGCGCCTTGAATATTTTCACAAGCTCCCTCATTTTTTTTCTCCGGTGTTCTTATATTTGGATATGCGCATATAGTATAACACAGAAATCCGGTTTTGTCAAGCGTTTTATAATTTTCTAAGTTCCGCAACCCCGCGTATAAGTTGACAAAAAGGCAAAACCGAGTATAATATAATAGGCGATTTGTCTGTTTTTCAGGAGTAACAATATGGACAATATTTCGTTTGAAGAATTCAAAAAGATGGACCTCAGGTGCGCCAGGATACTGGAGGTGCAGGACCATCCCAATGCCGACAAGCTCTACGTGATCAAGATCGACCTGGGCGCCGAGACAAGGCAGCTTGTGGCAGGCATAAAGCCCTGGTATAACAAAGAAGAGCTTGTAGGCCGGGATATCGTGGTGATAACAAACCTTGAGCCGCGCGTTATACGGGGGATGGAAAGCAAGGGCATGCTGCTTGCGGCGCAGGACGAAGCAGGCGTGTGCATTCTTGTTCCTGAAAAGCCGGCAAAGCCGGGCAGCGCAGTTTCTTAATACAATTATGAATTATGAATGATGGAATTCGAAAACATTCTGTAAAACCACACGAGAATGTTGCCCGAAGGGCAAAGTTATGAGTCAGGGCTGAAGCCCTGAGTTATCCGCCCCGATGTCCATCGGGGCGAGACCTCGCCCCGAAGGGGCGGGCAATATATTCCTTGTAGTTGATTCATAACTCATAAATCATAACTCATAATTATCATTTGGAGGAGTAATGATCTCGAGCGATGAGGCGGAACTGAACGCGATAAGGCAGGTTGCGAACCTTATGTGCGCCGCCGCAAGGACCGCTCCGAAGGGCAGGGGTATTGACAACCTTGTCACCGCCATCGTTGAAGGCGAGGAAAAGAATGCCATCGCGCGGAAAATGCTTGAGCTTGCCAGGGAAAAGGATGTCCAGAGTTTTGCGAGGGACGCGGCCGGCGTCAGGTTCGCACCGGTCCTGGTGCTCATAGGAACAAGGGCAAAACCTATGGGCCTGAAGATCTGCGGGCTGTGCGGGTTCAAGGACTGCGCGGAGCTTGAGGGAAAAGGCGGCATCTGTGTGTTCAATGCTTCTGACCTGGGTGTTGCGATCGGATCAGCGGTCTCAGTGGCTGCGCTGCACCACGTAGACAACAGGGTAATGTATACTGCCGGGATCGCGGCAATGGAAATGGAACTACTCGGTAAGGACGTGAAGATCCTATTTACCATCCCGCTTACCGCTACCGGCAAGAACCCTTTCTTTGATAGAAAATAACTACAGGGACACACAGAAATATTTTGCCACTGAAATCACTAAGCCCTCTGAGTTTTAACCTTGAAACCTTGAAACCACGGAACCTCGGAACAAATATATTGAGACGCAGATTTTCACAGGTTTTACCATTGAGATCACTAAATGCACTGAGTATTACATTAAATCCAAAATGCGCAGAGGCCGCATAAAAGGAGGGAAAGAACAGACCTCAGAACAGAAAAAAGGAGAGGAAAGTGAAGAAACTATACGTTGGTAATTTTGGTTATGATACCACCGAAGAGCAGTTAAAGGAGCTGTTTGCAGCGGCAGGAACTGTTGTGAGCGCGACCATCATCAAGGATAAGCACAGTGAAAGGTCGAAAGGTTTTGGGTTTGTTGAGATGTCAACTGACGAAGAAGCGGCTAAAGCGATCGCCGATCTTAACGGGAAAGATCTGGGAGGCCGTGCTATTTCTGTTGCTGAAGCGCGTCCTATGCGTGAGCGCAGTGGCGGCGGTGGCGGTGGCGGAGGCCGGGACAGATTTTAACGGATCGGATTGTAAAAAACAATGAAACATAAGTGGAAGATCCCTTTCTGGATAGGCGTCGGATCGCTGGCGTGGTTCATCCTGCGTGTCGGGCCGAGGCCCGCCCGCATAATGTATCCCTGCCAGCGCGCCGCGCTTGTCCAGATGTCATGGGCTTTCCCGGCGGCTTTTATTTCAGCGCTTGCGGGCATGTGGAGCGCCGCGCTGAATTTTTTCAGAAGCAGTCGTTTCAAAAGGTTCGCAAGGGTTGCGGCGGTCTGCGCGGCTGTTGCGGCCGGGCTTCTTGTTTTTTCCGGTTCCCGGAGATTCTGGGTTAACAGCGCGCCTGTTGGCCTGAAGATGGACAGGAGCTCCGCGCGCATACTGCCGTTCGCAGTTCCGGAAAAAGGGGTATCGCTTGTCAGCTTCAGGCACGACCCTACCGCATATTACGGCAGGAAACCGCCCTACGACGAGAATTCCAATCCGGCATACGGCATTGTTTGCAGGGCTGTCGCGGACCTGGGCCTGGGCAGCACTTCCAGCCCGCTGGAAGGATTCGTAACAAGCGCGGACACGGTGCTTATAAAACCGAACCTGCTCGGGGATAAAACCGGCATGTATACCCATCCGTCAGTGGTGCGCCCCCTTATTGATATGTGCGTGAGGGCGGGCGCGAAAGTAATATGGGTGGGGGACGGCGGCCCGGGATATGTGGGCACAGAAGCCATCATGAGAGAGGTCGGGTACACCGACATGGTGGAAGCGCTGAAAAGCGAGTACCCCGGGGTCCGGATACGGACCGTTAACCTGCATGACCTGAGGCAATGGCATTGGGTAAACCTTGGCAGGCAGAGCATGTTCTGCAAAAGCGGTTACCGGGACGCTGACCTTGCGGATGCCATGGGTTTTTCCCTTGTGAATTCCCCCTACTACGCGAAAAAGGACCCGCAGGGCGTGAATCCCGGAGGGAAGGTGATGGGATGGTACGCGATAAGCGATTACGTGCTTGGCGCGACCGTAATAATCAACGCGGCAAAAATGAAATGCCACGATTATATGATAAACTCACTCACTATAAAAAATAACGTGGGCGTAACTCTCGGGAGCACTGTCAGCGAAGTGGAGGTCTCAACCTGGAGGATCGCTCACTTGAAGACAAGGCCTGATTTCGAGCAGGTCCAGTTCGAAACAAACTTCGGCAACGACATATTCTGGAGGGCTATTTCCGACGTAAACAGGATAGTACTGTATGCCGACAGCTCCGGGGTCCTTAAGGTTAAAAAACAGCGCAAATACCTTGCTTTTGTGGACGCGGTAGAGGCAAGCGAAGTAAACCAGTACGGGCTGGGCATGGGCGGGGGGACAATATACAGGGGCCAGGCTGTATTCGCCGGGACAGACCCGGTTGCTGTTGACGCGGTGGCTTCCAGGTTCATGGGTTTTGACTGCCTGAAAGTACCCGTTCTGGCAAAAGCGCCGCTTGCCCCGCCTGACAGCGGCGGGAAATACGATCTCGGGACCAATGACCCGGCCGGGATCAGGATAACAGGCAGCATAATGGGCCCGGATTTCTCGCGCGTATTTGAGCACAGCACCAACTGGCACGAATATACTGAAAGGGAAAGGCTGGACATAATAGATTTCGATCCCCCGGATGTCAGTTCTGTCGGGTCAAGCCCCCCGGGACCCGGAGGGCGCGTCAGGATCACCGCCCTTATAACCGGCGGCACCGCAGCTTACCTTTATTATGAAGTTCTGGGTAAGGGATACGTGAAGAAAATGCAGAGGCAGGGAGCAGAATATACGGCATTCATTCCGGACATCGAGTGCGATTATTCCGTCCAGGCACAGGACAATCATTTCAACACAAGGATCACCCCGTTCTACAGCCGCAGGTAAACCCGCCTTAAGAATTACCACGGAGGCACAGAGACACAGAGAAATATTTGGCTTTTTCAAATGACAAAAGACTACCTTTGCAGCCACGAATTTGCACGGATTTCCACGAATTAAACCGGCGAAACCGGCATAACTATCCAAACTTATTTTTCAATTTGTTCCGAATGAATCCCTTTGGGGCATTTTGATTTTTGACTTATTTTCTTTAAACCTTTTAAGGCAATAATATGTCTAAATTATAGAGAGGAAGATCTCGAATTCATCAGAAGGTTCAGGGATGGAGAAGGGCCTGCCTTTGATGCGTTGGTGCGCAAATACCAGAAAAAGGTTTACTATTTTGCCTTCCGCCTTGCCCGCAACCACCAGGATGCAGACGACCTTGCCCAGGAAACCTTCATAAGGACCTATAATTCCCTTGGCGCTTTTAAGGGAGGTTCCGCCTTTTTCACGTGGCTGTACAGAATAACAATAAATCTTTATATAAATTCATACAGGAAAAAAATAAGGCAGAACCAGATCCTTGCCGGAGAAACCGAGTTCACCTACCAGGGCCTGGACGCCCTCTCAATGGTGCAGGACAAGGAACTTGGGAAAAAAATAGGCGCCGCGGCAGCAAAACTGCCGCCGCGCCAGCAGGTTGCCTTTAACCTGAGATACATAGAGGAGCTGACGTTTGAGGAAGTAGCCGAATCAATGGGTTGCTCGGTCGGGGCGGCGAAGGCAAGCTGTTTCCAGGCAGTCCGCAAAATGCGCGGATATTTAAAATCAGAAAGATAGCCACGGAAGCCCCTTGCTGCTCCGATAAATACCGGAGCAATACGCAGGGACCTTCGGGTCAGAGCTGAGTCGATGACCCTACGGCACGGAAGGACGGAGGCACGGAGATACAGTCCGCCCGTCTTTCAGCGGGCGAGACCTCGCCCCGATAGACATCGGGGCGGGAGACTACCTTATAAATTTTTGGTTTCTCTTACAGAACCTATGTCGGTAAACTTGATACTTGACACTTGTTGCCCCTGCGGTCACCACTCCGGCGACCTGCCGTAGGGGCATGGCAACCCGCCGTTGAGGCGGGACTCTTGATACTGAAAATAATCACCGTAATCTCTTTAAGAAATCACTGTAATCAAACAGGAAAAAGATGAAGTGCAAAGAGGCTAACGAACTACTGGAAAGGTACCTTGAGGGGGATCTGGATGAAAAGTCCGGGTCTTGCGTTGAAGCGCACCTTCGGGAATGCGGCAACTGCGCGGCAGACCTGGCATTCGCAAGGCAGATCCTTGAAGCCGCGAAGGCGCAGCCTGTGCCGGCGCCCCCGGATGATTACTGGGCCGGGTTTATAACGGGGTTGCATCGCAGGATCAGCGGCAAGATGACTGCCGGAATTTATTCAGGCATTAACACGGCGCGTGTCCTGAGAATTGCTCTGCCTGTTTTCGCCGCGGGCCTCCTGCTTATTTTTCTGCTGGCGCCACGCAGCACGCGTTTTGCGCCGGTGGCCCCCACCGCGCCGCAGGCCCCTGATCAGCCAGCCACAGGGACAAAAATAAACGCGGCGGCGCTGGAATGCCTTGAGCCGGCCCTCAAAGCCACGCAGGCGATAGAAGACGCTTACTGCGATGCCGTTATGCTGGAAGAGGCAGTTGAGCAAAAGACATCAGGGGATTTCGTGATGTTTTTGGAGGAACTGACAGAAGAGGAGAGAACCGCTCTTAAGGAAAAAATAAGCAATTCGATGCAGCAGCTTTAAAACAGGAGGTACGGTTCAATGAATAGGCGTTTTACATCAAAACCAATATATTTATTCCTGATTATTTTTCTTTTTGCCGCTGCCCTGAATGCCGCGGCTCAGGTCGGGCCTCCCTGGCCCGAAAAAGACAAAAAGCCGGAGCAAAAAGGAAATCCGGCTCCGCCAGCCGAAGAGCAGGGATACAAAAAGGAAGAGCTCAGGGAGATGCTTGAGACTTTGCGGGTATGGAAGATGACCAAGGCGCTGGAGCTCACCGAGGAACAGTCGCTGAAGATATTTCCCAGGATGAACGAAATAGAGAAGGCAAGGGAAGCCGCGGGTAAGGTAAGGGCGCAGGCAGCGGAAGAACTCAAGAAGATGGTAAATTCCCCCGCGGGTCCGGACCGGGAAAAAATAAGCGAAAAACTCGCCGGGATAGAGAAGGCCGAATCAGAGCTCAGGTCAAAAGAGGAAAAGTTCCGCGAGGAGATAAAATCTCTGCTTTCACCGGTGCAGCAGGCAAAGCTCGTTATTTTCCTAAAGGATTTTGAGGAAGACGTGAAGCGCATGGTGGCTGAAGTAAGGGGAATGAGGAAGGAAGCGGCGGAAAAGAAAATGCAGCAGAAGCGCAAATAATCAGACACAGATAGGCACTGATTTTCCACAGATAAAAACGGGGGAAGACATGAAAAGAATAATTTTCACACCATTGCTGATATTCCTTATAATGACGACATCAGGTTTTTTAATGACCGGGGCGCAGGAGCAGGCCGCGGAGGATTTCAGCCCGGACATTGAAAGCGAACAGGATGCAGAGTTCCTGGAGAGCCTTGACCTGCTGGGAGACGCGGAGCTGCTGGAAATGCTCATCTCAGACCCCGGGTTCATGGAAGTTTTTGAGGAATTCAGCGAGGACATAGGCATAGGCGAGGAAGAAGTTCCTTTTGACCTCCTCGGGGAAGCTGGCGCGTTCTCGAAAGCGCAGGAGCTGGGAGGGGACAAAAAGGCTGTTGAAGAAATGGAGAGAGAGCAGGGAGGTGGCAGGTGAGAAACACAGCGAGGATCCTATCGGCCGGCATCGCCTGCTTTTTATTCTTGGCCGCCCTGCAGCCCGCGCTTGGCAGTGAAAGGCTGACAAAGCTTATTTATATCGAGGGGATCGTTGAGGTGCAGAAACCCGGCGCCAGGTTTGCGAAGGCTGAGCTGGACATGCAGCTGGGCAAAGGCGATGTGCTGCGGACCGGCAGCGGTTCGATAGCGGAGCTTGAGCTGGATGACGGCAGCTTCGTGAAGATCGGAGAAGAAAGCACGATCGGCATACTTGCGCTTGAAGAAGTGGGGCCGGGGAAAGACAGGGTATCCCTGTTCAAGCTTATACTGGGGGAGATAAAGGCGACTATACAGAAAGCGCTGGGCAGGCAGGCGAGTTTTGAGGTTCAGACCGCGGCTTGCATAGCCGGAGTGCGCGGGACGGATTTCACGGTGACCGCGGAGGGCGATGAGGCAGCTGACGTGGAAGTCCTTGAAGGCAGCGTAGCAGTGGAAGGGCTGGGGGAAAAAGGCGAGCGCGGCGCGCTGTCCGAAGTGAAGGCGGGGCAGAGCACGCGGGTTGAAAAGGGAAAGCCCCCGATGGCCGTACAGAAGATTGAAGCGTACCGCAGGGCAAGGTGGGAGCTTTTCGCGAAAAAGAAAAAAATATTCAACTCCGCGAAGGAGCTTGAAAAGGCAAAAATAGCTGCCGATTTCCTCAGGGTAAAATACGCGCAGGCTGAAGGCGAAAGCCGAAAGGCCCTGCTGAAACAGGCGGAAGGCCTGAAGAAAGCGGTGGTTAAAACCGCGCTTGAAATGGAAAAGGCAAACAAAGATTTCATCAAAGACAAAGAAAAGCTTGACAGGGAGACCGCGAAGGCCGTTGCTGACTGGAAAAGACTGCCGCCCGAGAAACGGGCCAAGGCAAGGATGAATTACGAGATATGGAAGAGCACCGCCCCGCAGCCCGCCTTTGCGCGCAGGGACAGGATGAAGGAGATCCTTGAAAACTGGAAGGACACGCCTCCACAGGTGAAAGCCGTGATCATCCGCGCGCACAAGGCGTGGAACAGCCTTAAGCCCGAACTGAAAAAGGCAATAATCCTGAAAGTGAGGCAGTTCAGCCAGCTTCCGCCCTGGGTCAAGAAAAAGATCGTTGACAACTGCCGCAGGTGGAAAGGCCTTCAGCCCGAGGTAAAAAAGAGGATGGTGGAGAACTACGGGAAATGGAAAAAACTTCCCCCTGAAAAGAGGGAGGATATAAAGGACAGGATCGAGGATTTCAAGAACCTTCCTCCGGAAAAGAAGCTCCGGATATTAAAATTGCACAAGATGTGGCAGAAGGTTCCGCCCAAGATGCGCATGGAATGGATGAAGAAGCATGCTGGCAAACCCCCAAAAAGAAGTTGAAAGTTAAAGGTTGAAGGTTGAAAGTTGAAAGATTTCCACGAAATCACGAAAGTACCACGAAGACACGAAAAATTCCTTGGACCTCGGAACCTTTAATCCTCGGGACCAGTTTTAAACTGGATACTGGACACTGGTTACTGGATACTATTTCGGCGATGCACGACCCGCAAGGGCGATGCACGAGGAACGAGAAAGAGGAGGTGGGAGAATGAAAAAAGTAACGGTACTGATTTTAGGAGCGTTGATGTTTGCGGGCAGCATGGCGATCGCGGCTGACGCGGAGAAAAAGATCGACTATTTTGAGGAGTGGGCGAAGGATAATCCAGCGCTTGCGGAAGAGCTGGTCATAATCTACAAGGACCATCCCGGATGGCGCGGAGCGATGTGGGGCGACGAAGTAAAGATGAAATGGGTGCTGGATAACGCGGAAAAGCACCCTATGGCTGCTTTTGTCCTGATGGAGTATGCTGACAACCATCCGGAGTTGACAAAGTGGTGCTGGGAACATCCCGTGTGGGCGAAACACGCGCTCATTTACGCGGCGGCGCATAAAAGGGCGGTCTTTTTTGCCGCAAAGCATCCAGGGATGGCAAAATGGGTAAAGAACCATCCGGCCAAGGCAGGCTGGATAAAGAACCATCCTGTCGCGGCGAAGAAAGTAATAAAGCAAAAGGTCAAAGGAAAAAGATAATGAAAAAAGGGGCGGCTCAGGTAAACGGGCCGCCCTTTTTGTTTTCCGGCGCGCTCCTTGACATTCCATTCAATCTGTGATATAATACAAATGAACTAATGTCCGCCCATCTTTCAGCGAGCGAGACCTCGCCCAATTTGTAAAATTGGGCGGGAGCAATGGAGCAATAGAACAATAGATTATAACCGGGGGAGGAAAATGAAAATGTGCTGCTGGGGATGCGGAGGAGCTTTCTGGGGTGTTGTTCTGGTGATCCTGGGCGTTTTATTCATACTGAGCGCGGTTTTCCATTTCCAGGTGCCTGTATTCAGGATCTTCTTTGCCATACTTTTCATATGGATGGGGATCAGCGTTCTTTCCGGCGGCTGGAGGCACGTAGGAATGGGGTGGCGCGGAGACCGCGGATGGCGCAGCGAAACCGAGGTAAGGGCCGGCGAAAACGTGCAGAAGGAATACAGCGTCATATTCGGCAAGGGGAACATTGATTTGACAGGCGTCACGGTGAAGGAAGGCACGGTCCAGACAGAGATAAACACCGTGTTCGGCTCGACTGTCATAAAAATGAATCCCGGTATACCGGCAAAAGTCATCTTGAATTCCGCTTTTTCGTCCGCAAGGATGCCGGACGGCAACGTTACCACGTTCGGGGAATATACTTATAAGACCCCGAGCTTCAAAGAAGGCGAGAACGCGCTTATTATTAAGGCGGACGTGGTGTTCGGCTCTCTTGAAGTCATAGGCGCCGACCTTAAGTTGTAGCGCAGTTAAAAGTTGAAAGTTGAACGTTGAAAGTTAAAAAATCCGTGCAAATCAGTGGCAATCTGTGTCTAATTTTATGAAGAAGATTATTATTTTGATTTTTTTGGTTTTGCTTGTGTCCACGGCGGCGAGTGCGGAGGTGCAGGTTTCGGACAACCTGACATACGGCTTCGGCGGATACGTTGGCAACTACACCGATGTTATTGCCGGGCTTCCTTTGGACTTCAACCTGCAGGGCAGTTTTTTGGTTTCCTCGTCGTCCGGAGTCAGGTCGCTCGCGTTCACCGCAGGCGGCGGCAAGGATTTTTTCTACCAGATGATGTCCCTGAACGCGCTTTATACGGGAAACCGCTCCGGCACCTATCTGTTTGACGGTCTTGATGCCGCGTTTTCAGTCCGCCCGTTCATGATACTGACCACTTTCGCGGACATCCAGCTGGAAATCGGTTATGCATACACAAACCATACGTTAACAACCATACCCAAAAGCACTTCCTCCCAGTCGCTGAGGCTCGGTATGGGCCTGGGGATCCTGCAGACCATAAACTTTGCTGTTTCCTATTCTTATTACCGCTATCCGGATATACCCGAGAACCTGCTTGCGCAGATCTCCCAGTATGCGTACTGGAGCCCTGCGCTTGCGGGCGTTGTGTCGGTCGTATCCGGTTTCCCGGCTGAATCAGTTGATGCAGGGTACTCGCAGCTTTTCTTTGAGGCCTTGAATTCCTACGTGAATTACAGTTTCTTAAGATACGTGACAAACGACGTGATGAGCTCGCTTACGGCAGGCGCGGATTACTATGTCCTTGAAAACCTCAGCCTGGGCGGTTCCTACAGCGTTTCCTTCTCTCAGGGTTCGGCTTCGCAGTATATCTCCGTTTCTACCGCCATTAATTTTTAAAATTAGTTTATAGAGTTTACAAAGTCTATAAGTTTATATAGTTTAAAATCCGTGGAAATCCGTGGCTTATTTACTTGACCCCTGCTGGGGTCTTCGTCTCTGAGTTTGAATGTGGGGTTTTTTCCTTGACAAATCTAAAAATATTTATATAATGTAGTATACCATATACAAAATCCGCACATAGCATATGGCACATCGCTTATCGCTAATCGTCTGAAAGGAAAACGAATGCTTAGGCATAGGAAATTTCTGCCAATTCTTTTCTTGATTTTTTGTTTTTCCATTACACGTTACACGTTACACGTTACACGAATCTGCTCCGCAGCCGACGCCAACGTGCTCAGCGACCTGCAGGACTCGTTCGCGCGCATAGCTGAATCCGCAAAACCTGCCGTAGTGAACATTTCCTCAACCAGGATCGAAAGAACGCAGCTGTATTCCTACAGGAGCCCTTTCGGGGAAGAAGACCCTTTTGACGAATTTTTCAGGCATTTCTTCGGTCCGGAATACGGAACAAGGAAGCAGCAGAGCATCGGCTCCGGGGTCATAATTGACAAAAGAGGTTATGTGCTCACCAACTACCACGTTGTTGAAAGGGCAAGCGACATACAGGTCGCGCTGGGGGACGGAAGGAACAAGAAGTCGTATCCCGGCAAGATAGTCGGAAAGGATTCCCGCACAGACCTCGCTGTTATCAAGATAGAGCCAAAAAAGAACGAAGATTTCCCCACGGTGCCGCTGGGAGATTCGGACAAAATAAGGATCGGTGACTGGGCGGTCGCGCTGGGAAGCCCTTTCGGCCTGGAGCACACGCTTACGGTCGGGGTCATAAGCGCGAAACGCCAGAATGTTACGATCCAGAACAACACGTATGAGGACCTGATACAGACCGACGCTTCCATAAATCCGGGAAACAGCGGCGGACCGCTCCTCAACCTTAAGGGCAAGGTCATCGGGATAAACACCGCGATCGTTTCCCCGAGCGGCGGCTTTGTGGGTGTCGGGTTCGCGATACCGATAAACAAGGCAAAGGAAATACTGGAAGACCTTATAGAAAAAGGAAAAGTGACCAGGGGCTACCTGGGGGTCAAAACCCAGGATATTACGGACGAACTTGTAAGATCCTTCGGGCTTCCGGGCATTGAAGGAGCGCTTGTAAGCGAGGTGATCCAGGGAGAAGCCGCGGAAAAAGCGGGCGTGAAGCGCGGGGATGTCATTGTGCAGGCCGGAGACAAACCGATCCAGAATTCAAACGACCTGAGATCCGCCATAGGAAGGACGCAGCCCGGGAAGAAAATAACTCTTAAAATAATCCGCAGCAAGAAAGAGATCGCGGTAGAAGCAGCGCTGGGAAAAGCGCCGGAAGAGGAAGGCGAGGCTGCTGCCAGGGAAGAGGCAAAGGAAGAGCGTATCGGCATAACCGTGAAGAACTCAAAAGTCCAATTGGATCCCTTGGGGAAAAGCGTGGTAGTGTCAAAGGTCGAGCCTGGCAGTTCCGCCCAGGACGCGGGCATCGCTGAAGGCGACATCATAAAGGAAGTCAATAATAAAGAAATAAAAGATGTTTCGGATTTTGAAAGCGGGATGAAGGACGCAAAAGACACGGTACTCCTGCTCATCAAGCGCGGGACTTCGATGCTGTACGTGGCGGTCGAATTGAAATAACCGTCGTAAGTCGTACGTCGATCGTTGAATTAGAAAATTTTTTTACGTACGACCCGCTAGGGAGACGTATGACGTACGACTGATAAATAAAATCATAAAAGGATGTGGACATGAAAATAGTCAGAATAGTTATTCTGTCGGGGATCGCGGTCGTTCTTGCTGTTTCCGGCGCCTTTTGCGCGGACGAGATAATAACTGCCGCTGTGCTGGACCTGGACGCCAAGGAAGGGGTGTCTGCGGGAGTGGTATCCACTGTTACGGACTACCTGCGCACCCAGCTTGTCAAGACAAACAAATTCAACATCGTGACCAGGGAGAACATGGAGTCTATACTTAAGGAACAGCAGTTCCAGCTTTCCGGCTGCACGTCCCAGGAATGCATCGTGCAGATGGGCCAGCTTCTCGGAGTGCGGAATATGTTCACAGGCTCGATCGGGAAAGTGGGAAGCACCTACATTATAAACCTGAAGCTGATCAACGTCCAGTCGGGAAAGATAGATAAGGCGGACGCTGAAGAGGCATATTCCGAGGACCAGTTACTGCTGGCGACCCGCAATCTTGCGAGCAAGATGGCGGGCCTTCAGACAACTCCGATCGCCTCGCCACAGGCCGCAGCCGCCCCAGCCCCCGCCTACTCATATGCACAGCAGCCAGCCGCCGCCGCGCCTGTCTATACGCCGTATGTGCCTACGTCAATACTTGAGAAATCCGGGATAGGGACATACTGGTCCATGTGGGAAGTGATGGGAGAATACCCCGGTTATTTCAGCATGCATAATTTGATAGGTTACGGGGTCCCTATGGTCAGCCTGACTGGTTCCAACTGGGTTCCCGCGATAAGCCTGAAATTCTTCAACAGCGGCACGGGCAGTAACGATGTAAGGTTTGATTTTGCATTTAAGACTGTTACGGGCGGGGGCTGGGGAACCGATATGCACAGCCTTACTTTGAATATTATCCCCGCGAGTTTTCATCTGGTACCCGACATGAAATCCCCGGTCCAGCCTTATATTGACGTAAGTATTGATATGTGGCTGGGATGGGGTGAGGTGACCGGCTGGCTTTACGACTATTTTGACATTGCCGAAGGGATACATGCCAAGTTCGGGGTGGAGTTCTTCGCAGGCCCAGTGGGGATGTTTTTTGAAGGCGGTGTAGGAGTCCAGATCATGGAATTAACGAGCTGGGAAGATGCCTGGGGTGATTCTCAGGAACTCTACAATTTCTTTGAATACATGTATTTCCCGATCAATTTCGGCGCCCGCGTCTATTTCTGATAATCTGATTACACAGATTTTAAAAGCGATTACACAGATTTTGTATACATAGTTCTATAAATAAATTTCTTTTTATTTTTAATCGGTGTAATCATTTGTGAGTGGAGGAACAAATGAAAAAGTACCTGTTAACGCCGGGGCCGACGCCGGTCCCGCCTGAAGCCGCTTCAAAAGAAGGGCTGCCAATTATCCACCACCGCACCTCAGCTTTCGGAAAAATATTCGAGGAGGTGTCGGAAGGCCTTAAATACGTTTTCCAGATGAAAAACAACGTTCTTATTTTCGCGTCATCCGGCACAGGGGTGATGGAATCAGCTATTACCAACCTGCTTTCCCCGGGAGACAAGCTTATAGTAAGCGAAACAGGCAAATTCGGCGAACGCTGGTGGAAGATCGCGAAAGCCTACGGGCTTGATGCTGTTGTCGTAAAGGAAGAGGCGGGAGCGCCCGCGGATATAGGAAAAATAAAAAAGGCGCTTGCGGAAAACCCGCAGGCGAAGGCCGTTTATACAACCCTCACAGAGACTTCAACAGGCGTGGTAAACGATATAAAGTCGCTTGGTGAGATCGTTTCAAAGACCGGGGCGGCACTGGTAGTGGATGCCATAAGCGGGCTCGGGGCGCAGGAACTGCGCTCGGACGACTGGAAAGTTGACGTGGTCGTGACCGGTTCGCAGAAAGGGCTGATGATACCGCCCGGCCTCGGGTTTGCCAGCGTGAGCGAAAAAGCATGGAAACTTGTTGAGCAGGCGAAATTGCCGAAATTTTATTTCAGCTGGCAGGCCGCGAAAAAATCGATCGCGACCAAAGAAACTCCGTATACCCCGGCAATAAGCCTGATCGTAGCGCTTGCCGAAAGCCTGAAGATCATCAGGGCGGAAGGCGTGGAAAATATCTGGAAAAGGCACCAGCAGCTTGCGGATGCGACAAGGGCCGGAGTTGCGGCGATCGGCCTGAAGCTCTTCAGTTCCGCTCCCTGCAACGCGGTGACAGCAGTGCACGTGCCGCAGGGGATAGCGGGAAGCGCAATTTATAAAAAGATGAGGGATGAATTCGGCGTGAACATCGCCGCGGGCCAGGGCGAGGACCTGAAAGACAAGATAATCCGCATCGCGCACCTGGGTTACATGGAAAGGTTCGACATAATAATCGCGCTTTCAGCCCTTGAAATGGCGCTTACCCAGCTCGGGTATAAGCTTGAGCCGGGAGCGGCTGTGGCCGCCGCGGAGAAAATTTTTTTAGGGTAGCCGCAGGCTTCAGCCTGCGTTACTATCGCGATCGTATTTATACAACCAACTCTGGGGAATTTATGCGTTCAGCTTATTATTTCCTCTCCCCTTGCGGGAGAGGATTGAAGGTGAGGGGAAACAAGGGCGCTGATCTGCCGATAAGGCAGTGCGGCGCCTTCTTATTTATGAAAAGCCCTGAACTATTCCCCCGATGCAAGATCGGGGTCAAGTTCAGGGTAAAAAGGATAAACCAATGGTTAAATTCAAAAAGACTTTGCTTGACAAGGTTGCGTTCGAGGCGGCATCGGTTTTTGACGTCAATAACGACGGGAAGCCGGACATTGTGTGCGGCGGGAACTGGTACGAGGCGCCAGGCTGGAAGAAGCATAAGATATGCGACGTAATGCCCTCGGGCGAATACTTCGACGATTTCTCGGATATCCCCATGGACGTCAACGGCGACGGGTTCCTTGACATCGTGACAGGCGGGTGGTTCGGCCAGGCCATGTACTGGAGGGAAAACCCGAAGGGCAAGCCCGTGGAGTGGGCTGTCCGCGAGATAGACAAGTGCGGGAACATTGAAACAACAAGGCCCTTTGACATAGATAAAGACGGAACGCAGGAAATTATCCCGAATACTCCGGGCGCTCCGCAGATCGTATACAAGCTTATTGTTGAAAAGAACGGGAAGGGCTCGGGCAGGTTCGAGAAGTTCACGCTCATGGACAGGCCAAGCGGCCACGGGCTGGGGTTTGGGGACATAAACGGGGACGGCAGGCCGGATATAGTTCTTTCCGGGGGATGGCTTGAAAACCCACCGGAAGGCCTTAGGGGGAAATGGACGTTCCACGAGGAATTCAACCTGGGTTCAGCAAGCGTCCCGGTATTGGTATATGACGTGAACGGGGACGGCCTTGCTGACCTGATAGTGGGCCAGGCGCACGGCATAGGGCTTTACTGGTACGAGCAGAGGATGTACCAGAACGGGAAAAAGCGCTGCTGGATCATGCACGAGATAGACACGACCCTTTCACAGTTTCACGACATGCAGATGGCCGACATAGATAATGACGGAAAGCCTGAGCTTATAACCGGCACAAGGTACCGCGCTCACTGCGGCAACGATCCCGGCGAGGATACCGACATAGTTGGGTTATATTACTTCAAGATCAGCAAAGGCAGGTTTGAAAAGAACGTGATAGACTACGGCAAGGTGCCGGGCGCAAGCGGCACAGGCATTTATTTCGCTGTTGCCGACATAAACGGGGACGGCAGGCCTGACATCATCGCGCCGGGCAAAGAAGGGCTTTTCCTTTTTGAAAACCTTGGTTAAAGATGATTACGGTGATTTTACAAGATGATTACAGTGATTATTGAAATATTCTGGTATTAACAAATACTGATTTTGGCTGTTTTTAAATAATCACTGAAATCTTAGTTGAAATCACTGTAATCAGAGGAGAAGAAATGGCTCGTATTGCTATGATCGGGGCGGGAAGCATAGTTTTCTGCAAGACCCTTATGATGGACATAATGGCGACAGAAGGCCTGGAAGGCAGCACTTTCGCGCTTATGAACCGCACAAAGCCAAAGCTTGACCAGATGGAAAAGTTCGCGAACCGCGTTGTAAAGGAAAACAAGCTGCCCGCAAAGATCGAGGCGGCCCTTGACAGGCGCGAGGCGCTCAAGGGAGCTGATTATGTGATCAACATGATCCAGGTGGGCGGGGTTGACGCGTTCGGCATGGATTACGAGATACCCATGAAATACGGGGTGGACCAGTGCATAGGGGACACGATGGGGCCCGGCGGCATATTCAGGACGCTCAGGACTGTTCCGGTTGTGAACAGCATAGCCCGGGACATGGAAGAACTCTGCCCTAACGCGTTCCTCCTTAACTATACAAACCCGATGGCTATGGTATGCTGGGGGCTGGGGGAAGCGACAAAAGTAAGGTTCGTGGGCCTGTGCCACGGCGTGCAGACAACCCTGGACCTTATCGCCCGGTACTGCGGGGTTAATGACAAAAAAGACATAGATTACCTCTGCGCGGGCATAAACCATATGGACTGGTTCCTGAAACTCGAGAAGGACGGCAAAGATCTTTATCCTATCCTGAAAAAAAATATCGAAAAGCCGGAGTACTACATAAATGAAAAGGTGCGCTGCGAGGTAATGAGGCACCTTGGTTATTTTATGACCGAGAGCACGGGCCACCTTTCAGAGTACCTTCCGTGGTTCCGCAAGAACAAGAAGGCGCTGGACCTGTACTGCGACCAGCCCAGCTTCGGCGGGGAAACAGGGGCGTATTACAAATGGTGCAAGAGGATAGCGGAAAAATTCAAAGAGATCGATTACCTTGAAGAAGAGTCGCCGAAACTGAAAAAGAGAAGCAGCGAATACTGCTCCTATATAATCGAGGCGATGGAGACGAACAAGGTGTTCAAATTCATGGGCAATGTAAGGAACGAGAACCTGATAACGAACCTTCCCAACGGCTCATGCGTGGAAGTGCCTGTTTTCGCTGACAGGTCCGGTTTTTACGCAACCCGCGTGGGAGACCTGCCGCCCCAGTGCGCTGCGGCGAACATGCTCAATATTATTCCGCAGGGCCTTGCGGTGAAGGCGGCGCTTACAGGGGATTTTGAGCTTGCAATAGCCGCCGTGCAGACCGACCCGCTTACCTCAGCGGTCCTGACAATGAAGGAAGCAAGGGATATGGCTGTTGAAATGTACAAGGCGGAGAAACAATACCTGCCGCAGTTTGACGAGAAGGACGTGCGCAGGGTCTCCGAGATAAAGATCCCGAAGGGTACGAAAGGCGTGGACGTGCCGCTTGACCCGGCGCTTGCGATAGTGCACAGGTTCGGCGAGCTGGCAAAGTAACTTTAACCACGGATTTCTTCCTGCAGTCCGATGTAACATCGGACTCAACGCAGGGACCTTCGGGTCAGAACCAAGTTAATGACCCTACGGCAGAGATCAGCACAGATTATTCTACATTAGGTTTTTAGTATCCAGTATATTTAACTTTTAACTTTCAACGTTCAACTTTAAACCGTGAAGCCTTCTTTGGGATTTTGGCTGAACACACGGCAAGCGATTGCATAGTAAGCGCGCTTACCGGAAGTTAAAATTATGGAAAAATATATAAATACTTGACAATTATGCATATTTATATATTATATATATCATATACAATAAACAGGTCAGACATCTAGCATCCAGCATCTAGTGTGGTGTCACATAAATCCCTTGACATTTGATTCTGCTTTGAGTTGTCATTGCGAGCGACCAAAGGGAGCGTGGCAATCTCGATTTTTAGGTCGAGATTGCTTCGTCGTTAACACTCCTCGCAAAGCCCAAATGTAAAGATCTGTTAGAGACACCACACTAGCATCAAGATCTTTAAACGATAAGCGATTAGCGATATGCGATAAGCGAGATTATA
>MNUP01000078.1 GCA_001871075.1 Candidatus Desantisbacteria bacterium CG1_02_49_89
CTCGATCTTATCCAGTTCGGTTTTGTCTATCACGGGGACGTGCGTGAAATCAAAACGCAGGTATTCAGCAGTAACCAGTGAACCCCTCTGCTCAACGTGCATACCCAGGACCTGGCGCAGCGCCGCCTGCAGCAGGTGGGTCCCGGTATGGTGCCTTGCTATAAGGCTTCGCCTGAATGCATCGACTTGGGCCGTAACGCAGTCCTCCCTGCTTATTTTCCCCTCCAGCACTTTTATCCTGTGTAATCCGGGTTTCTGCGTGTCGATCACGTCCGCTTTTGACGAACCGCCGCTCAAACTGCCCGTGTCCCCTATCTGGCCGCCGGATTCTCCGTAGAACGGGGTCTCAACAAGCACCGCTATGCACTCTTCGCCGCTACTAACCGCGTCGATTTCTTTTTCATCCCTGAAAAGGGCTTTTATTTTTGTATCCGATCTCATGGTATCGTATCCTACGAATTTCGAAAACGAGTCTCCTGCTGTGCCTGTAACAGTAAATTCCTTTTTCTCGCGGCTTTCGCGGCTTCTTGAACGCTGCCTGCCCATTTCCTGCGCGTATCCTTCTTCGTCAACGCGCATTTCGTTCTCCGAGGCTATCTCCTTTACAAAATCCAGCGGCATTCCGTATGTATCGTAAAGCCTGAACGCGTCGCTGCCCGGGATCTCCGGGGATCCTTTTTTCTTCAGGTCTTCTATTATTTCCTGTAAGATCCTTATCCCGTGGTTAAGGGTTGCGTCGAAACTCTTTTCTTCGTCAAGCAACACCCTGGACGCGTATTCCCTTTTTTCAAGCAGTTCCGGATATGCGTCTTTCATTATCTCCACGACCGCAGGCACAAGACGGTAAAGAAAAGGACCGCTATCCCATTTTTTGCCGTACCTGATCGCCCGCCTCAGGATCCTGCGCAGCACATATCCCCTTCCTTCATTGGAAGGGTATATGCCTTCGCTGATGAGAAAGGCCGCCGCCCTCACGTGGTCTGAAACAACCCTCAGGGCAGTGGTATGGATCTCGGGGGCCAGGTTGTATCTTTCCGCGAGATATCCGATCACCGGCTTAAAAAGATCAGTTTCAAAAGCGCTGTCCGCTCCCTGTACCAGAGCGGTAAGCCTTTCAAGCCCCATCCCCGTGTCTATGTTCTTCTGTTTCAGCGGCACAAGGCTTCCGTCCTTCTGCCTGTCAAACTGGGTAAAAACAAGGTTCCACAGCTCTATAAACCTGTCGCAGGTGCAGGTTATATCGCATTCCTTCCTTCCGCAGCCCTTGCCGGCCCCCCTGTCCACTATGATCTCGGAACACGGGCCGCAGGGCCCTGTTTCACCCATGGTCCAGAAATTTTCTTTGAATTGCACGATGCGTTCTTCCCGTATTCCCAGCTTCTTCCAGGCATCGGAAGCCTCTGTGTCACCGGTGTATATGGTGACCCACAGCTCATCCCCGGGGATATTCATCTTTTCAGTCACAAATTCCCAGCCCCAGGCGCATGCCTCCTTCTTGAAATAATCACCGAAAGAAAAATTCCCCAGCATTTCAAAAAAGGTATGGTGCCTGTTTGTTTTTCCCACCATTTCAAGGTCATTCGTGCGCAGGCATTTCTGTACGGTAGTAGCCCTTGTTATGCCTTCGTCCCTTTTGAAAAAATACTGCTTAAGCGGAGCCATCCCGGCATTTATAAAAAGCAGCGTGGGGTCATCTGCCACAAGGGAAGCGCTGGGCAGGACCTTATGGTTTTCCCCTTCAAAAAATCTCAGGAATTCTTTTCTTATTTCGCTGCTATTCATTTGTTATCCTGGCCCTGTTAAGCGTGCCGGTAATGACGTCAAACGAGAAACCGCGCCGCAGCAGAAAGCGGTAAACTTTTTCTCTTTCTGCCTTTCGCCCGAATTTTCTCCTGACGGCTTCACGCGCAAATTCCGTTTCAGGCTTTGCCTCGAACATTTTCCCGACGACCTGCTTTATTAATTTTTTCTCTATCCCTTTCCTGGCAAGCTCAAATTCCAAAAGCCTGGGCCCGCACGGCCTGGAATCCAGCCGGGCCTCTGAATATCTGAAGGCAAATTTCTCGTCGTTTATCAGGTTCCTTTCTTTGAAATATCTTATGGCTTCTGCGGCTGATGGCCGCGTGTATCCTTTCCTGGCCAGTTTCGCCTGAAGCTGCTTCTCCGTGTAATCCTTTCTTCCAAGAAGCCTTAAAACATATTCTTTGACATCCGCTAAAACATCCTGCCTGCTTCTCACTACTCCCGCCTCAACGGCGGGTCGCCGAAGTGGCGACACTCTTCACTGTCTTTAAGACTGCGAGCTTTTCGCGCACCTTCGCCTCTATCTCTTTGGTGACCTGCTGGTTTTCTTTCAGGAAAGACCGTGCGCCCTCAGCTCCCTGGCCGACCTTCTGCCCTCCGAAAGTATACCAGGTGCCGCTCTTTTCCACTATACCCTGTTCCACTGCAACGTCGAGGATAGAACCCTCTCTTGAAATACCTTCCCCGTAGATAATGTCGAACTCGGCTTTCCTGAAAGGCGGGGCAACCTTATTTTTCTTGATCGTGACCCGGACCCTGTTCCCGATCTCCACATCGCCCTGTTTTATCGCCTCGACTCTCCTTATGTCCATCCTGACAGAAGCGTAGAATTTCAGGGCCCTTCCTCCCGGCGTCACCTCGGGGTTACCGAACATTATCCCGACTTTTTCCCTGAGCTGGTTTATAAAAACTACGCAGGTCTTGGATTTGCTTATGGCTGCAGTGAGTTTTCTGAGGGCCTGGGACATAAGCCTTGCCTGAAGCGCCATCTGCTGGTCCCCCATTTCTCCCTCTATCTCTGCCTGCGGGACAAGCGCCGCAACCGAATCAATGACTATTACGTCAACAGCCCCGCTCCTCACAAGTGTCTCCACTATTTCAAGCGCCTGCTCCCCTGAGTCCGGCTGCGAAACAAGAAGGTTCTTTATGTCAACCCCCAGCTTTGAGGCATACGACGGGTCCATTGCGTGCTCCACGTCCACGAATGCGGCAGTGCCGCCGGTTTTCTGGGATTCCGCGATAATATGAGACGCAAGCGTTGTTTTGCCTGACGCGTCGGGACCGAATATTTCGATAACCCTGCCGCGCGGAACTCCCCCTATCCCGAGAGCCAGATCAAGAGAAAGAGCGCCGGTGGAAATCGCTTCAATGGGCACAACCTTGGCTTCCCCCAGCTTCATTACAGCTCCCTTGCCGAATTGCTTCTCAATCTGCGAAATCGCAAGCTCAAGAACTTTTTCCTTTTCACTTTTCTTTTCTTTATCCTCTGCCACTTTCTCCCCCTTTTCCCCGGGATTTATGAATAATATTTTCAACATCCACTTCCGTAAGTGATGAAAAGCTTTTTTCTTTCGCAAGATTTTCCGCGTAAGAATAAATATCAACCTCTGATGAAAAAGGAATAAGGATTAACTCAACAATTTTGCCGGATTCTTTGGCAGTATCCTTCGGTAAAATTAAGCGACCATCCTGCGGAATCTTGCTGATAAATCTTTTGACTTCCATTGAACTCCTCCCTTATAGTAAAATATTTTCCAGAACAGTATAAACCGGACCTTCGGGTTTCAAATCGCTGCGAATTACATAAACATTCTCAACAATCATGTTACCCAACTGCACAGCGTTCTTAGTTTTCATCAACTCCTGAAGTCTCTCCATATTCTTGAAACCCTTTGCCCTTCCTATTGTCAGGTGAGGAGCATATTCCCTGTCTTCCTGCGCAAAATTAAATCTCTTTAAAGAATTTTCGATCTTGCCCTGTAATCTGATTACATCTTCACTTCCGGCATTAACTCCAGCCCATATAATCCTTGGCTTGCCTTTTTCCGGGAACGAGCCAAGTTTTGCAATTTCGATTGAGAAAGAACCGAAACCTGCGAGTCCGCTCTTTAATTCACCTGCAATTTCTGGAATCTGTTGAGCAGGCGTAGAACCAAGAAATTTCAGCGTGAGATGGATATTATCCGGTCTGGCCCATTTCATATCTGCATTCGCTTTTTTTAATTCTTCCTGTATTCCCTTCAGATTTTCTTTTATTTCCTGCGATAATTCAACAGCTATGAAAGTCCTCACTTTTTCCATTGGATTTTATTTGACAGCCACAAACTCAGAAAAAGATTTTGATTTAGGAATAGATAGATTATCTTCGGTTAGCCCCTTTATGTGCATTTCAATTGCTTTATACATATTTCTTTCCGTTTCTTCACGGGTTTTACCTGTTGCTACACAACCAGGCAAATCAGGTGAATATGCGGAATAATTCCCATTTGCCTTTTCAATAATTATAAGAAACCGGTGCATAGTTATTCCACCTCCTTCAATTTTGCCTGCTTTAAAATGCTGTTTAATGTTCCTCTGCTTAAATCATGACCGGAGTGCCCCGCAATAGTCACCCTCCCGGATTTTGCAGGATGTTTGTATTGCCTATGGCTACCTTTTGTGTCAACTAAATACCAGCCATTCTTTACAATCATTTTAATTGCATCACGTATTTTCATCATTATTAAGTTGCTTTAAGAGGTCTCTGCCACTACTTTTTCATCCTTTTTTTAATTTCTGCTTCATAACCGCTTTCCAAAGGGATATAGTATTTTTTTCCTTTTCCCAGATACTCCTGTTTTATCTCGCCGGATTTGAGCTTTTTCGCCGTTTCGGGGTCATGCGGGTACTGGTAGCCGCCCCTGCCAAGCTCCTGCGCGCCTTTGTAGCCGGCAACCTTAAGGTGGTCGGGAACCCCGGCAGTTTCCTCTTTCTCTACGTCTTCCAGGGCACTGTTGATTGCGGCGTACGATGCGTTACTTTTGGGGGCTGTCGCTATATAAACCGCTGCCTGGGCCAGCGGTATCTTCGCCTCAGGCATCCCTATGAAGAGCACGGACTGCAGAGCGGCGGCAGCTAACACCAGCGCCTGCGGGTCAGCGTTACCCACATCTTCGCTGGCGCATATGACTATCCTTCTTGCTATGAACCGGGGATCTTCTCCCGCATAGAGCATTTTTGCCAGCCAGTAAAGAGCCGCGTCCGGGTCACTGCCCCTCATGCTTTTGATGAAAGCCGAAATTGTGTCATAATGGGCGTCGCCGTCTCGGTCATAGGCAACTTTTTTCTGTATGGATTCCCTTATCGTTTCAGCGTCAATGACCACTTTGCCGTTCAGGGGTTTTGTCGTGATGACTGCCAGGTCCAGCGCGTTCAACGCCTGCCTTGCGTCCCCGTCAGCCGCGGAAATCAGGTAGTCCATTGCGTCTGCGGATATCTCGGTATTATATCTGCCCAGGCCTTTCTCTTTGTCATAAAGCGTTCTTTCCAGGATGGCCCGCATTTCTTCGTGTGACAGAACCTTGAACTCAAAGATCCGTGAACGGGAGATCAGCGCCTGGCTGACAGTGAAATACGGGTTTTCCACCGTCGTGCCTATAAGCACAACGGTGCCGTTCTCAACATCGGGAAGAAGAGCGTCCTGCTGGAGCTTGTTAAAACGGTGTATCTCGTCGATAAAAAGCATGGTGCGCCGGCCCATACCGCGCCGCTTTCTTGCCTCCAGGACCGCTTCCCTTATCTCAGCCACACCCGAGGTCACCGCGTTGATGCTTATGAAATATGCTCCCGTTTTTTTCGCGATGATGCGGGCTAGCGCCGTCTTGCCTGTTCCGGGAGGGCCGAAAAAGATCAAAGAACCGAGCCTGTCGGATTCAATGGCGCGCCTTAGCAGTTTACCGCTTCCTATTATGTGCTCCTGCCCGGCAAAATCCTCAAGCACGTCCGGCCTCATCCTGCTGGCCAGTGGCTCCTCGAATCCTGTTTTTTCAAACAACTCTTTCTCTTCTTCCATCAAAACCAATCCGTGTTTAACCGAAAAATTTTAAATTTGCTGATATATTGTATTATACAGGCCCCGCCCCGACCGTGTGTAACATGTTTCAACCTTTTAAGTTAAAGTGGGTACGCTAAATCCGGCCGTGAGGCAAGATCTAAGCTTGTTCCCGTTTTAAAAGGCGTTGGGTTAAAATCATGCCGCATCACGAGAAGGGGCAGGATATTATTTCAGTTCCTTCTCAATCTTTTCAATGAGTTCAAATGCCTTCTTGGCAACCGCGCTGCTTTCGTCGCCGTCTATCTCCCTCTTTTTCGTCGAGCTGGATTTGTAAAGCTCATCCACTATGTGCAGAGAGGCAAGTATCGCTATCTTGTAAGGCGATATTATACCTGTTGCCTGCTGCATATCTTTCATTTTCTTGTCTATGTAAGCGGCAAGCTTCTGCATGTATGCTACGTCGTCCTCGCTTTTGAGAAGGTAGCTGGTCCCGAATATTTCGACCCTTACTTTATTTTCTCTGTTAGGCATTTTAGTCTACTTTTCTTCCTTCTCGATCTCATCGATGCTTTTAAGCATTTCCTCTATCCTGGACGCGATCGCTTCCCCGTCTCCGGCAGTCTTGCGCGTCTCTTCCTTCTCCTGTTTAAGCTTGGCGTTTTCTTTTAGAATATCGTTGAGCACCTGCTCCTGTTCGTTGAGCTTGGTCTGCAGAACCGAATTCCTGGACGCCAGCATCTCATTTTCTTTCTTGAGCTTGCTGACAAGCTCCAGGATCTTCTGGACCTTTTCCTCCAGTTCCTGTATCCGCTCCATCATATTAGGCTCCCTTTTTCAATTGAAGATGGTAGATTTTAAATTGCATTTATTCCCTGAGCTTTATCCCTTTGCGCGAGAGTGCCTCCACAATCCTGAAATGCAGGCTGTTCACTTCTTCATCTGTCAGCGTTTTTCCTCTCGACTGATATATCAGCGTGAAAGCCAGGCTTTTGTATCCCTGCGGTATCTGGCCGCCCTGATAAAAATCAAAAAGTTCTATATCGGAAAGAAGCTCCCCTCCTTCGCTTCTTATTATACCTGCCGCTTCTCCGGCGCTTATCCCGAAGGGAACAAGCAGCGCCGCGTCCCTTCTTACAGCCGGGAATTTTGAGATCGGATCATAGCGCATGCCGGGCTTCCTGCGGTCTTTCAGAACTCCCAGGTCCATCTCAAAAAAGCATACTTCCCCGGCAAGCTTGTAATGGTCCGTTATCCCGCCTGAAAGCTTTCCTATAATGCCCGCCTTTTCTTTACCGGCAAATACCGACAGTGTATAATCAGCGAAAGGGCAATCATGACCTTCGGCGGCCATGAAAGAATAATCGGCTGCGCCCAGATTGCGCAGCAGGTATTCCGCAGCTCCTTTCAGATCAAAAAAATCGAACTTCCTTTCCTTGTCCTGCCAGAATTTATGGTTTTTCCCGTACGCGGCAGCGGAGATCATAGTCCTTTCCTCGGGTAATTTTCCGCCGGAGTCTTCAAAGACCCTTCCTATCTCGAAAATTTTCAGTGATTCCGCGTCTCTGTTCGCGTTGAAAGCAAGATTTTCGGCCAGCCAGGGCACAAGGGATGGCCTTAACAGAGGCATTTCCTCATCCAGGGGATTTGAAATCCTGACGATTTTTTTGCTTTTTGATATTTCTTCCGCGAATATACCGCTCTTCATCAGGCCGTAATTCATACACTCGGAATAACCTATGGCTGCCATCGCCTCGCGGGCGCTTTCCTGCATGGCAAGCGTTCCGCTGCTTACCGAACCATACCTGCGGTCGCTTTCTATACCGGGAAGCAATACCGGGATTGACGGCTTGATCCTGTCATAACCGTAGTGCCTGGCTATCTCCTCTATGACGTCGATCTCCCCGGTCACGTCAGCCTGCCTCCATGACGGAACCCCAACCCTGACAAATGATTCGTGCTTTGTGGTGCAGAAACCCAGTTTCCGCAGGATCCTCGATATTTCTTTCACCGGGATCCTGTTGCCAAGTATCTGTTCTACTCTCGCTAACCTGACTTTTATCTTTAGGGCCTTCTGTTTAAACGGATACTCATCCAAAACCCCTTTCAATATTTTCCCGCCTGCTACCTGCTGGACAAGCTGGCAAATCCTGTCAACCGACCTCCTGGCCTCTTCTATATCGGAATTTCTTTCAAACCTGTATGAAGCTGCTGTGTCCATTCCCATTTTCAGAGAGGTTTTTCTTATACTTGAAGAATTGAAACATGCGCTCTCTATGACCACGTCTTTTGTCGAGGGATTAACCTCGGTATTCGCACCGCCCATTATTCCGGCAAGGGCGACAGCGCGCTGGGTATCAGCTATCACAAGCATGTCGTTTTCCAGTTTTCTTTCAACACCGTCAAGCGTAACCAGGCTCTCGCCCTGCCCTGCTGTCCTTACGATAATATGCCTGCCCTTCAGGAGTGAATGGTCAAAAGCATGGGTGGGCTGTCCTGTTTCGAGGAGAACATAGTTTGTAACGTCAACGACATTGTTTATTGACCTTACCCCCATCGATTCAAGTCTCCGGCTCATCCACGCAGGAGAAGGTCCGATCTTTACGTCTTTTATGACCCTGGCCGTATACCTGGCGCAAAGCTGCGGGTTCCTGATCTCAACCTTAAGGTAATCGCCTGCTTTTTCTGCACCTTCGGCAATGGCAGGACTATGTTCCACAAATCCCAGGTTATAGGCGCAGGAAATCTCCCTTGCAAAACCTATAACCGAAAGGCAATCCCCGCGGTTGGGCGTGATCTCAATCTCGAATATGGAATCTCCGCCAGATTCCTGGACAGATATCACCTCGAAACCGAACGAAGTAAGTTTCTCCGCGAGTTCCTTCGGAGTAATTTCAAAATCCACGAATTCTTTTAACCAAGCATAAGATATTTTCATTTAAACTGCCTTAAAAAACGGATATCATTCTCGCAGAATAAGCGTATATCTTCAACGCCATACTTAAGCATGGCAAGCCTTTCCAGGCCTACCCCAAATGCGAAACCTGTATATTTTTCACTGTCATATTTCACATAATTGAAAACATTCGGATGGACCATGCCGCAGCCCAGTATCTCAAGATAACCGTTCCCGCATATCCTGCAGCCTTTGCCTCCGCAGGCACTGCAGCTTATGGCTGCTTCCGCGCTTGGCTCAGTAAAAGGGAAGAAACTCGGGGTAAACCTTACTTTTCTTCCGCTGCCGAATAACCGCGTAAGGAAAAACGAAAGGACTCCTTTCAGATGGGAAAAATTTATGCCTTTGTCCACCAGCAAACCCTCAACCTGGTTGAAAACGGGGGAATGCGAGGCATCAGAAGCATCCCTTCTGTAGCACTTACCCACGGCCACTATCCTTACCGGCGGCCTTACTTTCTCCATAACCCTTACCTGGATCGGTGAAGTGTGGGTCCTGAGCAGAACATCATTTTTTATGAAAAAAGTGTCCCTTACATTCCTTGCCGGATGGTTTTTGGGATGGTTTAGCGCATCGAAATTGTAGTATTCGGTCTCTACCTCCCTGCCGTCCACAACATCGAAACCCAGTTTAGAAAAAATCCCCAGAACTTCTTTCTGAATAAGCGAAACGGGATGGAGCCCTCCCGCCCTGACAATCCTGCCGGGAAGCGTGGCGTCGATCCCCTTATATGCATCCGAAGATGCATCCTCAGGCCTTGTAAAGAACTCCGGTTTCCGCGAACTCCAGGTTTCGAGCAGGCTGTTTTTAAGCGCGTTGACGAGAATCCCGAAAGCGGGCCTGTCTTCTGCGGGAACGCTCCCGATGCCAGCCATGACCTCGGAAAGCAGGCCCTTCTTCCCGAGATATTTTATCCTGCATGCCTCGAGCTGCGAACTGCTTGAAGCTGAAGAGAACTCATCACGGGCTTCTTTTACTATAGCTTCGATCTTTTTCTTTATTTCCTCAAACATTTCCCTTCACCAGCCCGGCCAGATATTTTATAGCGCCTTCATCGCTTGCTGCCATTTCGCCAAGCATCCTTCTGTCCAGGATCACGCCCAGTTTCCTGAGCCCTTGTGTCATTTCAGCGTATGTAAGGCCTGCCTGCCTTGCCGCGGCATTGATCCGCATGATCCATAAAGTCCTGAAATCCCTTTTTCTCGTCCTGCGGTCCCTGTACGCGTAGGCAAGCGCTTTTTTAAAAGCGTCTGACGCTGTGCGGTACAGTTTGCTTTTACCTCCGTAAAATCCCTTTACATACTGGAATAATTTCTGTTTTCTCCTTTTTTTAACAGTACCTCTCTTAATTCTCATCTGTCTTGCTCCTTTCTGCCATTTTTCATTTTACATTTTGTTGAGCTGGTAGCGATTGAACTGGTAATGAAATCCCCGCGTCTAACCCATAAAGGGTTGTGGGGGAATCCCCCCTGTTTGCCCATTCAGGGCAAGGGGGGACATTCAGCATAATAGTTTTTACATATTGGGTATCAGCCTTTTGATGTCCTGCTGGTTTGATTTATCCACGACGCAGCTTCCCCTCATACCCCTCTTTCTCTTCGATGTTTTCTTGGTGAGCAGGTGCCTGCGGTAAGCCATGTATCTTATGACTTTGCCTTTCCCGGAAATCTTGAACCTCTTTGCCGCGCTTTTCTTTGTTTTTATTTTTGGCATTATATCTCCAATTTTTCATTGCTCACTCTTCGCTTGCTGTTCGCTCACTGTTCAATAATACAAAAATACCGGCATCGGGAGGGATCCTCCCTGGTTGCTGGATCATCGGACCGGGTCTTGCCGCGGTCTATTTCTTTACAGGAGCGATAATCGCAATTTTATACATACCTTCCTGCCTGGGTGCCTGCTCGAACACGAAAAGTCCGCTGAGTTCCGTATTCAGCCTTTCCAGCAGTTTGTTGCCCCGCTCCTTGTATGCGATCTCCCTGCCGCGGAACACGATGCTGAGTTTTACCTTGTCGCCTTCCTCGAGAAATCTTTTGATGTTCGCAAGTTTTATCATGAAATCATGCTCGCCTATCTGCGGCCTGACGCGCACCTCTTTTATATGCGTTACTTTCTGCTTCTTTTTTTGGAGCCTTTCTTTCTTTTCCAGTTCATACTTGAACTTGCCAAGTTCCTCAATCTTGCATACAGGAGGAATGGCAGACTCAGACACCATTATCAGGTCCAGACCTTTCTCGCGGGCTATCCTGAGAGCGTCAGACGCAGACAGGACCCCGAGTTGCTGCCCGGTTTCATCTATAACCCTCATTTCCTTCGCCCGTATCTCCTCGTTTATCCTTACTCTTCTGGTGAAAATATTATCACCCCCTTTAATAATCTATTTTCTATTTTCTATTCTCTATTGTTCAATTGCTCTGATTTTTCGCTTCGCGAAAAAATACCGAAACACCATAAAATACTGAAAATAGAACAATGGAAAATAGACCGCAATCTCGCAATTTCATTTCTCTATTCTCTATTGTTCAATTGCTCTATTGCTCTGATTTTTCGCTTCGCGAAAAATCTGGGCCCACCCGGATTTGAACCAGGGACCTACTGATTATGAGTCAGCCGCTCTCACCGCTGAGCTATGGGCCCGCTTTTAGTTAAAAGTTGAAATCAGATTTTACTTTTAGCTTTGAGCTTTCAGCTTTTAGCTAAACTACGGGGCAAGGTAATCTTTTAAAATCCTGCTTCTTGCCGGATGCTTCAGTTTCCTCAGGGCTTTGGATTCTATCTGCCTTATCCTTTCCCGCGTTACGTTGAATATGCGCCCGACCTCTTCAAGCGTATGCCTGTACCCATCCTTGCCAAGGCCGAAACGCAGTTTCAAGATTTCTTTCTCTTTAAAGCTCAAGGTATCCAGAACGGAAAGCAGTTTTTCGCGGCACATGGACGAGATAACCATGTTGGACGGCGCTTCCACGTTCTTGTTCTCAATAAAATCAGCAAGGTGGGCGTCATCCCTTTCCCTGATGGGAGTCTCGAGCGAGATCGGCTCCTGGACGATCCTCAGCACCCTCCTGACCTTGCGCAGCGGCAGGTGAACCTCTTTAGAAATTTCCTCGGGTGAAGGCTTCCTTCTCAGGCTCTGGACCAGGTTCCTCGAAGCGTGTATTATCCGGTTTATCTGTTCTATCATGTGCACGGGCACCCTTATGGTCCTGGACTGGTCCGCAAGAGCGCGCGTTATTGTCTGCCTGATCCACCATGTTGCATAGGTGCTGAACCTTCCCTTCTTGTAACTGTATCTGTCAACTGCCTTAATAAGACCGATATTCCCTTCCTGTATAAGATCCAGGAACGAAAGACCGCGGTTCATGTAATTCTTGGCGATGCTGACGACAAGCCTGAGGTTGGCGGTGATCAACCTGTCCCTGCAGTCATTTATCGTCTTTTCTTCTTTTGAAATAAGCCTGCTGGTCTTTTTAAGCTCCTCTGTCTTCATCTTGGCTTTTCTTTCCATGCCGGAAATTTTACGTTCCAGCGATCTGATCCTGGAAACCAGCAATTTTTTTCTCTTCTTTATTTCGGGCTTCCTGCTCTCTTTCGGCCCAAAGGCGTTCAGCCTGCTCATAAGGCTGTGCCTTTCGGAATTCATTTTATCGATTTTCCCGCAGAGGTCAGTAAAAATCCCCGAGACCCTGGTAATAAACTCGCTGGATATGTTCGCACCGAGTATCCAGGAACTTATCTTCGGCATATCTTTCTTTTTCCTGTTCATTTCCCTTGCCACGGCTGACATATCTTCTTTTACTTTTTTTTCATCTTCAAGAAATGCGCGGCCGTCGTTCTGTATCAGTTCCGATATTTCCAATTCATCATTATTAATGCTGTTAAAAAAAATCTTCAGTTCTACAAAACCGACCTCGCTAAGCAGCGTAAGCTCCTTGATTTTCCTTTTGCTCTCCTCCGTGTCTTTTGCTATTCCTTCTTCTTCTTCGGGATTCAACAGGGATGTCTGGCCCATCCTGCCCAGATACATCTTGATCGCGTCCAGCGGTTCGGTGAATTCCTCTTTTTGCGCGGCTTCCTTTGCCGGCTCGGTTGTTTCTCCGGGGATCTCGGGCTCCGCGGGCTCCGCGGCCTGGGCATCCTTGGCCGCATCGACAATTTTAATGTTCTTATCTTTCAACACAACAAAGATGTTGTCTATATCCTCCGGATCAACTATGTCGGAGGGAAGTATTTCGTTTATTTCCTCGTAAGACAACTGGCCTTTCTGCTTGCCCTTGGCAAGCAGCTGTTTCAAGCCGGACGCTATAAGGTTTTTGCCCTGCGCGTGAGTCGCCCTGCTGCTTCCTTTTTCGATCCTGGCTTTTATTGCTTTAGGCTTTGGCCGGGGCGCCAACTTTTTCTTCTTCATGATCCCGTGTTTTTGCCTGTGTGTGGTTTTTCTGTCAGGTTTCCGGCTTACGCTCTTTTTCACGTGTTTCATTCTTTTTTTTCCGATAGGCATTTAATTAAATCTCCCCGAATTAACGGCACGGTGGTCCTTTTCCAGTTCCTGGTACTGCAGAAGAAGCACCTGCAGTTTTTCCGCGCTCTTTTCCTTTTCTGCCTGCCTTATTTCTTTTTCTATCGTCTTTTTCCTTTTAATGAACTTTCCTTCCCTGATCTTCCTCACGCAGTCTCCCAGCATCCTTTCCCTGTCAGACTGCTTCCCGGACCCCTCATCCTCAAATATACCCAGCTCGTCCTGCAGGGAGAGCATTGAGGCTATTCCCGCAAGCTTCTCGTCACCAAGACAATCCATCAGCACCTTGAAATCCACACGCCCGCTTTCTTCGAATATCCTGAATATATTATCCACTATCTTCTTGTATCCGGGATTCTCGAAATCCTCCAGCTCCAGATTTTTCCTGATCACTGGAATAAACGAGCTGTCGCCCAGCATCAGCCTGACTATCATTGACTCTGCCTTTGCCATATCGCTTAATCCGGTTGTTTCCGTAACCGATTTTTTTGTAAAATCGCGCTCCGAGAATGCCTGCAGGATCCGGTCGTATTCAGCGTAAACATATTTTTCCAGAAGTTCGAGTTCTTCAGCCAGCTTCTTGAGATAAATGCTCTTTTTCACCTCGTTCTTCAGCTTTCCTATTACCGGAAGCAGTTCCGCGACTATCTTCTGCTTGCCTTCATTGGTATTCCTGTCGAGTTTCGAAAAAACCCTTCTGAAATGATAATCCATAAGCGGCAGGGCACCTTCAGCGAGTTTTGCGAATGCGTCCTTCCCGTATTCCCTGATATAACTGTCAGGGTCGCCCGAGGGAAGCACGAGTATCCTTGGCTCAACATCCCTTTCGACCAGAAGGTCCAGGCCTCTCATGGTAGCCGCTTCCCCGGCAGTATCGGCATCATAGCATATTATCGGCCTTTCAGCATATCTCCTTAAGAGAGAGATCTGGCTGTCGGTCAGGGCGGTACCCAGGGATGCAACCGCATTTTCTACGCCGTTCTGATAGAGCATGAGAAAATCCATATAGCCCTCGACTATGATCGCCTCGCCTGTCCTGCGGATCCCCTCTTTGGTAACATTCATCCCGTAAAGTACCCTGCCCTTGCTGAATACCTGTGTTTCGGCTGTGTTAAGGTATTTCGGCTCTCCTTCCTCCAGGATCCTTCCGCCAAATCCCAGAACCTTCTGCCTGAGGTCGAATATAGGGAACATCAGGCGCCTGCGGAAATAGTCCTGCGGATGGCCCTGGTATTCTCCCGATGCAGCCAGGCCCGCCTCCCTCAACTGGCTTATGTGCGTTCCGCTCCCGGTGAGCTCTTTGACCAGATAACCGCCTCCCGGCGCATATCCTATTTTGAATTTTTCAATTATTTCTTTTGCAAGACCCCGCTTATCAAGGTAGCTCCTGACTTTCCTGTTCTCTTCCCGCAAAAGGCATGTATGGTAGATCTCTGCCGCTTTTTCGTTTATCTCGAAAAGCGTTTCCTTCTTTTTGGCGCTTTCGGTCTCATATTCAGAAGTGACAATGGCAACATTCAGTTTTTGGCCAAGCGATCTGACGGCTTCCGGGAACGGCATGTTCTCCATTTTCATTACAAGATTTATTACATTCCCCCCTGCGCCGCACCCGAAACAGTGGAAGATCTGCTTGTCAGGGCTTATGACGAATGATGGTGTTTTTTCCTGATGGAAAGGACAAAGCGCTTTAAAATTCCTGCCTGCCTTTGTCAGCTTGAAATATCCCGAGGCTACCTCGACAATATCAGCCCCTTCTCTTATCTTCTCAATAACGCTTTCAGGTATCTGGGCCATAACTTTTAGTTTGCTGGTTTGCTGGTTTTCCGGTTCCCTGGTTTATAGCAAGCTAACCGGCTAACTGGCCAACCAGCGGATTTTTTCAGAAGCTTATCGATATGTTTTTTTATCATTGCGAACGTGCGTTCAGCGGGAGAAACAACCTTGACGATCTTTATCCTGCCGGGTTCCCTGCGCGCAAGGCTCAGGTAGCCGTTCCTGACCTTTCTGTGGAAAGAGATCCTCTCCTCTTCTATCCTGTCCCTGATATTTTTGCTTTTTGCCCTCAGCAGCCCCGATTTTATATCGGGGCCAAGATCAAGGCATATCGTAAGGTCAGGCCTGATGCCTGCGGTTACGCTGCGGTTAAGTACGTCTATCAAGCTTGCGCTGATCCCCCTGCCAAAACCCTGGTAGGCAACAGTGGCATCCGTAAACCTGTCGGTTACCACAGCCCTGCCTTTTTTATTGAGCGCGGGGATCACTACCTGCCTTATATGCTGCGCCCTGTCCGCCATATAAAGAAAAAGCTCGGTATATGCATCGATCTCTTTATTTGAAGGATCAAGTAGTATTTTTCGTATGCTTCTGCCGATCCTTGTACCGCCGGGCTCAAAGGTCAGAAGAACGCTGTATCCGCGGGCCTGAAGGTAATCCCTGATCAATCCTGTTTGCGTTGTTTTGCCCGTTCCTTCCCCGCCCTCTATGCTAATAAATATTCCACGCTTCATAAAATAGTCCATAACAAAGTTGCAAGTGACCAGATGAAATATGTCCCAAAGGGATCCCTAGCATCTTGCCCCTTGTATTTTAGTCAGTATTTTCGACCACCATCTTTTATTATCCGCGTACCATTTCACTGTTTTTGCCAGGCCTTCCCTGAAACTTGTCCTGGGCGCCCACCCAAGCTTCCTGACCTTTTCCGAGTCTATAGAATATCTGCGGTCATGGCCAGGCCTATCCTTGACAAAATTTATCAGCTCTTCACCCCTGCCAAGTTCTTTCAGTATCATCCTGCAGGTATCTATGTTCTTTTTTTCGTTCCCGCCGCCGATATTGTAAATTTCTCCGGGAACGCCTTTTTGCATTACGGCATCGATCGCCTCACAGTTATCTGCCACGTAAATCCAGTCCCTTACGTTCTTGCCATCGCCGTAAACAGGGATCTTTTTATCCTGCATGGCATTCAGAATAACAGTGGGCATGAATTTTTCCGGGTGCTGGAACGGGCCGAAATTATTTGAGCTGCGTGTAATAATAACGGGAAAGCCGTATGTTATACAATATGACCGGCACAGCATGTCAGAGCTCGCTTTGCTCGCTGAATAAGGGCTGTTAGGCGCAAGTGGGCTTTCTTCCGTGAATGAACCCTTTTCTGTGGAGCCGTAAACCTCGTCTGTGCTTATCTGGATGAATTTTTTTACCCCTCGTTTCTTTGCTTCCTCGAGAAGAGTGTATGTTCCCAGCACGTCTGTTTTTACAAAAACCCCCGCATCCGTGATAGACCTGTCTACGTGGGTCTCGGCTGCGAAATTTATCACAGTTCCGCAGCCTGCCATAGCTTCTGCAACGGCTTTCCTATCGCAGATATCCCCTTTAATAAATATTATATTGTGTATTATATCTGACAAATTATCAAGATTGCCCGCATATGTCAAATTATCTAATATTAATATTTTATTAGAGTATTTGCTTAATATATAATGGACGAAGTTGCTACCGATGAACCCGGCTCCGCCTGTTACCAGAATTTTCATTCATCCCTCTTGCATAGTGAAGCTTGTTTTTTCCCGCTGCTACCGCCTTTTTAGTATAATTGTATATATTATATGCATTTTAGGCAAAAAGTCAAGGATTTTTTCCTGTTTTTTCTGTTATGTGCGTGTCCCTAATAAGCGCGTATGTCAGAATTGCTTCAATATGCGTTCAAGATACTTTCTCAAAATAACACGCAAAATAATCAATGAATCCTTATTAAGTTGTCTATAAATTGTTCTATAAACACCGCTTCTGAGACGCCAAAAAGCACCGTTTTTACCGCGGATTTTTTTGCCTTTTGGTGGCCTTGGGAAAGGTTCTTTTTGAAGATTTTTGATGTCAAAGATGATATTCCCATAATCTTTAGGTTTTTCTATCTTAATTTCATCCAGTTCGTCCTGCGCTGTTTTAGTCAAAAATATCTTCATTTAAACCCTTTCACCTTTTAGATAATTTTCAACTGAGATAATTTTGCCGGCTGATATATCTTTTTCTGCTTCTTTTAAGAGCTTATTAATGTGTGGGCTATTTGCAATAATAAAATCTTCCACACCCATGTCGCTGGAAAACGGTATAATGCCAAAGCAAGGTTTGCCTCTTCTGGTTATTATCATTGGCTTTTTTTGCAACGCAATTTTGGGAAAATTCAGTCTTATATCCCTGACCGTTACGGTTTCCATATTTTATACCTCCCTTTTATGTTTCACCGATGTTTCACATATTATAACACAAAAAAATGATTATGTCAAGAAAAAATGCATTAGAATGTAAAAATCGACAAATAAAAAAAGGTCCTCGTTTTGAGGACCCGATTTCTCCGGGCATTCACTCGGCTGCGTTAGAATTTCGCAATGAGCGAAATTCGGCCCGCCACCACGAATTTGGCGGATCTTCATCTTAGAACTTGGCAATAATCGATATTCGATGTGAGTAACCTAAATCCCCGTAAGGAACGAGGGCATAATCTATGTCCAAAATACCGATCTTGAAGCCAACGCCGCAGGTTAGGCCGGCAAGCGCTCCCAGGGTGTTGTTTATCGCGCTGTTATACTTGTATCCTGCCCTTATGGCAAGCACGGGATGGACCCAGTATTCTATACCTGCTCCCACAGCCCAGATGGAATCAAGGATAGAGTAATTCAGGTCAACAGCAAGAGTAAGTTTGCTGTCAGTAGATTTATTGGCAATACCTGCTTTTAGGTTCATAGGCAGAGGGCTTGCCTCTAAAATAAACGGGGCTTCGTAGCCTATATTCTGCAGGGCAAGGCCCATAACCAAGCCTTCCTTGTTCAGTTTATACTGATAGAATGAAGGGGATTTTGGGTTAAATGATATGAAAGATGCGTAGATGAAAAGTTATAAGTTGATGTGAAGGAGATGGGTGGCGTATGGTTTAGTAAGTTGTCTTATTGGGCTACAATAAAAAACCCGTTCTGTTTTTTAGAACGGGTCTATAAATACCGCCTGAATGAA
>MNUP01000061.1 GCA_001871075.1 Candidatus Desantisbacteria bacterium CG1_02_49_89
AGAAATATTGTAAGGATATGTTCCATAATGCGAAAAATGAGAAGTAATGAGCTCAAGGAATGGCGGGAGAAATGCAGGCGTCAGCTCAAGCGAACCTTGAAAGAGCGGATGGATTATGGATTTGTTTATACCTACAAACCAGTCATAGATGATGCTAAATCTCGAGTATTTGATACGATGGCAGAATATAGAAAATGGTGTAAAAAAAATTTACCTCGATATTTAGGATACAGTAGAAAATGAACAAATCGTTACTTGACAGGATTATTGATTTCTACAGGGAATTTGAGAACGCGAATATCGCGGGGGTGCTTGCGCGCAAGAGCAGGACCTTCAACAGATTCCTGAACTGGTGGCTGGGCAGGAAAAGAAGGCAGTTCCTTTCTTCAAAGAACAAGGAAGAGCTGAACGAAAAGCTCGTAAGGTTTTACGCGCCGTTTTCGCTCTTTTACATGAACGCAAGGCCGGAAAAATATCTCGGCCAGGACATACTGGGCAGAAGGGATTTCTTTATAAGGCACGCGAAACCGCGTGCGATCGACATCGGCATGCAGGACGGGTATTTCGTGCGCGAGATGAAGAAGAACGGCATTGACGCGGTAGGAACTGACTGCCTCAGGGTCATGGTCGAAATGGCCGCCAGGTCTGACCCCGGCGGCGAATACCGCAGATGCTTTGCGGAGAAGGTTCCTTATCCCGATAATACGTTCCAGACAGCAATATGTTCACATATTCTGGAGCATGTTCTTAAACCAGAAGATGTTCTAACAGAGGCGCGAAGGATACTGAAGCCCGGCGGCAGGATCATAGTTGTCGTGCCGTTCTTTCTTGACATAGAGCCCACTCATCTGCGGGAATACAATAATAAGGAAAGCCTGGTTGCCGAAGTCGGCAAATTCTTCAGGATAGAGAGCTACCACGAAAAGGTCGGCGAAGGCCATGGTTGCATCGGCATCAAAGAATAAAGCGTGTCAGCGTATCAGAGCAAAAGCAAGGAATATTATTGTAACTCAGGGCTTTAGCCCTGATATCAAACCTGAAGGTTTGAGTTACACTTCAAAGGTAGTCTCCCGCCCCGATGTCTATCGGGGCGAGGTCTCGCCCGCTGAAAGACGGGCGGACAGTGAATTCAGTGCCCTCAGTGTCAAAATAGTTTTTACACTGTAATCATATTCGGGGGTTCGATGGGATATGAAAAATTCATAAAACAGGTGAGCGGGAAGAAAAAGAGCGACTTGATGCTGTTTACGCTGACCACCTGCGGGTGGTGCCAGAAAACAAAGAAACTGCTGAAAGAGCTGGGCGTGGAATATAAATACGTGGACGTGGACCTGCTTGAAGACAAAGACAAGCAGGAAGCCCAGAAAATAATGACGCGCTGGAACCCCAGGTGTTCTTTCCCGACCCTGGTTATTAATAACACCAGGGCCATCACTGGTTTCCAGGAAGACCAGCTGAAGGAGCTTGCGGATAATGCGTGATGTCAGCGATAAAGATATAGATGCTCTCTACGGGATTTTTAAAAAAGACGCGGAGAGCGGCGGGTATTACCTTAATCCCGACACTGGTTTTGCGAAAGAGCTTGTCAGGGGGCTTATTGCAAATGAAGAAAGATACGGCTATCAGTCCTGTCCCTGCAGGCTTGCTTCGGGTATTAAAGAGGAAGATCTGGATATAATATGCCCCTGTGATTACAGGGACGAGGACATTGGGGAATACGGCGCGTGTTACTGCGCGCTTTATGTTTCCGGGGAGATCGCTGAAGGCAAAAAGAGCGCCGGTTCAATCCCGGAGCGCAGGCCGGCTGCAGAACAAAGAAAGAAAATGAAAACGGAAAAAGAAACAGGCAGGATTGAAAATGGCGGCAAGCTTTCTTTGCCTTTACCGGTGTGGAGGTGCAAGGTGTGCGGCTACCTGTGCGCCAGGACAGAACCGCCGGAGATCTGCCCTGTCTGTAAGGTAAAAAAAGACCGCTTTGAGCGATTCCTTTAACCCAATGCAAAATACAGTTTATATAGTTTACAGAGTTTACAAAGTTTATATAGTTTACAGAGTTGAAATCCGTGCCGTAGCCCGCCACGAATATTGGCGGGCGAAGGTCCCTGCGCTAAGCTGCGCAGCAGCTGCAGGGGGCACTTTCGTGTCCCGAAGGGATCCCTTTGGGACTTTCGTGGAAATCTTTGGAGGAGGTTATGCGTAAGTATAGTATCGGGCTGGACTTCGGGACGAACTCGGTAAGGGCGCTTCTGGTTGACGTCTCTGACGGCAGCGAAATAGCCACCCATGTCCACGGTTACGGATCCGGGGACGCCGGCATTATAACCGACCCGAAGGACGCCAACCTTGCGAGGCAGAATCCGGCTGACTGGATAAAGGGAATAGAGGTTTCGGCAAGGAACGTGCTCGCGCAGGCGAAAAAAAAGAAAGGTTTCAGGCCTGATGACGTGATCGGCATAGGGGTTGACACGACCGGAAGTACGCCGGTGCCTGTTGATAAAAGCGGCACCCCGCTTTCGTTTAATAAGGAGTTCAGGAGCAATAAGAACGCGCTTGCGTGGCTATGGAAGGACCACACCGGCATTGCGGAGGCGGAGGAAATAACCGCGCTTGCCGCAAAAGAGCATCCCGAATACCTGGCGAAATGCGGCGGCACTTATTCCTCCGAGTGGTTTTTCTCGAAAATACTCCACTGCATCCGCGTGGACCCGAAGGTGTTTGACGCGGCTTTTTCCTGGGTTGAGTTCGCGGATTACATCCCGGGAAAGCTGACAGGCATAACAGATCCTTTGAAGATGAAACGCAGCGTCTGCGCTGCGGGCCACAAGGCAATGTACAACGAGGGATGGCAGGGCCTGCCATCCGCTGATTTCCTGGCGAAGCTTGATCCGAAGCTGGGGGAGCTGAGGAAGAACAGGCTTTACGCGAAAGCGCGCACATCGGATATTTCAGCGGGAAAGCTCAGCCTTGAATGGGCTAAAAAACTGGGCCTGCCCGAAGGTATTGCGGTCACGGTCGGGGCTTTTGACGCGCACATGGGCGCGGTAGGCGCTGGAATAAGGCCGGGCGTTCTCTCGAAGATCATCGGCACATCCACCTGCGACATGATGGTTGTCCCGCATTCAGAAAAGCTTGCGGATATCCCCGGCCTTTGCGGCATTGTTGACGGTTCGATACTGCCCGGGTATTTCGGGCTTGAAGCTGGCCAGTCCGCTGTTGGCGACATATTCAACTGGTTTGTCAGTAAAAGCGTGCCGGATGCGTACCAGAAAGAAGCCAGTAAGAAGGGCCTGGATGTCCACGCGCTTCTCACAAAGAAAGCGGCAAAGTTAAGGCCGGGGGAAAGCGGGCTGCTCGCCCTTGACTGGAACAACGGCAACCGTACCATTCTGGTAGACGCGCGGCTGACAGGCCTGATGCTGGGCCAGACACTTCACACAAGCGCTGAAGAGATGTACCGCGCCCTGATCGAGGCAACGGGTTTCGGCGCGAAGGTGATAATAAACCGTTTTGAGGAATACGGCGTCAAAGTAAATGAGGTAGTGAACTGCGGGGGTATAGCCGAAAAGAATCCTCTCCTCATGCAGATCTACGCCGATATATTCGGCAGGCCCATGAAGATCTCAAGGAGCGCCCAGACCTGCGCGCTTGGCGCCGCGATATTCGCGGCTGTCGCTGGCGGAGCCTACGGGAGAACCGAGGACGCGCAGAAAGCGATGTGCGGGCTTAAAAAAACAGTTTATACGCCGGATGCCGGGAACCGGATGGTATATGAAAAGCTTTTCGGCCTTTACAGGCAGCTGCACGACGCTTTCGGCGTGAAAGAATATTCGGGCGGTCTTTCGCACGTCATGAAAGAGCTGCTTTCCATAAAAACAGAAGTTAAACGTTAAAAGATTTCCACGAAATCACTCTGCCCGTCTTTCAGCGGGCGAGACTTCGCCCACCTGAAAGGATGGGCGAGGAAACCACGAAAAAGGCTTTTTACAGGGATCTTCGAAAGAGATTTAAATTCCGTCTTACGTCGTAAGTCGTACGTCGTTCGCAAATGATTTTAATAACACGTAAGACGCTCGACGCATGACGCACGACGGTATTATTCATCCCGCTGAATCCCTGTTAAAATGTTTAGGATTTTACCCGTAATCATTTTTAAATAATCACTGCAATCTCTTTTAAAATCACTGTAATCAAAAAAAAGGAGGAAAAGTGATCCTGCTTTGGCCTGTGATTATGCTGTTGCTGGGTATTAAAAAACTGATACTGTTGCTTGTCAGCCTGCACTCCTGGATAGTGTGCCTGATAGCGATATTGATGCTTATGTCCGTGCTTATGTGGGACTTCAAGAAGAAAGGGAGGCATCTTTCATATAACCTTGATTCACCGTTTGAACCAAGCCTTATGCCCGGTATCTGGGCAATAACATCCGTTGTCATACCTGAAATAAGGGATATAGAGCTTCCGTCCGGGACGTATAAGGTGGGTAAGGTGTGCTGGAACTGATTTTGGTTTGCTGGTCAGTCAGTTTGCTGGTTTCCTGGTTTATAATATAAAATTCCTTTAACCAGCTGACCGATAAACCAGCTAACCAGCTAACACGGGAGTATTTGTGTTATACAAAGAAGACTGGGAACAGGCCCAAAAAAGGTTTAAAGCCCTATGGAAGCGCGAGATCATAGACAGGGTGGCGGTGCAGGTTACCGCGCCCAGGAAAGACTCTGCCGGTTCGTCCAGCTGGGATGGGTGGATGCTTATGAGGGAGCGCGATAATCCCGAAATCGCGATCGCCGAATTTGAAAAATATTGCGCCATGACGTATTTCGGCGGCGAGGCTTTCCCGCAACTCTGGATCAACTTCGGCCCCGGGTTCATGGCAACCTATATCGGGGCGGAGCCGAAATTCGCACCTGACACGGTCTGGTTTGAAACACCCAAGGAATGGCAAGAGCTTAAGGATGTAAGGTTTGACGCGGAAAACAAATGGTGGAAACTGACAAAGAAATGCACTGAGCTTTCTTCCGCCGCGGGAAAAGGCAAGTGGATAACCGGAACAACAGACCTGGGCGGACCGCTGGATATAGCCGCATCCCTGAGGGGCACGCAGGCGCTCCTGCTTGACCTTGTTGAATGCCCGGACAGGGTCAAGGCCCTCACCAAAAATATCAACAGTCTGTGGGCTGATTATTACAACGGGTTTTTTGAGATCACTAAGAAGAACGGCATGGAAGGGACCGGGGCGTGGATGGGCCTGTGGTCGCCCCGTAAGTGGTATCCGTTCCAATGCGATTTTTCCGCGATGATCTCCCCCGAGATGTTTAAGGAATTCGTTGTTCCCGACTTGCTGGAACAGTGCAGGTATCTGGATAATCCAATATACCACTGGGACGGGCCCGGGCAGATACCCCACCTTGACCTGTTGCTTGACATACCAAAGCTTGACGGCATACAGTGGGTCCCCGGCGCGGGCCAGCCCGGATGCGAATCGCGGAAGTGGTTCCCTCTTTACAAGCGGATCCAGGAAAAAAAGAAAATGCTCATACTTGGCGGGATCCCGCCCAATAACATAGAGGAGCTTCTGAAGGAAATTTCTCCGAAGGGCCTTTTGATCAGCACCTGGGCTGCTTCCGAGGACGAGGCGAAGGACCTGCTGAGCAAGGCTGCGAAGTGGTCCGCGCGTTAGCGCGGCTAGCGCCGCAAGTTTCACAGTTTCGCGGCTTGAAGGTTTCGCAGTTAAAAATTTGCAATTTGCAATTTGAGATTTGAGATTTGCAATATAAGGGAGAAAAATGATCCACAAGACGGCAATAATACATCCTAAGGCGGAACTGGGCAAGGATTGCGACATAGGCCCTTACGTTATCATAGGCGAACACGTAAAAATGGGCAAGGGCGTCCAGGTTATGCCGCACGCGGTTATCGACGGCTGGACCACCATCGGGGAGGGATGCAAAATATTTCCCCACGCCGTCATAGGCATGATCACGCAGGACCGTAAATACAAGGGCGGCAGAAGTTACGTGATAATAGGGAAAAACACGACGCTGAGGGAATTTGTGACAATCCACATGGCAACGCCGGAAGAGGGAAAGACCGTTGTCGGGGATAACTGCCTTTTGCTTGCCTACTGCCACGTCGCGCACGAATGCATCCTGGGGAACGGCATTATAATGTCGAATGCCGTGAACCTCGGGGGCCACGTGGTCGTTCAGGACAACGCGATAATCGGAGGCATGACAGGCGTGCATCAGTTCTGCCGCGTCGGTAAGTATTCGTTTACCGGCGCTTGCTCTAAGATCTCCCAGGATGTCCCGCCCTATATGCTCGGTGAGGGCAACCCGCTCAAGATCTACAGCCCGAACGTGGTGGGGCTTGAGCGAAATAACTTCTCTGACGAAACCAGGGACGCGCTTAAGAAAGCGTACAAGCTCCTCTATATTTCGGGCCTGAACGTTTCCCAGGCAATCGAGAAGATAAAACAGGACCTGCCTCAGATACAGGAAATACAGGAACTGCTTACTTTTATAGCGGAGAGCGAGCGGGGAATTACCAAATGACCGATTGGATAATTAGTAAGATCCCAGTTTCATTAAAAATTATTTTAGTTTGTTCGGTAATCCTGCTATGGACTATGGTCTATGGACCATGGACTAGTAGCTTTGCGCAGCAAAGCTACTACTTCGGCTACAAGCTTTCCTTCTACAATCTGTTCTCGCCGCAAATGTACGCTTTCCGCCGGGCCCACCAGTTCACGGTCGGCTGCGAAGGCACATATCTCCCCAGCCCCGCGGTTTTCAACATTGAAGCCCAGTATAACTGGATCGACGAAGTGAACGGGAAGGTTTCTTCCCACAACCTGACTGCCTGGGTCATGAGCATCAGCGGGATATCAAATGGCACAGACACCGTGAAGATGCAGTTCAGGCGCTTCGTGAACCTTGTGAACCATGAGCTGGATAACAGCTGCGTCTCGCTCGAATACCAGAAGATCTTTACGGCAGGTTGCGACAACCTGTTCGCCAGGGTTCGGGCAGGCGCCGGTTTCTCCGGGAAACTTCTGCCTTTATACGGGGCGAATTTGCAGTACCAGCCTTCGTCCAATTCGTCAATCAATGTCAACCTGAACTGGCTTGAGGACGGTGAGGATAACCCCGAGTTTGTTTTTAAGCTGCCGGTTTCAGCCGGCATTGAAGGCAGGTTCAGGTCGCAGGATACATATCTGGGATGGCAGCCTGCCGGGGACGGCATAGGCGCTGAATTCGTCTGGGATCCTTTGAAAACGAATATGATGACCAGCAGTGAGGGCAAAATAACGCACTACTGGCTCAAAGGCTACGTCGGCAACCGCTTTCTTTTTTAAGGCGTATCAACGTGTCAGCGTATCAACGTGTCAGAGCAACAACAAGGATTTTTATTGCCCGCCCCTTTGGGGCGAGGTCTCGCCCCGATGGACATCGGGGCGGATAACTCAGGGCTTTAGCCCTGATTCAAATAAGCTCCTTCATTTTTAATTTTGTTCCGAAGGAATCCCTTTGGGACATTTTGCATTTTTAATTAAGACTATGGACAATGATCGCCACTACGGCGACCCGCCGAAGGGGCGAGCGCTGGTCTTGAAAGAAGAAATGTTTAATTGAATTAAATGTTGTAAAATCAGAGGTTTTTGAGGATTAGGGCCAGACTTCGGTTTTTGCAGACTTTCACACAGTTTCATAGAGTTTCTCGGGTTTTCATTTACTGTGTCAGTAAGACCAGGAGTCTCTGCAGAAAAGGTGGTTTAGGATCAAATGAGGCAGATTAATGTTTAAAAGAAGACTAATAGTATTTGGTATATTTTCAATATTGTTGGGTTCATTGATATTAAGTGGGTGCACTCAGAATATCAAATATGGATTTATGATTCCCCAAAAACAGTTTTTTCAAATAGTAAAAACTGTTGCGGTCATCCCTATTTTATTTAATTATTATGAAAATGCGATGATAGTACAAGAAGGATCACAAATAACCCAAGATTGTATTCTTGAAGAATTAAAAAAAATTGGCATATTTAATATTCTTCCCCTTGAGAATACACGGGATTTATGGAAAAAAACTTTAAAAGAAACGCACATGGAAAAATTTTCTAATAATACAATGAGTAAGTTTGATAGGGAGGAATTCAACAATTGTATAAAATATTTTTTAGCAAATGCTAAAGTAGATGCAGGGTTATTAGTAACTTACAGTATAGAAGATGGAAAAGGAACATATTGGGCTTGGAAGTGGTATGCAGGAATCATGTATATGGCACCTTTTTTTACGGAAAACGAACGTACAATTCCAGTGCTAACATTGTTTGCAGAGGAATTCTGGGGACACAATACTTAATTATGATATGAAGATTTGTTAATATCACCGTGCCTCCACGGCAGGTGAGGTAGTAGGGTTGCCGACCTGTCCGCCGAAGTGGCGGAAGTGGCAACCCTCTAATGAAATAATTATATAAGGTAATGATGGTGTGGTCGCCCCTTCGGCGACCAGCCGTCGAGGCTGGAGAGGTGGCCTGTCTGACGAAATTTCAATGTAGTCAGGCCGAGTGTCATACTACACTCTCTCTGGGTAGATTCGGGGGAGAAAGTCGAGTTTCGTAAGATAAAGCTGATGGTGCTGGTCTTGAAAGCCAGTGCTATGAAGGCTATTGAGCGAATCTTTTGTATATAATGATAACTCAGGGCTTTTCGAATACCCGCCTCCGCCTTAAGAATTGGCGGATGCGCCAATATTTAAGGTGCAAATCTTTAAGGAGGGAGCCCTGATATCAAACCTGAAGGTTTGAGTTACATCAAAGGTAGTCTCCCGCCCCGATGTCCATCGGGGCGAGGTCTCGCCCGCTGAAAGACGGGCGGATAGTGAATTCAGTGCCACAGGGATCATCAGCTAAGTTCTGATCCGAAGGTCCTTGCGTTATAGCTCCAGTTTCATCGGAGCTGCAGGGGCACTCAGTGGCAAAATGTATCTTTTTGCGATAGGCGATAGGCGATGAGCGATAAGCGTAAGTTGAAGATAATGATGGTGGCTGGCGAGATTTCCGGTGACCTGCAGGGCGGGATGCTCGCGCAGGCCATAAAAGAACTTGCCCCGAGCGCTGTCCTGTTCGGCATGGGCGGCCAGAAAATGAAGGACGCCGGGGTTGACATCCGTTTTGACGTGCTGCGTCACGCGAGCATAGGTATATGGGAGAACGCTAAAAATTATTTCCTGACAGTCCGCGCGGTATTTAACCGGATGAAAAAAGTTGTTGAAGAGGAAAAGCCCTCCTGCATAGTTCTCATAGATTACCAGGGATTCAATCTTGAGCTCGCGAAGTTCGCGAAAAATAAGGGCATCCGGCTCGTTTATTATATACCTCCCCAGTACTGGGCGTGGCGCACCGGGCAGGCAAAATACGTTTCCCGGCTTATAGACCAGATCATAGCGATACTGCCTGAAGAGGAGGAGGCATACAGGAAAGCAGGAGCGAACGTCACTTTCGTCGGAAGCTCGCTTCTTGAAAGGGTCAGGGTTCCGGGGACGCAGGAAGAGCTGAGGGACACGCTGAGCGTTAAAAAGGGATCGAAACTCATCGCTTTGCTTCCGGGAAGCAGGTTTTCAGAAATTAGAAGGCTTCTTCCGGTGATACTTGGAGCGGCCAGTATCCTGAAGGGAAGGGTTCCTGAGATAGAATTTGTGATGCCGGTTGCAGCACCTTATCTTAAACTAGAGATAGAAACGCAGGTTAAGAGGTCCGGCCTGCCTATAAAAATAACAGACGGCGATGCGTATGAAGTACTGAAAGCCAGTGATATTTCAATTATCTGTTCAGGCCTTGCCACGCTTGAAGCAGCGCTGCTTGGGACCCCGATGGTCGTGGTATACAGGGTGTCTTTCCTGACATCCCTGATAATGAGGATGTTGATACGGATCCCGAATGTCAGCCCGCCGAATATCCTTGCAGGCAGGGCGATAGTTCCCGAACTGTTGCAGGAAAGGGCAAACGCCCGGAACGTGGCTGACACCGCCTGCAACATAATGATGGATCCCGATGCAATAAGCGAAATGAAGAAAAATCTTTCCGGAGCGGTTTCAAGGCTGGGAGGCCCGGGTGCGTCCCGCCGCGCCGCGGAGATAGTGCTGAAAGTGGCAGGCCTTTAGGAATAATTGCAGGAATCTAGATTGGAGGCATAAAAATGTCAGAACTTATTAAAAAAGCAATTGACCTTGCTGTTGAGGCGCACAAGGGGCAGAAAGATTCCCGTGGGGAGGAATATATAGAGCATCCTTTTGAGGTTATGCGCAGGATGATGAGGGATAAAAGGCCTGAGATCGAGCTTGCGGTCGCGGTGATGCATGATATACTTGAGGACACGCCCAGGACCGAAAAAGACATATACAATGCGGTAAGCGCTTGCTGCGCGGACAAGGCCTTGCTGGTTACCGAGGCTTTGAAAGCTATTACAAAGGCAAAAAATGAAGACTACGATGAATATCTTGAAAGGCTTAAAGGGAATGTTATCGCGAGGATGGTCAAGCTGTATGACCTTGAACATAACATAGAGCGGAATCTGAAGACCTTCAAGGAAGATAAAAAAAGCGCGCAGCGCCTCCTGAAATATATCAGGGCGTATGACTATCTTGGCGGCACAAATCAACCTTATACCACCTCGTAGGTGGAACAGGCATTTTTAAAAAAACAATAAAAAGTATTTAAAACTTGACAAATTGAATAAAATGTGTTATAATGTTTCTAATATAACAATTCCTATAGGAATTGTTGACATTAAGATTTTAGCAAAATTATGATTTAACCCCCCGCGGCTTGCCGCGGGGTAATTCAAATATCTGAACGAAGGTAGAGGGGAGCATCGCAGTGAAGAAGCAACTGTTTGAGAACACAGACATTTTGAATTCTAACGAAGCTCATCATCCGCGCAATAGCGCAGAATCTTGTATGTGCTGCGGAATTGCTATGTGCAACTGTCTGCGGATAATGGGCATTGCGGAGGTGTTGTCATAATATAATAAGGAAAGAAATCCGGAAAAGACTTATGGAAACCCTAAGCCCATTATCAGAAGACTGATGGTGGGCTTTTTTTGTTTTTAAAAGGAGGTGATAATAGCTTAAAAATCTGTGTAATCGTTTTTTTGAAATCTGTGTAATCACAGAAAAAAGGAGGAAAATAAAATGTCGGAAAGAAAATTGGATACATTGGCGATTCACGCGGGCCAGGAAAGCCCTGACCCGGCAACCGGAGCAAGGGCAGTGCCTATTTACCAGACAACCTCGTATGTTTTTAAGGATACGGACCATGCGGCAAATCTTTTTGCGCTGAAAGAATTCGGCAACATCTACAGCAGGATAATGAACCCCACAAACGATGTCTTCGAAAGAAGGGTTGCCGCTCTGGAAGGCGGGACAGGGGCGCTGGGCGTGTCTTCGGGCCAGGCAGCCCAGACACTTGCGCTTCTTAATATCACGCAGGTAGGAGACGAGATCGTTTCGGCTAATAATCTCTATGGAGGGACATATCAGCAGTTCCACTATACTTTCCCCAAGTTAGGAAGGAAGGTAATTTTTGTTGAGTCCACAGAACCGGATGAATTCAAAAAGGCAATCAACGCGAGGACCAGGGCAATCTATGCCGAGACAATCGGCAACCCGAAGTTGGACGTGCCTGATTTTGAGGTTCTTGCCAGGATTGCCCATAATGCGGGGATACCCTTTGTTGTGGATAACACCGTCGGCATCGGCCTGACCAGGCCCATAGATTACGGGGCAGACATTCTGACGATATCCGCGACAAAATTCATTGGCGGGCACGGGACGTCAATAGGCGGGGTGATCGTGGATTCGGGAAGGTTTAACTGGGGCAACGGCAAGTTCCCGGAATTTACCGAACCTGACCCCAGTTACCACGGGCTGAAGTACTGGGACGTGTTCGGCAATTTCCCGGGCCTGGGCAATGTCGCCTTTATTATTAAGGTAAGGGTGCAGCTGCAGCGGGACCTCGGCGCAGCCCTGAGTCCTTTCAATGCTTTCCTGTTCCTCCAGGGTTTGGAGACCCTGCCTCTGAGAGTAAGGAAACATTCGGAGAATGCCCTTGAAACAGCGAAATTCCTGGAAAAACACCCTCTTGTTATCTGGGTTAATTACCCGGGATTACCGGACCACCCGAGTTATAAACTCGCAGGCAAATATTTAAAGAGCGGGTATGGAGCCATACTCGGTTTCGGGATCAAGGGAGGACTGAATGCCGGCAAGAAGTTCATTAATTCTGTAAAACTCCTTTCCCACCTTGCGAACATAGGCGACGCAAAAACCCTCGTTATCCATCCTGCTTCAACGACGCATCAGCAGTTAACGCCGCAGGAACAGGAAGAGACGGGAGTGACAGAGGATTATATCCGGCTCTCCGTCGGGCTGGAGGATATCGAAGACATAAAAGAAGACATAGACCAAGCGTTAAAAAAAGCAGCGGACAGCGGCAGATAAAAAAAATCCCCCTTATTCCCCCTTTAAAAAGGGGGATGGGGGGATTGGGTTATGGGGAGAAATAATGACGGATAAAAAAGGTATTGGGACTGTTGAAACGCAATATTATACGTTTGCGCATCCGCCGGGTTCATTTATTCTTGAAAACAGTGGAAGGCTTGGTTTGGTTACGCTCGCGTACGAGACGTACGGCAGGCTGAACAACGAAAGGTCAAACGCCGTGCTCATAGCGCATGCCCTGTCCGGAGACGCCCACGCAGCGGGTTTTCACAAAGGTGACGAGAATCCGGGCTGGTGGGATAATATGATAGGGCCGGGCAGGGCATTTGATACCGATAAATATTTCGTTATCTGCTCGAATGTCATCGGTGGATGCAGGGGGTCAACCGGCCCGTCTTCCATAGATCCAGAGACACGCAGGCCGTACGGCCTTGATTTTCCGTCCATAACCATAACGGATATGGTAAATGCCCAGAGACTTCTTATTGATCATCTGGGCATTGAAAAACTTCTTTCCGCGGCAGGCGGTTCAATGGGCGGAATGCAGGTTCTGGAATGGATGGTTTCCTATCCGGGGCGGATCAGAAGCGCCATACCCATTTCCACGGCAGCAAGGCACTCGCCGCAGCAGATTGCTTTTAATGAAGTCGGCAGGCAGGCTATTATGGCTGACGCCAACTGGAAAAACGGTTATTATTACGGGAAAGAACCGCCTGACAGGGGGCTTGCTGTGGCGAGAATGGTGGGGCACATCACTTTTATGAGCGATAGATCAATGGCTGAGAAATTCGGCAGGCAGTTAAAGAACAGGAAAGAATTCTCCATGTTTGGGGCTGATTTTGAAGTGGAGGGATACCTGCAATACCGCGGCAGCAGTTTCGTAAAAAGGTTTGACGCCAATTCCTATCTTTACATCACCAAGGCAATGGATAATTACGATGCGTCCAGGGGCAGGGAACTCAGCGAGGTTTTTAAGGGCATTGACGCGAGAGTCCTGGTCCTGGCTTTCAAATCGGACTGGCTTTATCCGGCATACCAGTCCCTGGAAATTGTCAAGGCCTGCAAGCTTGCAGGGCTGGAAGCCAGTTACTGCGAGACAGGTTCCGCATACGGTCACGATGCCTTCCTGTTAGAGACGGAAGAGGAAACGCATCTTATAAAACATTTCCTGGAGAAGGTTTTTCTCCGGAGGGTGAATGGAGAATATGAGATATAATTCTGCCGGGCCAGAGCAAAAAATAATTTTTGAGCTTGTAAAACCCGGCTCGTCTGTTCTGGACCTCGGATGCGGGGATGGAGAATTACTGTCCCTGCTGGCCAGAGAAAAAAAAGTTAAAGGTCAGGGGATAGAAATAAACGAGAAGTCGATACATGAATGCGTGGCAAAGGGGCTTAATGTATTCCACGGCGACATAGACTCGGGGCTGTCCGATTACCGGGATAAGTCCTTTGACTACGTGATACTCAACCACAGCCTGCAGGAGGCCAAAAAGCCGGAGGTCGTTTTAAGGGAAGCCCTGCGGGCAGGCAGGAAGGCCATAGTGAGTTTCCCGAACTTCGCCCATTACTCGGCGCGCCTGCAGATATTTTTCAGGGGAAAAACTCCCGTTACCCCTTCTCTGCCCCACAGATGGTATGACACGCCCAATCTTCATTTCCTGAGCATTTCAGATTTTGCCGAATATTGCCGGGAGAGGAACATCATGATAGAAAAATCCTTGTTTATCGGAAAGAACAAAGCTGTATATATATTCCCGAACCTGTTTGCGCTGGCAGGAATATTTCTTATCGCAAACGGAAAACCGGGAAAGTTTCTGATGAAAAAGGAGGATGTATGAATGAGTATAGGTATCTTGAACTCAAGGCAGAATTGCTTGCCGAAGGCATCCAGGCATCGGAAGAAGCCCTGAGTGGAGTGGGCAATGAATATAAGGAGCAGAATCATGGTCTGTTTGGATGGGATTTTGAGGACCATGTCGGAACGAGTCTCCCGGATGATTTCATGCTTCCGGATGGAACGATTGTCCAGTTCAGGAAAAACAGCCGCTCGCCGTATAAAGTTTCCGGGAAAGGAAACAACCTGACCCTGTCAAAAGGAGAGGAGGAAATATGCAGAGCCGAATGGCTGCCGAGACCCGCATATTATAATAAGGAAACCGCGAACAACAACAAGATGGTGAAGATCGGGCAGGTAGGGGGCGGGGACTGCCTGTTCTTCTGCTATCAGAATTACTGCAGCCATTTTGCCGGGAACGAAGAATGCCTTTTCTGCAACCTTGTCTCAACCTTAAAGACCTATGACTCTGTGCTAAAAAAGAAGGATACCGAGGATATAGGGGAAGTCGCGGGAGAAGCTTTTTCCGAGGGCAAAGTAAAGCACGTCTTGCTCACCGGCGGATGCTTCAATCATCAGAAAGAGATAGAGCTTGTTGCAGATATTATGAAATCAATACGGAAAAAGACGGGTTTCAGCCGCGTCCCGGGGACAATCCTTCCTTCTCCCGCGAAAGGCGAAGACGAAATAAAGAAATATTATGATACAGGAATTCAAGCGATCGGTTTCAGCATGGAGATATGGGATGAAAAATTATACCAGGCAATCTGCCCGGGAAAATCCAAAAATACAAGCCGCGGGACTTTTGTCAATTCAATAGAAACAGCGGTTAAGATTTTCGGGGCAGGCAACGTATACGGAGTGTTCGTTATGGGATTGGAACCGAAGAGAACATTCCTGGAGGGTGTCAGGGAAATCACAAATATGGGGGCAAACGTTGTTCCGTTCGTATGGTCGCCCAATCCGGGCTCAAAACTCGAAGGTCACAGGGCTCCGGCAGGCGGGTGGTTTGTTGAAACAACGCTGGAAGCCTCAGAAATAGTATGTAACGCAGGAGTCCCGTCAGGAATTGAGAACCATTGCTATAAATGCGACGGGAACTCCCTGCTCCACGATGCACTGCGCTTAAAAGGAATTGAGTAATCCCCCTGCAATCCCCCTTTATAAATCCCGGTTATATCAGTATGGGATCCCGTATGCGAATGTATCGGGAAGGGGGAATAAGGGGGATTTGAAAACGGAGGCATAAATGGGCCGGGAATTTAGCAACGTGCTTGAGACTATCGGCAGGACGCCGCTTATCAGGTTAAACAAAATGACGAAAGAGATCAAATCAAAGATATACGTCAAGGCTGAATCGTTCAACCCGGGCGGAAGCGTAAAAGACAGAATAGGCCTTGCCATGATAGAAGCAGCTGAAAAAGAAGGACTTGTAAAACCCGGAGGTACGATTGTCGAGGCTACAGCAGGCAATACCGGCGTTGGTCTTGCGCTTGCGACTGCAATCAAGGGTTACAGGACGATATTTGTCATACCGGATAAAATGAGCGAGGACAAGGTCGTCCTGCTGCGGGCATACGGGGCAGAAGTTGTCATTACTCCGACTTCCGTGCCTCCGGATTCTCCGCAGAGCTATAACGGGGTGGCTGACAGGCTTGCCAGGGAAATACCCGGGGCATTCAGGCCCAACCAGTTTGCCAATCCGAACAACCCCCTTGCCCATTATCAGACGACCGGCCCGGAGATCTGGAAAGACTCAGGCGGCAGGGTTGAGGTGTTTGTGGCGGGAATGGGCACAGGCGGCACAATTTCGGGAATAGCAAAATATCTAAAAGAGAAAAAATCAGGCATAATCATAGTCGGGGCAGACCCTGAGGGCTCAATACTTTCAGGGGACAGCCCCAGGTCGTATAAGGTGGAGGGAATCGGGGAGGATTTCATACCCAGGACGTTTGACCGCCAGATAGTTGACGAAATGATACGAGTCAGCGACAAGGAATCGTTTAATACAGCCAGGCGGCTTGCCAGGGAAGAGGGCATTCTTGCAGGCGGCTCGTCCGGAACAGCCGTTGCAGCCGCCCTGAAATTCGCAATGCGGCTGGAAAAACCGAAATACATAGTTGCGCTCCTGCCTGACACCGGCAGAAATTACCTGACGAAGATATTCTCAGACTCCTGGATGCAGGAGAACGGCTTCTGGGAAGGCAGGGACATAAGGCCGTTAAAGGTCGGGGAAATCCTTGCGAAGAAGAAAGATTTCCCGCGGATGATTTCTGTCAGCCCGAAGGATATTCTAAGCAAGGCGGTAAGGCTGATGCATAAATACGGCATTTCGCAGATTCCTGTAGTTGACAGGGGAAAATCCGTGGGCAGCTTAGACGAGGCGTCCCTGATGAAACTCCTGCACGACGGAATAGATTTCAGCAAGCAGAATATTTCTGCGGTTATGGGCAGGCCCCTGCCGGTGCTTGATGAGGAAACAGACGTATCAGAGGCATACAGAATACTCCTGTCAGGCACGACCGGCTTTATTGTTGCCAGAAAAGGCGTGTCTGCCGGGGTTATCACCAGGACGGATTTAATAAATTACTGGATCATAAAAAAGGAGGGCGGATGAGATTTGAGACAAGGGCGATACATTCTGGCCAGGACCCGGATTCGGCAACCGGAGCGGTCATCGTGCCTGTTTACCAGACATCCACATACAGGCAGGATGCGATAGGAAAGCACAAGGGCTATGAGTATTCGCGCACGGGAAATCCGACGCGAAAGGCGCTTGAGGACGCCCTTGCCTCTCTGGAAGGCGGAAAGCACGGGCTTGCCTTTGCTTCTGGGCTTGCCGCAACGACGGCCGTGTTCAGCATTTTAAAAAAAGGAGACCACGTTATAGCCGGGGATGACATTTACGGCGGGACCTACAGGCTGCTTGAAAAGGTATTCAGGCGCTGGGGCCTAGAAGTCACCTACGCGGACGCGGACGACGGGGACGCCTTTCAGGGTGCGGTCCAGGAGAATACAAAACTCATCTGGATTGAAACGCCCACTAATCCGCTTCTGAAAATCGTTGATGTTAAAAAGCTTTCCGAGATAACAAAAAAGGAAAATATAATTCTTGCGGTGGACAACACGTTTGCAACCCCTTATTTTCAAAGACCTCTTGAGCTTGGGGCTGATATCGTTGTCCACAGCACGACAAAATACCTGTCAGGGCACAGCGATATAATAGGCGGCGCCGCAATAACTTCAAGGCAGGATATATACATAGATTTGAAGTTTTACCAGAATGCCGCGGGAGCGGTTCCGGGCCCCTGGGATTCCTGGCTTGCTCTCCGCGGAATTAAAACCCTTTCCGTCAGGATGAGAGAACATGAAGGCAATGCCTTATATTTAGCCGGTTACCTTTCGGGGCATCCACGTGTAGAGAGGGTCTATTATCCCGGGCTGCCAGGGCACAGCCGGCATAAGTTAGCAAAAGAACAGATGAGCGGTTTCGGCGGGATGATAAGCTTTGAACTGAAAGGCGGTTTTCCCGAAGTTGAAAAATTCGTCTCCAGGCTGAAAATATTTTTACTTGCAGAAAGCCTGGGCGGAGTGGAATCACTTGTTTGCTATCCTCCAAAGATGACGCACAGTTCTTTTTCCGCGGAAGAGAGGGCGAAAAGAGGGATCAAGGATAATTTAATAAGGCTTTCCGTGGGCATAGAGCATAAAGATGACCTCAAAGACGATTTAGAGCAGGCGCTGGGGTGAAATATGACGCTTTTTATAGACTTCTAAAAAATACATTGAGACTTGACAAATCGGAAAAGGTGTGTTATAATGTTATTATGACAATTCCTATAGGAATAGTTGACAATAATAAAACAAAGGAGGAAAGAGCTTATGGCAGAGAAAGTAAGTTTTAGTCCAGTTGGTGAAAAGGAAGTTACGCGAGCAATAGCAGAATCTTTTTTGAAGCAATTTCAGGATTATGCTGACAGCGACGTAATCATTGTAGGGGCAGGTCCGTCCGGGTTAATGGCCGGAAGAGATCTGGCGAGTAAGAAAATTAAAGTTTTAATAATAGAGAGAAATAATTATCTCGGAGGAGGTTTCTGGATAGGTGGTTATCTGATGAACAAGGTTACGGTGAGGTCCCCGGGAGAAAAAGTCCTTGAAGAACTGGGCGTGCCGTTTGAAAAGGCGGTAGAGGGATTATTCGTAGCAGACGGTCACATGCTTGTTCAAAACTGATTGCCGCTGCCTGCGATGCAGGCGTGAAGTTTGCAAATATGACTATTTTTGACGATGTAATTTTGAGAGAAAACAACAAAGTTGGCGGCGTGGTAATTAATTGGACGTCCGTATCTGCGCTTCCCAGAGAGATTACCTGCGTGGACCCCGTTGGTCTGGAATCGAAACTGGTCATCGATGCCACGGGCCACGATGCAGTGGTGGTGAAAAAACTCGAAGCAAGAGGTCTAACTAAAACAAAGGGTTTTGGAGCAATGTGGGTGGAAAAATCAGAAGACCTGCTGGTGGAACACACAGGGGAAGTACATCCCGGGCTTGTCGTTGCAGGGATGGCTGTAACCACTACTTACGGTTTGCCGCGAATGGGTCCAACTTTCGGAGCGATGCTTTTGTCCGGCAGAAAAGCGGCAGAGTCTGCGACGCAGATGTTAAAAAAATGAAGAAGTTCCACATTATTTATTTGTATGGTGAGCCTTCAACGGAAAATTTACAGGTGAAAGAACTCGGTGAATATTTGAAGGGAAAGTTACCAGGTTTAAAAACAGAGGTTCGTCAGGATTTTTTTCTTCATCATCTCAAGAGGTTTACGCAGAGCCAAATGGAGGAAAGAATAGAAATTCTTGCAGAGGGTTTTGCAAGAACAAGGGTTCACAACATTGGAAGGGATACAGGGGAAGGGGCACCTTTGCCGATGGAGATTCAGTACGAAATTAAAAATATTGAAAATCCAGCTGCTCGCAAGCGCGGCATTCTTTATGATGGTTTTTATGTCCAGAATCTTCTAAAAGAACTAATCCCGGCACAAGAACGGACTCCGGAGCATATTCATATAAATTTTACGAACCAACTGTTGGGAACGATGGGTGATGACAATCGCTATCATACCAGGGTAGCGATATATGGCTATCCTGTGCTGATTTCTACGACCGGGGTTGTTGAAGCACCGGCAAAACCCAAGGAGTTTTATGTATTGAAAGAAAAATATCACACCATGGGAATGGGTGAAGTTGGGATTCAGAGACTCAAAGAGGAATTCAGGGAAAAATTCATTGACTACAACGATAGTCGTCTTACGGAAGTGTTAAAAGGATATGTTTTGCAGACTTTATTTTATTATTTGGCAGGAGACCCTTTTTGTCAGGACAAGAATTGCCGGCTTTTCAATGCACACTGGCAGGAAGAAATGATTCATGCGCAACTCAAGACCCCCTATGAATTATGCACCTTTCATAGAGGAATTTTAGAAAGAATGATAGAAGAGGAGGAAATAAATGCAAGAGATATTAAATGAATTTGAGGATTTAGAAACTAAGAGCGCGGAAGAAGTTGTCAAATGGGCACTTGAGAAATACGGCGATAAAATTGCCTTGGCTTCAAGTTTTGGAGCAGAGGATATGGTATTGACGGATATTATATTGAAGATTAATTCTCGTCCGATGCTTCGATCGGACTCTCCGAAAGCGAGAATTTTTACTCTCGATACCGGAAGACTTCCACAGGAAACCTATGAGGTTATGGAAAAGACAAGAGAAAAGTATAAAGCAAAAATCGAAGCCTATTTTCCGGACACGTCCTCTGTAGAAAAAATGACCGAGGAGCATGGACCAAACCTGTTTTATAAAAGTGTTGACCTGCGCCATTTATGCTGTAAGGTAAGAAAAATTGAGCCGTTGAACCGTGCTTTTTCAGGTCTGTCGGCATGGATATGCGGTCTCAGGAAGGAGCAGGCGGTGACCAGGGCAGGG
>MNUP01000096.1 GCA_001871075.1 Candidatus Desantisbacteria bacterium CG1_02_49_89
GTGGTTTTTTCCTGTGCGGAAATAATCAAAAGGTCACATTGGGAACAATCAAAGTGTCACATAGCCGGGGGAAAATTATTTAGGCTGGCTGGTTTAAAAATCAGGTAATAATCACCCTCTCCTTTATCCTCTCCCCTCGAGGGAGAGGGGTAGGGTGAGGGGGGTGGGTACTCTCGAAGGCAGAACCTGGAAAGTAGGACGATTTCCAGAACAGGAAGTAACCGTGGGTCTTATCCCCAACAGAAAGATTATTGTTTTAAAGGATGAGCAGAAAATTGGAGAGTTCCATCTTTAATTAATGTTCGGTTTTAAGGTTCCCAAATGTCCGCTTTTGAATGTTGCGGAACAAATTCTTAAAATTCCCTTGACATTTATGTTGAAATATGTTATAATAAAAGTATAAAATTAGTTTAGTAAAATGCGGATCCCGGGAAACCGGTGATTGCGCGAAAACTGATTCTAAAGCCGATAAGGTAATGAATCCAGGGCAAAAGAAAGCCTTATAAACCCGCTCTGGATACTCTGTTCCGGAACGGGTTATTTTTTTGAAGAAGATTACGGTGATTATAAAAGCGATTACGGTGATTATTTAAATGACGAATTACGGCGATTTTTAAAGAGATTACCCCCTGCTGTCCCGATTTCATATCGGGACAAAACGCGGGGATCCTTTAGGGACAGTGATTATTTAAACGACGAATTTCAGTGATTAATAAAGAAAACAGGTAAAAATTGTTTAGGCAGAAATCACTGTAATCATCAGTTAATAATCACCGTAATCAAAAACATTAAAATATTAAGGATTTACTTGACAAATACCTAAAATTTTATATAATATATTAGATATGTTATATTTGAATTACCCCGCGGCAAGCCGCGGGGGGTTAAATCATATTTTTGCTAAACAATAGGGCAATATGAAAACAGGGTTTAGTAAGGGCATTTTGGGCTTAAAAATATACTATTTTGCGCTTTCAGCCGGACTGGTTATTTTGCTGTCTGCTTCCACGGGATTCGGGCAGTCCTCTGATATATCCCACGTTGTGGTCACGCCATCAGCGCCTGCCAATGGAGTCAATACTGCTGTTGCTGTCGCGACAATTTATGATGCAAGCGGCGGGCTGATGAGCGGCCAGTCAGTCCAGTTATCCACTACAAGAGGCGCAACCCTGGATACCATTACACCCAGCGGAACGCAGTTGACCGATGGAAACGGCCAGTGCACTTTTACCATCAAATCGTCCAGTTTCGGGCCTGATACCGACGTATACGCAAAAATTGGCGGCACCAATATTCTACACAACCTCGTTAAGAATCCTTCTTTTGAAGCAGGCACATATGCTATCGGCGGTTCTCCGGCAAACTGGACGAAAGTCGTTGTAACTGCAACCGATACTCCCGCATTTACCTGGGACAATACTGACAGGAAATTCGGGTCAAAATCCGTTACAATCCAGGCAACTGCTTCTCAGGAAGGATACTGGAAGAGCGGCACAATATCTGTCTCGGCAAATACCACATACCGTGTTTCTTTATGGCTGAAAAGCACAAATGCTTCACTTGGCCCCGCAACATTAGTAATAAACGACTACGCTGAGGCATGGTCCCTTCCAAAAAACACTTCCTGGAGCTATTGGCCGTCATCCCCGTTCACTTTCACCACACAATCAGAGTCCTTGTATATCCAGCTCAGACTGGGGTATGCGGACGGGCAGAAAGTATTTTTTGACGATATCAAGCTTGAAAGACTGCCCAACCTGAGTTTTTATCCCACCTATCTCAAGATAATTACGTCTCCCCAGGCAATTTCAAAAGATGCCCCTTCGAATCCCATAAAGGTAGTGGCGCAGGATGCCGGGGGCAGCAGCGATCCTCTCTTTGCCGAACCGGTGACGCTCAGCACTTCCTCAGCGTCAGGCCAATTCTCCGCAACCAACACACCATGGAATCCTGTGACACAAATATCCCCTTTAAATGGGGTAGGGACATTCTATTACAAGGATTCCGCGATAGCGGTCCATACTATTACAGTCACGCGTTCCGGGATGACCTCTGATTCACAAAACATCGAGGTAAAACAAGGCCCGATAAAATTACGTCTGGACATCCCGATATCAGTAACTGCAGGCTCCCCGCAGTTTATAACAATCATAGCCGAAGATACCGATGGTTTCCCGCAATCGTATTTTGGCAGCGTTGTAGTGTCGTCCAGTTCTTCGCACGGTTTCTTCTACGTTAGCAATTGGAGCAGGACCAACACTATTACCTTTGCTAATGAAACTCAAAAACAGGTACAATACAGGGATGACAGGGTTGGCAATCCCACCATCTATGCGGCTTGCACAGATCTGATCGACGCCTTCCATGCAGACACCGTAACGGAAGCCGCGGTTTCCGCAAACGTTTCTTTCATAGAGTTAAACCGCACTTCTGTTACAGCAAACGGAAATGATTATTGTTCCGTGGCAGTAAGGGTGCTGGACGACTACGGCAATCCCGTATCAGGGAAGAATCCTTCTTTAGCCGCGACGCTTGGAACGATAAGCAATCCCCCTGCTTCAGACGCAAACGGCTGGTGCACAGGCTCAATATCAAGCATGAATTACGGAAAAGCAGAAACAGTCACAGCAACGGTTGATGCAAAAACAATCGTTCAGAACCTTGTTTACAACCCGTCGCTCGAATACGGCACATCCTATGACCCGGCATCAAATCCGCCAGGGTGGTCGAAATTTTCTGAAGGAGATTCACCCAATTTCTTCTGGGAAAGGAAAGATTCTGATTGCGGCAAGTATGCCAATACCGGAGGGAAATCCATCTCGATCTACGCACCCCCGGCCACTTCTTCCTACGGTTACTGGATGAGTAACGCAGTGCCGGTTGAGGCAGGAACAAGGTATAAGATTGCCTTTTATTACAGGGCTTCAGTTACCGGCGTCTATTTAATCAGGGTAGAACTCGGAACTCAGGCAAACAATATCTCTGCGTCAACTCTCAACTGGGAATCAGCGAACTGGACATTCCTGGCGTCTGCATCAAGCATAAACATAAAACTGAAATTAAGGTCCGGCTACGATGGAAACACAGTATGGTTTGATGATATAGTGCTCCAGCGTGTGCCAAGGTTCCTGTTTACCGCATCAAAACTCGTAATAACGTCTTCCGCGAAATCCACAAAGGCGGGAATCCCGACAGACACTATCACCGTCGCTGCAAGAGACGCAAACGGGAACACGGATACAAACTTTAATGGCGCGATAACTCTCCAGACGACTTCCGGACAGGGCTCATTCTCCGCAAGCAGGGACAACTGGGTATCCATAGGCTCCATAAACCTTTCCGGAGGCATCGGTTCCTTCTTCTATAAAGACGAAACACCTGACTCGCCCGTAATCATGGTGTCCTGCGCCGGTCTGCAGTCAGACACCCAGATGGAAAATATCAGGACCGCTGCCGTGAAACTCAAGTTCACGACACTGGCTGCGCCCACGAGAGCGGGCTCCGCAACGCCTATCATAACTATCCAGGCGCAGACAAACGCAGGTAACCCTGACCCCAATTTTAACGACAGCGTAACGTTAACAACCACAAGCAACAGCGGCCAGTTCTCAACAGACCAGGTTACGTGGTCTAGTTATGGAGCAAACACTTATGTCCTTTTGGCATCCGGGACAAAGAACATCTATTACAAAGATATGAATTTCGGCAGTCCCGTAATAGGGGCAAGCCACTGGGACCTCACAACCGACACGCAGACGCACACTGTACTGGTCTCAAGGTTCGTCATCACGACCGCGGCGCAGACAGTGAAGGCAGGCACCTCAACCTACGCCATAATGGCGGAGGCGAGGGACGAGAACGGCAACAAGGACGCTTCTTTCAGCAATATAACCGCGAACCTTGGAACCACATCATCGGGTTACGCCTTCTCGGAAAGCATCGTTCCTTGGATCGGCGTCAGCACGGTTAAATTCACAATGGGCCAGGCGACCTTCTATTACAAGGATGAGGAGACCGGGACCCCGGTCATAAGTATCTCAAGGACCGATACCGGCATAATCTCCGGGACGCAGACAGAGACTATAATCTTCGGCGCGATAAAGCTTAAGATAACTACAGCCCCGGTCACGGAAAGGGCGGGGTGGCACATCGGCATGACCGTCCAGGCGCAGTCCAATAAGGGCGCGCTTGACGCAAGCATAACAGGACCCGTAAACCTTTACTCAACCTCCCTGAACAATGAATTCTCAGCCAACACAGATCCCTGGTCGCCGATAGGTTCAATAGACCTTTCCTCGGGAGAAGCAAACTTCTTCTATAAAGACCACGATATAGGTTCCCCCATAATAACTGTAGCTAAAGCAGGACTGCTGCCTGACACTCAGACCGAAACGATAATACCGGGCGCGATCTCCTTCAACATTTACACGCCGGCAAGAGAATTCAGGGCTGGATTAGTGTCCGACTACATATCTGTTGAGGCGCTGACAGACGCAAGCCAGGTTGACACAACATTCAACGGGACAGCGGCTCTTGCCACCTCTTCAAACAGCGGCACTTTCTCGGCAAGCAGCACCCAGTGGTCGGCAGTGAATGAGATAACCTTCTCCCAGGGAATAGCGGTGTTTTATTACAAGGACCGGCTCATAGGGACCCCGACAGTCACTGTAAGCAGGCACGGGTACAATCCAAGCAGTCAGGTCCAGAACGTGATATACGGCGCCATAAAACTAAAGATAACCACGCCTTCGCGGACCGAAAGGATGGGTTATCCAACGGATTATATACAGGTCGCGGTACTCACGGATGATAACGACACGGACGTCAGCGTGTCCGGGCCTGTTGACCTGGCAAGCACTTCGGGAAACAGCGCCTCGTTCTCTCTGGACCGCGGCAACTGGTCTGACGTAACCCAGATCAGCCTGGCTTCCGGCATCGCGGCGTTCTACTACAAGGACACCAGGTTCGGCAATCCGGTGATAACGGTATCGAAATCCGGCTATTCTACGGACACACAATCGCAGAGCATCATTTTCGGGGCGATAAAATTCGCGGTCACGAGCCAGGGGAAGACGGTCAGAGCCGGTCTTTCCACGTCATTGATAACCGCTGAAGCGCAGATAAACACAGGCGGCAGGGACACGATGTTCAACTCAACCGCCATCCTTCTCAGTTCCTCCTCAAATTATTCCTTCTCAGTCAGCTCCACGCAGTGGCAGAACACCTCCGTGATCACCTTTAAATCAGGGCTCGCGTATTTTTATTACAGGGACGAAATAACCGGGTCGCCGCTCATATCGGTTTCCAGGGATGGTTACTATTCCGGCACCCAGGAAGAAACAATAACATACGGCGCGATAAAGCTTGTTTTCACGTCCGGGGAAAGGACAGCCAAGGCAGGCCTGCCTACCGACGTTATAACCGTGGAGGCGCAGACGAACATGGGCGCGCTGGACGGTTCGGTAGGGGGCAGCGTTGTTCTTTCGACAAGCTCAAATACCGGCTTTTTCTCCCTTAACCTGAGCCCGTGGTCAGACACGGCAACAGTAACGCTGTCAGCAGGCCAGGGATCGTTCTATTACAAGGACCACAGGACAGGCAGGCCCCTGATAACGGCCAGCAGGGCATACGCGGACCTTCTTTCAGCGACCCAGAACGAGACCATCATCTACGGCGCGATAAAAATGAAAATAATGACTCCTCAAAGGACTGTCCGCGCAGGGGACGCGTCTGACTCCGTGCTGGTCCAGGCGCTGACAGACACCAACGCTGTGGACACCGGCTACAACGGCGCGGTCACTTTCAACGGAGGAACGGATTTCGGACATCCTTTCTGGTTCTCCGCAGATGCCGCTGATACTGCCGTCTGGACCGCTCCGTATTACGGGAGCTTCAGTTCTGGCGAGACATTTGTTTTCTTCAAGGATAAGGACATTGAAACAGGGACGATAATCGTTACGAGCACGGATTTTGCGCAGGACTCCCAGCTTATTGCGGTCACCGCATCACGCCTCCAGATAACAACTTTGGAATGGACTGTGAACTCCGGCTACCCCACAGATATGATAACCGTGGAAGTGCAGGACGAGGACAGCAATCCCGATTCCACGTACGGCGGGACCGTCACGCTGTCATCCTCGTCCGGCTCGGGATATTTCTCCGTTGACAGGCTCTCCTGGAAGAACACCACCGTCCTGACGCTTTCCGGCGGCAGCGCTTCGTTCTATTACAAGGACAACCAGACTGGTGT
>MNUP01000028.1 GCA_001871075.1 Candidatus Desantisbacteria bacterium CG1_02_49_89
TCGATTACAGTGATTATTTAACTAACGATCTTTGCTTCGCAACATTCTTTGTGGGTTATGTCGATAGACGATGAATTCCGGTGATTATCTAAAGAATAAAGTTTAGGTGTAAGGCATGCCCGCAGAAGCGTTCGCGAAGGCGGGTCTTCTCTGAAAATGTCAACCCAGTTAAAACTAGCTCAAAGCTGAAAGCTGAAAGCTCAAAGTTGCCCTCTGTAGCTGCTGATTCCTGCAGTTCCTATCCCCTGTAGCCCCTTTGGGGCTTAACATAGGGACCTGCGAGCCAGAGCCCTGCCAGCTCCAAAGGAGCTCAACGGCAGGACCTACGAATCAGAACGGAGCTGATGATTCTCCGGCTGGGTAGATGGCTCTTCGGTTAATGCAGGAACCTACAGACCTGAACGTGGTCGAAGGTCTTGCGGACGGGGGGACTTCGGCTTCGCCTCAGGCTTCGCCTCAGCTTGACCCCTGCTAATTTCTGTGAAATTAAGCTGCTGGGGTCTTCGTCTCTTGGTTCTTAAGTGGGGTTTTTTCCTTGACAAACAGCGGAAAGTATGCTATACTTATAGTAAGTATTGCTTACAATAAATAAGGAAAGGAAGGATAATATGAGAACTGCTAACGTCAGGCCCGTAGGCCCCAGGAATCAGGTAACCCTGCCCAAGGAAGCGCTTGAGCTTTTTAAAATACACCCCCATGACCTCATCGCTTTTGTGTATACCAAGGAAGGCATACTCATTAAGCCGGTCACCGTTGTTGACAGAGACGCGTCTTTCGCTGAAGACGACCTTGACGAGATAGAAAGGTCCATCCGGCAGCAGGTAAACGCCGGAGATTTTACCGAATTTTCCAGTTCAAAAAAAGCGGTCAGCTTTCTGAAGGGAAAGAAATGAAGGTTAGATACCTGAATTCTTTCATCCTCCAGTTTGAATCTATGCCGGCGCAGGACAGGCGGAAAGTCACCGGTGCTGTCTCCGGCCTGCTTGGTTTCATCGAGAAAAGGGTCCGCCCGCCCGCGGGACTGGGCATAAAGAAGCTCAGGAAGAACCTGTGGGAAGCCAGGGCGGGCATCAGAACAAGGGTTCTTTTCGCGCTTGAACCGGGCCTGGTTACTTTCGCTTTTACGGGAAACCACGACGAGATCCGCCGGTACCTGCGGAAATAACCGCAATTTTTCCAGCCTTAGACAAGACAGTAAATAAAGGGGACGGGTTCAATCAAAAATCCCCCTCACTCCCCCTTTCTGAAAGGGGGATGAAAGGATTAAAAGATATTGTTCTTTACGGGAGGTACTATAATGAAGTATCAGATATTTATGACACAAGCGGTCATACTGGCAGTATGTGTGGGGGGGTGTATCATGAAACAGGTTGAGGGTAATGCTGCCCAGCCGGATCAAACAGCAACCCGGTCAGACGCGACCGTGGCATACTGGAAGTTTGACGGGGACCTTAAAGATTCTTCAGGCAGGGGGCATGATCTCAAGGCGGCGGGCGCGAAGTTCGGTCCCGGGCATTCAGGGCAGGCGCTGAAGACCGGCTTTGAGGGGTCGGTGCTGACCAGCTCAGACCTTCAGCTGGCCCCCGGGTTCAGGATAGAATGCTGGGTCTGCTTCGAGCGCCACTCTTCCGGCTGGCCCTCGTTCGTCAAAAAGAACACCGAATACATACTGCGCCTGGACCCGGCTGAGTATGGCGGGCATTTTTCGTTCTTCGTGTACCTTGACGGGTGGGAGCCGGGGGTGTCGTCCAAAGTGAAGGCGGAGCCCGGAACCTGGTACCATATCATCGCGGAGTGGGACGGGTTCAACTCCACGCTTGAGGTTAACGGCGAGAAAACAAGCGTTAAGCGCACTGGTTCGCCCAGGGCAGGCCGTTCCCCGCTGGAGGTCTGCTCGCTGGACGGGATGTTAGACGAGGTGCGCATAGAGAACATGATGCTTCCGAGGATTAAAATGCTTTACGCGGCAGCAGGCGGCCTGCCATTCTTTTCAGGGACCGCGAAGCCCGGGCAGGACCCTGTGGTGGGGAACTGGAAGTTCGACGGGGACCTGCGAGACGCTTCAAGCCAGGGCCACGAAATTACCACGAAGGACGCGAGTTTCGGCCCGGGGCATTCAGGCCAGGCGCTGCAAGTCGGTACCGAGGGATCGGTGCCGAGCAGCCCTGACCTGCAGATGGCGCCCGGTCTGAAAATAGACTGCTGGGTCTTCTTCGAAAAGCACTCGCCGGGTTTTCCCGCGTTCGTGATCAAGGAACGCGAATACCAGCTGCGCGTGGACCCTGCGCCGCCCAAGGCAAGCGGGCTGTTCTCGTTTTACGTGTTTTTAAACGGGTGGGAGCCGAAGGTGTCGTCCACTTTTAAGCCGGAACCCGGCAACTGGTACCACCTTGTGGCGCAGTGGGACGGGTTCAATGCCACGCTTGAAGTTAACGGCGAGAAAACAAGCGTCCAGCGCCTGGGAATGCCAAGGCCCACCAACAACCCTCTTAAGATCGGCGCGCTGGACGGGATGATAGACGAACTGCGCATCGAGAACCCGATGTTTCCCGCGATGCAGAAATACCTCGCGGAGGCGGCCGAAGCCCCGCAGCGCGGCAGCGGGAGCCAGGACCACTTCGGGAAAGGGGCTGGCTGGCCAGGCTGGACAGGGATGTACGGCGCGCGCGTCGCGGCTTCAGGCGATAAGCTTGAAATAACCCTGCCTGATTCCAACGCGATGGCGATCAACCCCGCTTTTAACCTGGACCTTAACCAGTACCGGTATGTGTGCTGCGATATTTCCTCCCCGGTGCCCGTGATGCTTATATTCATCACGGATGCCGGGTGCGGCACCGCGTACCTGCCCGCAACCCAGGCGTCGCGCACATCCGTGGCTGACCTCAGTTCCAATCCGAGCTGGAGGGGAAAATTGAAGCTGCTTGCCCTGCTTGCCCCGGGCGCGGGTTCCCGCGGCATACAGATGGAGAACCTGTGGGTATCCGGAAAACCCGAGGGCAAGCCGTACCTGCAGGTGCAGCGCATAGTCTGGGACCACGCCATACTCAGCATCGGCAAGGAGGAGAAGGTAAGCGCGCTTGTTGAGGCGCGCGGCAGCGAGGGCCTGGAGGTCAGGGACGCGACCGCCTCTATTATTCTGCCGAAGGGCATTAAGTGCGCCGGCGACAAAACGCGCGAGCTGGGCACTCTGCCCACAGGCGCAAAAAAGACGGTGGAGTGGACTGTGATCGCGGATACAGAGACCAGCGGCAAGGTGACGGTCGTGATGAAGGCGCCTGACTGCGCGCAGGCATCGAAGCGCGGCTTTGTGTTCGCCGGCTCATTCACGCAGCTGTTCCCGGCAGTGAAAAATATCGCAACGACATACTATATCGACAGCGTGAACGGCCTGAACGGCAATCCCGGCACTTCCCCTGATTCCCCGTGGAAGGACTTCACGAACATCAACGGCAAAACCCTGGGGGCCGGGGACAGGCTCCTTATAAAACGCGGCAGCGTCATCAACCAGGAACTGCGGGTCTCGGCCAAAGGCGCGAAGGATAACTGGGCGGAGATCGGGGCCTACGGCACAGGGACGCGGCCCACGATACGGCGTAACTGGCACATTTCAGACCGCTGCGTCCTTATCACAGACCCGGATTATTTGTGGGTGCGCGGCCTTTACGTGACCTGCGCCGCGAGCGGTATATACGTGAGCTACTCGCAGCCCAACCACGCGGGGCTGTTCATAGACGACTGCATCGCGTCCCACATCGAGGGGCGGTACAGCGGGTACCTTAACAGCACAGGAATACCTGAGTGGCGCGACATTCCGTGGCTGGACCCGGAGGGGTACTGCGGCATCATGGTGGGAGGCAGTTCAGCGAAGGATATCACCTTCAGCAACTGCGAGATGTTCCATACGTCCTCCGCGTTCCGCATCAAGGGAGAGCGGGTGACGCTGGACAGGATGTTCGCGCACAGCTGCTACGTGCACAACACCTGCCCGCACCCCTACCTGGTAGACACCAGGAAATCAATGATGAAGAACTGCGTGCTGAACGCGTCAGGCGGGCACGCCAGCCGCGGGACCATGGGAATAATGCTGGGCGGCATGTACGGGATGATACTCTTTAACAATACCATCCGCAACATGCCGGACTCGCTCACCTGGGACCAGGGGGGGGTTGATTTCGAGTCGGGCGGCAACTGCTGCCTGATAGACCATTGCACCTTCGAGAACAACGCGGGAGCGGCGATCGAGGTGCTGGGCCTGCAAAGCCCGCAGGCAAAGAACGTGGAGATACGCAACTCGCGTTTCATCAAGGATAACTGGGTGAAGAAGAACTGGGGGCCGGCTGAGATCTATATCTGGGAATCAGCAGGCAAGAATTCGGACCCCAATATCGTCTGCTCCGACGGCACGATCCACGGCAACGGGTACGTCCTGGTCCCGGGAGTCGCGTTCTACGCGAACAAGGCGGAAGCGCTGACCAGCTGGAGGCTTTTTGACAACGCCCAGTACCAGACCGCTGAGGAGCTGCGCAAGGCTATGCCGCTTAACGACCCGCCGGATGTTGATGCGGGGGATGCTGTATACTCGGACAAGCTTACGTTGCAGCTGGCAGGTTCGGTAAAGGACGACGGCAGGCCTGCAGGCGCGCGCCTGAAGATACAGTGGGAGGTGCTTGAAGGCCCCGCTTCCGCGGAAGTGTCATTTGAAAATGAGGCATCTTCGACAACCAAAGCAACATTCGCCAAGCCAGGCGATTACCTTTTGCGGCTGGTCGGGGATGACAGCGAGCTGTGGACCAGCGACATGGTAGCGGTGCACGTGCTGCCCAAGGGTGCGTCCGCGGCAAAAGCGTGGGAATTCAACCGCCAGCTGGACAAGGAGGGCTGGACCGAGGAAAACCTGGGCACCAGGGACCGCAAGGAAGGGACAAAGGACTACGAAGTGACCAAGCCGGTCAAGTACGTTTCCGGCGGGTACTACATTGTCTGCGTTGAGAAAAGCACCAACGCCTGCCTGCTTTCACCCGAAGATCTGAGCCTGGATATTTCAAAGCACAAGACCATCACAGTGCGGTTCCATAACCACACGCCCGCGGCAAGCATGCGTTTCTCCTTTACGACCGAGGCAAGCCCTGACTGGAACGAAGCCAACGGGCAGTTTTTCGAGGTGACACCCAACGACAACGGGCCCCGCGAGTACGCGGCGGACATGTCAAAGGCGCCCGGATGGAAAGGGAAACTTAAACAGCTGCGGTTCGACTTTGCCACAGGCGCCGCGCTTACAGGGACATGCCGCATTGACTACGTTCGGATAGACAGCTCTAATTAAAAATAGTTAAAGGTTGAAGGTTGAAAGTTAAAGGTTGAAGGCGTGAAACTGCTACCCCTATAGCCCCTTCGGGGCTTAACATAGGGGCCTGCGAGCCAGAGCCCTGCCAGCTCCAAAGGAGCTCAACGGCAGGACCTACGAATCAGAACGGAGCTGATGATTCTCCGGCTGGGTAGATGGCTCTTCGGAAATAAAGGGGACGGGTTCATTTATTTGCCTGTAAGATGATCTTTGCTTCGCGCAAATGATGATTACCCCTGCAGTCCCGATAAAAAGAATCGGGACAAGACGCAGGGGTCCTTTAGGGACAGTGATTATTAAATAATGATTACGGTGTTAAAACTTTCTTCACAGGGATTCAGCGGGATTCAAACTACAGGCATGTGTCCCGCCCAGCAAACGTGGCGGGCAGGCATGAGTGAAACCGCTTATTGCGGCAAACACTCGACATTTATTTGTGAGCAACAAGGTTCTGCGAAGCAGGTTCTTATGGCATATCGCATATGGCGTATCGTTTAAGACAGATACTGAATCCCAGATACCGAATGAAGGGAAATTAAAAGTAAAGAAGGAGGTATAAAATGCCTGAAGACGAAGAACCAAGAGCCGTAGAGTTCAGTGATATGGGGATTTTGCTGACAAACATCGAAAACGTTCCGGGCAAGACGATCACAAAGCATTTCGGGCTTGTGGCAGGCAGCACGGTGCGCGCGAAACATATCGGCAGGGATATCGCAGCGTCCTTTAAGAACATTGTCGGCGGCGAGCTGAAGGGTTATACAGAGCTATTGCAGGAATCCCGCAAGCAGGCGACCCTGCGGATGATACAGCAGGCAAAGCAGCTGGGGGCGAACGCCGTGGTGAACGTGAGGTTTTCCACATCTTCGATCACGCAGGGCGCAGCGGAGCTCTACGTTTACGGAACGGCTGTCAGTGTGGAATAAGGGGGCATTATGGATATTTCCAACGTTGTCAACTTAATAATATTCATTTTTCTCGTCGCCCTCGGATATTTCGCGGGGACCGCAGCCGAGAAGAAGCATTATAGATCCATAAAAGAACGCGAGAAAAAATTCCTTGGCATGCCCGCAGTGACGATAGAAAAAGCAGAGGATGAGTCCGGGATCGCGGACGCCCGCCTTGTCTGCGGCAGCGTGGTAGTATCCGTGGATTATTACAAGCGTTTTCTCGCGGCCCTGCGCAACATCGCGGGCGGCGAGGTAATGTCCTACGAGACCCTTCTTGACAGGGGGCGCAGGGAAGCGGTGCTGCGGATGAAAGAAAGCGCGGCCGGCGCGGACATGATAGTGAACATGCGCCTGGAAACAGCCACTATAAGCGGGAAGGCGAACAGAAAAGCCGTGGGAACCGTGGAGGTCATGGCCTACGGCACTGCCATAACGCTGAAGAGGTAGAGTGAAATACGAGCCGAAAGAAACGGGCGGGAACGTTAATGTGTCTCCCCGTTCTCCAATAAAGGAATTTTTTATCCTGGTTGGCGGCATACTGGGTGTAGCGCTGGCAGTTTATGTGATACTTGGGATCGCGGCTGAGTTAATAGTGTCGCGATTGCCGCCGGATTTTGAAACAAAGCTGGGCGCGGTATATTCAAGGGCGTACCCCGAAGCAAAACAGAGGACGGAAGCCGAAACATGCCTGCAGAAAATACTGGACAGGCTGCAGGAAGGCCTTCCCCCCGGCCAGCGGGGGTACAGGGCCCGCATAGTCCAGAGCGGCAAGGCCAATGCCTTCGCGGTGCCCGGCAAAAATATTGTAGTTTATTCGCAGCTGCTGAAAGAGGCCGGTTCAGAGAACGAGATCGCAATGGTGCTGGCCCATGAAATAGGGCATTTTGTCAACAGGGACCATTTGAAGGTCCTTGGAAGAAGGATAGTATTGCTTTCTATGTCAATGGCGGTTCTGGGCGGCGACAATGCCGTCACGGGAATGCTGCAGAATTCGCTTTTTGCCGCTGAATCGAAATTTTCCCAGAAACAGGAAAGGTTCGCGGATGAGTTCGGGCTGCGGCTGCTGAACGCGACATACGGCCACGCGGCGGGGGCGGTTGATTTTTTTGAAAGGCAGGAAACTAAGCAAAAATACCCGAACTTCGCATTTTTCTTTGCAGGCCACCCTTCACACAAGGACCGCATAAATATTTTAAAGAAGTTAATAAATGAAAGGGGATACAAGATCAAAGATAAAATACCCGTGGACAGCAAGATAAAAGCAGCTGGGGTCAGGTCTTTTTAAGGCAGTCATGAGTTATGTGTCATGAGTCATGGGTGAGAGATTGAAAGTGAGAAAAGGAGGTGACCAATATGTGGAATAAGAAGAGCAGGAAGGAAAACAGAGGCGGGAGAGGAAGATAGCTCGAAGGCAGCCATTAATATTTAGAAATGCGTCTAATAGTTCAATTGTCCAATAGTCCAGTAGTGCAAGGAATTCGTGTGAATTAGTGAAAATTCGTGGTTATAAAGGCAGTCATTAGTCATTTGTTAATGCAGAATAAAAAATGCAGACGGATGGTTTAATGCTGTCCATTGTACATAGCAGGCATAAACAGCGGCGGGCAGGCATTCCACTTTCCCTGAAATAATTCAATACTTAAAATCCAGTCCATAGTTTTTAAGTTTGTATTTGGAGGCATCATGATAAAAAAAGGAAATATTATCAGGGGCGGAATTTTTGTATTGATGATCTTTTTGCTTGCGGGAGCGGGTACGGCCGTGTCTCAGGAATTTCCTTTACAGGTCCTTTCCGCGACTCCGCGGGGCAGCGTGGAAGGATACGGCGAATTCAACGAGATCACGGTGATCTTTAACCAGCCGATGGTCCCCCTGGCAAAATTACCTGAAGGCCTCGGTTCAGGGCCGCTGGTGCTGGAGCCCATTATCAAAGGTAAATACAGATGGATGGGAACAAGCACGCTTGCCTTTACTCCTTCTGAAACCTTTCCTCTTTGCACTGGCTTTAAGGCTACGGTTCCAGCCGGTACAAAGTCTATGTCCGGACAGGTTTTAAAACAGGACTATATCTGGAGCTTCGAAACCCTGAGGCCAAAGGTGGTTCAACACTCTCCGCATCATGGCCAGCAATGGGTAAGGCTGGACCAGGAAATATGGGTGCTTTTCAACCAGGCAATTGTTCCCAGGCTTGTATGGGAAAACGCGGTCCTCGAGAAGTCTAATTCTTCTCCAGCGGATATCCAGCAGGGCAGGAACATAATGACCGTATCGTGCAGGAATCCATCCAATGAAGAATGGAAAAAAGCTGGCAATGGATCCCTTCCCCGGACAGGATAGCGATCATCAGGCATAAAGAGCAGTTTGAGATAGGCGCCGTTTATAGAATGGTATTAAAAAAGGGATTGCCCGGAACGGCCGGAAATTTAGGCATGGCAGATACCTATGCTTTTTCTTTTTCAACCGTTAATGTTTTTAAATACACGGGCAGCAGGATAATGCACACGACCCCCGACCTTATCTGGGACCTGCGGCCGAAATTTTATTTCAGCAATCCCGTAAGGATGAAGGATTTTGTAGTGCATTTCCACTCTGAGCCGAAAATTAAATTCGCGGAATGGTGCAAGGAGGGCACCCATGCGAGCGCTGAGATAGTACCGGATTTCGAACTCCAGGCAGCCAACACTTATACCATTATCCTGGATCCCGACCTTCAGGACGAATTCGGCAACCGGCTGGGAGAAGAAGTGAAGATCCTTTTAATTGTAGGAAACTGGCTGCCGCGCGCGATCATCACGCCGGGCTTCGGTATCATTGAATCATATATGAAACACCAGTATCCGCTTTTCTGCATGAATATCGGCAGGATCGGCCTGAAGATGAAAGGGATGGCGCCGGACAGCATTATCCCGTATTTCAACTATGGCTACGGATGGGTCTATACAAGGCCGCTTCCAGTTCCCGAGGCATTCTGGTCCGTGAACAGGATATGGGATATAAAGTCACCCCTGAACAAAGGCTATACTTTGCCGGTAGAAACAGACGAGGCAGCAAACCTGGATAAACAGAGCACAGTCCTGCTGCTACTGGACTGCCTTGAAGAGAATTTAAGTGCCAATAATTGGTATTTCGGAAGCAGGCGTTACCAGAGCGCCATGCTTCAGATAACGGGCATGGGTATCAGCGCAAAGTTTTCTCCCTACAGTAATCTGGTATTCGTAACGAGATTGCTGGATTCCGTTCCTCTGCCAAAGGCAAAGGTAGAAATAAGGGATAAGGAAAACCGCGTTCTGTGGACCGGGCTCACCGACAACAACGGGGTCTGCATAACGCCGGGCTGGAAAAAACTGGGATTGAGCATAGATCCGGAAAATCCCTGGCAGAAACCGATGCAGTGGGTATTCGTCTATCGCGGCATAAACTTTGCCTTTATTAATTCTGAGTGGGAATCGGGCATCTTTCCGTGGAGGTTCCATGTAAACTATGATTGGTACAACGCTCCGCAGGACATGGCAGGATACGTGTATACGGAAAAGGGGATCTACCGCCCGGGGGAAACCGTCCACATAAAATGCTGCGTGCGCGAGAAGGAGGACAGGGCCTGGAACATACCTTCCGGGTGCACCATGGTAATGAGGATAACGGATTCAAGGGGAGAGGAATTCTTAAAGAGGAAGGTAAACCTTTCCGGTTTCGGCTCTTTCTCGGAGGACGTAAAGATCCCGCAGGCGGCAGCGCTCGGTTACTACACTATCAAGATAAGATTCCCGAAGGAAAAGCCCGGTGAGCAGGAAAAACCCTGGGATGACTGGCGCGAAGCGAACTATGTAGCGGGGACCTTCAGGGTCGCGGAATACAGGCCCGCGCAGTTCGAGGTTAACGCGAGGGTTTCAAAGGACAGCTACGTGTTCGGAGACACCGCGAGCGGGAAAATAGAAGGAAGATACCTGTTCGGCGCGTCCATGTCGGGCTGTAACGTCAGGTGGAATATATTCAGGAACCGTTCTTATTACGAACCGCCCGGGCACAAAGGCTATTATTTCCAGGGAAACTGGTGGACTGACGAGGGATCAGGGGCGCGGGAAGGACTTATTACGCAGGGTTCCGGGGTGCTGGACAGCCTTGGCACGGTTGACGTGAACTTCAGGCTTGACGGCAGGAATTACTCCGGGACGGCGCGGTATATGCTGGAAGGAACAGTGCAGGACCTTGACCGGCAGCAGATCACGGGCAGGGCAGGCACCACGGTCCACCGCGGGACTTATTACATAGGCGTAAAGCCGTCCTCGACCTTCCTTGAGAAGGGAGATCCGGTAAAACTCCAGATCATTGCCTGCGACATAAACGGCGAGACTATTGCGGGCAGGGAACTCAGGCTAAACCTGGTCCACAGCGAGTGGTGCTCAACATACAGGGCTGAGGTAGGCGGCAGGTACCACTGGGTGACCGAAAAGAAGGATACGATAGAAGACACCAGGTTTATCACCACTGCCCTCATTCCCGCGGAGGTGGACCTGAAACCCGATAGTATTGGTTATTATATCGTCCGTGTTGAGGGAAATGACGAGCGGGGTAATCCCGTAAAGTCAGGCTGTTATTTTTATATTACCGGATCCGGGTATACTGCCTGGGAGAGGAATAACGACGATATCATTGAACTTGTCGCGGATTCCCAAAAATACAAACCGGGAGACACCGCAAAGGTGCTCGTAAAGTCACCCTACGAATCCTGCTCCGCGCTTGTCACGCTTGAAAGGGAAGGTATTATTGACAACTGGGTCACGAAACTGTACGGGAGCGCCGACAGGATAGAGATCAAGCTTACAGAGGACCATCTTCCGAACGTTTTTGTTTCTGTCCTGCTTCTCCAGGGCAGGGCAGGAGAGAAGAAACTCTCGGAAGAAGGCGAAGATGTCGGCAAGCCGTCTTTCAAGATAGGATACGCGAATTTACTGGTTGACCCCGGGACGAAGCATCTTCAGATAGACGTAAAGACCAACAGGAAAGATTACCGTCCCGGCGACGAGGTAAGGGCCGAGGTGAAGGTAAAAGACGCCCTGGGCAGGGGAATAGAATCCGAAATATCCCTGGCCGCGGTTGACGAGGGAGTGCTGAGCCTGATAGGATACCGGACGCCTGACCCGTTTCCCGCTTTTTACGGCCCGCGGCCGCTTTCCGTCAAAACCGTGGAAATGCGGGCAGGGATAGTAGGGCAGAGGAATTACGGCGAGAAGGGCGAGGACAGGGGCGGAGGCGGCGGCCTGGGCATGGCAGGTTTTGATATCAGGAAGAAGTTCGAGGCGTGCGCTTACTGGAACCCGTCCATTATTACCGACGGGTCGGGCAGCGCGGCCGTTAAATTCAGGCTGCCCGATAATCTGACCACCTTCAGGATAATGGCAGTTGCGGGCACAAAGGATTCGCTTTTTGGCAGCGGAGACTCAAAGATCAAGACGAACAAGCCGTTGATGCTGAGGCCTGCGTTTCCCAGGTTCGCGCGGCTCGGTGACGAATTCGAAGCAGGTGCGGTGGTCCACAACTATACAGGCAAGGGCGGGACGGTAACGCTGGCGGTTTCGGCGGAAGGCATCAAACTGAAAAGCGGAGCGGTGAGAACCTTTTATCTTGCAAACAACGAAGGCGCAGAGTTCAGGTATCCTTTCGGCGCTGACCGGATAGGCAGGGCTGTTTTTACTTTTAAGGCGGTCCTGGATTCTGAAAAGGACGCAGTCAGCATATCCATTCCCCTGAATCTTCCGAAACCTACCGAATCGGTCGGCCTGTTCGGAAGCACGACAGGCGAGCAGAGGGAGTGGATCGAGATCCCGGAAGACTTCATACCGGGAGTAGGCGGGGTGACCTTTACTGCCGCGTCAACGGCAATGGTCGACCTTGCCAAATGCTCAGAGTACCTGTTCAATTATCCTTACGGTTGTCTCGAACAGCGCCTTTCCAGGGTGCTGCCGATGATCTTGTTCGGAAAGGTCGTGGACGCTTTCAAGCTGCCGGGGCTTGTGGAAAGAGATTATCACCAGGTCATACAGGAAGACCTTAATAAAATGGTGTCTTTCCAGCTCCCGAACGGCGGGATGGCAGCCTGGGTTGACAGCGCCTATGACAATCCGTATATCTCCGCGTACGCTCTGTTCGCGATGCACAAGGCAAGGCAGGAGGGTTACAGGGTTGACGAAAGAATGATGCAGAAAACCAAAGATTACCTGATCAACGTTCTCAGGAACAAGGCAAACCGCTCGTATTATCCATACTCACGCGTCTGCTGGAATTACACAGACTGTTTCATACTGCAGGCCCTGGCAACCTGCGGTATCTACGAGCCTGCTTTAGCTGAATACCTGTATAATTACAGGTCTGAACTTCCCTATTTCGCGCTGGCCATGCTCTGGAAGGCGATCGTGATAGGCAAGGGGAACCAGAATATGGCGCAGGTGCTCAGGCAGATGATAGATAACGGAATGAAGATCGACAGCACCACCGCGCATTTTGAGGAGCCGGACAGGGAAGGCCTTGGATGGGTTTTCCATTCAAACACCCGCACGACCGCGGCGGTCCTGCAGGCATTTCTTGAGATGGATAAGGCCCATCCTGCAGCGGAGAAAATGGCCAGGTGGCTGCTGCAGGCAAGGAAAAGAGGCGTATGGCGGTCCACGCAGGAGAACCTGTACGTGTTCTGGGCGCTCGCAACTTATTTTGAAAGGTATGAAAGCGAGACGCCGGATTTCACTGCCGGCATAAAGGTGGAACAGAAGGAAATGCTCTCGGATATTTTTAAGGGCAGGTCCCTTAAAACAAACCGCAAAATAATCCCGCTTGAAAATTTCACAAAAGGCAAGACTTTGCCGATGCTGTACACCTGCAAGGGCAAGGGCAGGTTTTACTTCGGGACCTGGCTGACCTACGCCCCTAAGAAGGAAATTCCCGCCAAAGACGAGGGTTTTTCCGTCCAGAGGCTGGTTGAAACAATGGATGGAAAACCCGCGGACCTTGCAAAGGTAAAAGCGGGAACGATGCTCAGGATAAGAATAATAGTATCCACGACGCGGGACAGGAACTACGTTGTGGTTGACGACCCGATCCCCGGCGGATTTGAACCGGTGGACACCACCCTTAAGACAGAGTCAAGGCTTGAAGGTTTCCAGTCCCGGTCCGAGGACAGGTTCGGCAACCGCCGCTGGTGGGGTTCGTTCAACCGGAGCGAGCTCTATGACGACAGGGTGGTGATATTTGCCGATTACATGAACGCGGGGGTCCACAACTATTCATACCTCGTAAGGGCGACAACCTACGGCGGGTTCCGCGCGCCTGCCACCAAGGCAGAGGAGATGTACGCTCCAGAAGTGTTCGGGTATGGAACCGCGTACAACGTGACGATCGTAAAATAATTTTAAAAATAAAAGTCCGGACCGGAACGGAAGGAAGGTATGATCAAAAAAATAGGACGGGCCAAAAAAATATTCATCTTTTCGTCCTGCCTTATAATTGCCGGGGCGGCGGTGTCTGCCTGGCTGTGGACGTTCATTCCTTTCCCCGGTGAACTGCTGAACCTGCGATCAAAAATATCCCTGCGGATACTTGACCGCAACGGGATCCTGCTCAGGGAGGTCCTGTCCGACGACAGCGGAAAAGGCCAGTGGGTCGGCCTGGATAGGATCCCGGCGCACATGATAAACGCTTCCGTAGCCGCCGAAGACGCAAGGTTTTACTCGCACGCAGGGATTGATTTCCTTGCAACTATAAGGGCGGTCATGCAGAACGCGAGTAAACGCAGGATCGTGTCAGGCGGTTCGACCATAACGCAGCAGGTAATGCGCAACATATTCCATTTTCCGAGGGATTTGCCGCACAAAGCCCTGGAAGCCTTATATGCAATAAGGCTTGAGCGTTCTCTAAAAAAGGAAGAGATCGTCGCTCAATACCTTAATTTGGCTCCCTACGGGAACCAGGTCTACGGCATTGAAGCAGCGTCAAGGCTCTATTTCCAGAAACCGGCGTTCTACCTTTCTCTCGCGGAATGCTGTTTTCTTGCCGCAATTCCCAAATCCCCGGTGGAATTCAATCCTTATTCAAATTTCAAAAGGACAAAAAACCGGCAAAGGGAGATCCTTTCCAGGATGTATGAAAAGGGTTTCGTTGACAGGGATTCGTTTAAAAGGGCGATAAAAGAGCGGGTAAATATTGTGCCTCCTGAAAAATGCTTCCGTGCTCCGCATTTTTGCGAATGGGTGCTTTCGCAGCTGAGCGCGGAACAGAAACAGGGCATAAAAACGATCGTGACAAGCCTTGATTACTACATCCAGAAGGAAGTCGAGGGATTTACCGCGCAGCAGATAAAAACCCTGAAGGACCAGGGCGTTACGAACGGAGCAGTTACGGTTATCGATAACAGAACCGGGGAAATAATTGCGATGGTCGGTTCGGCTGATTTTTTCAGCCGTTTCATCGGCGGGCAGGTTAATGGCGTGCTTGCTCTCAGGCAGCCGGGTTCAACACTGAAGCCCTTTACGTACGGGCTTGCCCTGGAATCGGGAATGACACCAGCCAGCATCATACCTGACATCCCCACTTTTTTACAGACCGCAAACGGTAAATTCGCTCCAGAGAACTATGACAAGAAATACCACGGCCCGGTACGGATGAGAACGGCGCTCTCATGCTCTTATAATGTACCCGCGGTGCGCACGGCGGACAGGATAGGAATAAATGCGCTGCTGGAAAAATTAAGGGCCGGAGGATTCAAAAGCTTAAATAAGAGCGCGGAATTCTACGGGCCGGGACTTACTCTCGGAAGCGGAGAAATTACGCTGCTGGAACTGGCTAACGGGTACAGGTCCTTTGCGCTTAATGGCGTGTATTCAGAATACAGGTCCATACTGGGCATGAAGGGACTGCAGGGCGAAGAGGTCCAATATTTTTCAGACACTGGGACAAGGGTTGTTTTCTCTCCTCAGATAGCATGGGTTGTTACCGACATGATCTCCGACCAGGGCGCGAGGATCCCTGCTTTTGGGGAAGGCGGACCGCTTTCCTTCCCGTTCCCATGCGCCTGCAAGACGGGAACCTCCAAGGATTACAGGGATAACTGGACGGTCGGTTTTACCCCAAGGTATACAATTGGCGTGTGGGTGGGGAATTTTAACGGGGAACCGATGTACAGTGTTTCGGGTGTCACCGGGGCGGCCCCGCTTTTCCACGAGATCATGATATTTCTTGAGAGAAATAAGCCGGCGCTTGCTTTCTGCGAACCGGCGGGGATCGTGCACGGCAGGATCTGTCCGCTATCAGGGCTGATCCCGGGACCCAATTGCCCATACAGTATGGATGAGGTTTTTTTTGACGGAACCCAACCGGGAAGCACCTGCGATTTCCATAGAACCTACAGAATTGATGCGAGGAACGAACTGCTTGCAGGAGAGAACTGCCCCGAGGAATATGCGGAAATGAGACTGTATGAAGTCATGCCCCCGGAATTTAAATCCTGGGCAAAAAAAGAAGGTTATACGTTCCCCCCGACTACCTTATCGCTTCTTGGTCCCGATACCGTTGCCAAGGAATCCTGTTTTAAGGGATCAAAATACCAGCCTGAAAATCTTTCTATAGCTTTTCCTGTTGACGAGAGCGTTTTTAAGATCGACCCTATACTGCGGCGCGAGTACCAGGCGATAAAATTTACCGCAACGGTGCCTGAAAAATTCAGCCAGGTGGTCTGGAAGGTTGACGGGGAGACTATTGCGACCGTCGGGGAACCTTATGCCGCATGGTGGAACCTTACTCCGGGCAGGCATAAAATTGAAGCGGTGGGAATTGCCGGAAGGAACAAGCCTGCACACAGTTCAGTCAGGATCATTGTCCTGAATTGAAGCGGTTTAATAGCCGGGGTCAGGTCTTTTAAATACAGTCATGCGTCCCGCCTACGTAAAGACTTAGCAAACCCAAGACTTTTCTATTCGAAGAGGGTTTGCTAATACTACGGCGGGCATGCATGGGTCATAAGTGTGAGATTGAAAATGAAAAAAGGAGGTGATCAATATGGGTAAGAAGAAGAGCAGGAAGGAAAACAGGGGCGGGAGAGGAAGGTAACTAAAGAAACTGATTGTTCAAAAAAAGGATTGTTCACTGAAAAAGATGGTTCAACTCAACTGATCGTTCAATACAGGGCAATGGAAAAGGGGACAGGCTACTTATTGCAGTCTATTGAGTCCAAAATTTAGGTACTAAAAACTGGTGCCAGGTCTTCTGTGAACAGTCCTTACTCAAGACCTGGCACTCAATTCTTGCCTATGTATTATCCCTGTAGCTCCAATCATCCCTCCTACTTTCTTTCGAAAGTGACAGGGGGGACCTGCGCCCGCCAATATTCGTGGCGGGCTTCGGCACAGGGATCTACGAGTCAGAACTGGGTTAATGACTCTCCGAGGTTTAAATGAAGAAAGTGATCGTGTTCGCGGTAATTATCGGGATGGCCATAGGTTCCGCGGCTTACGCGGAAAAAATGTATGAGGGAGAAGATATCCCGAAATACATATATAACCTTAAGGAAGGAAATTTCGCGATCAAGGTGGATGCGGTCCTGTCACTCGGCAAGATAGGAAAACCGGCGATACCCGCCCTCCTCGAAACCCTCAAGGATAAAAATGATTTTACGAGGGTAGGTTCGGTCCTCGCACTCGGTGAAATAGGGAGCAGGGAAAATATCATGTTCCCCGAGCTGATCCAGTCGGTGGCCGATAAGAGCGAGCTTGTCAGGTGGGCGGCAATAGAGGCGCTCGGCGTGATAGGCCTGGCCGCAAAAGACGCGCTGCCCGCGGTAACCGCCGCGTTAAAAGATAAAACCGAGCTTGTCAGGTGGGCGGCTGCAGACGTCCTGGACGAAATAAGCACGGACGCGAAATCGTCAGTGCCGGCGCTGATAGAAGCGCTTAAAGACAGCAATAAAAATGTCAGGGAGAATGCCAGCGAATCCCTCGGAGAAATAGGGGATCGGTCCGCGCTTGAGGCATTGGATCTTTTGGCAAAGAATGACAGAGAAGAATCCGTGAGGAAATCCGCTGAGACGGCAATAGAAAGGATAAGGTCAAAGAAATAATTTGAAAAATAGGGACAGTTGTATCAGTTTAATTATTCTGTTACCTAACAAACTATGATATTTAAATAGTTGTTAGGTAATTTTTTTATCCCTGCAAACGTGCGACGAAACGTCGTACCCCGCCAAGGTAATTGGCGGGCGCAGCGCTACATTACTACAAGATTGCTTCGCTACGCCCGCAATGACACGCAAGGCTCCCTCCTGACAAAATTGGCGGGTCTTCGAAAAGCCTTGCCCTACGAAAGAATAAATCGGGGGCGGCTTGGTTTTTTCCTTGACCCCTGCTAATTTCTTCGAAATTAAGCTGCTGGGGTCTGCGTCTCTGGGTTCATAAGTGTGGTTTTTTCCTTGACCCCTGCTAATTTCTTCGAAATTAAGCTGCTGGGGTCTGCGTCTCTGGGTTCATAAGTGTGGTTTTTTCCTTGACAAATGTCAAAAAATAACGTATAATGTTATAAAATGACACGATATAGGAAAAGGGAAATAACCGGGGTTTTAACCGATGCGCTGAAGAATATGCCGGTGGTTGTGCTTTCCGGCATGAGGCAAACAGGCAAAAGCACCCTGCTGCTTAACCAGCAGCAGCTGCGGGGCAGGAAATACCTGAGTTTTGATGACTTTGGCACTTTGGATGCCGCCAGAAGAAATCCGGAAGAATTAATATCCGGAACAGGGCCTGTCACTATTGACGAAGCGCAGAAAAATCCCGAAATAATGAATGCTATTAAAAGGGAAGTAGACAAGAACCGTAAACCGGGCAGGTTCCTTCTGAGCGGTTCAGCCAACTTCCTTCTTTTAAAGAATATCGCTGAAAGCCTGGCAGGCCGTGCCTTATACCTGACACTGCCTCCTTTTACCCGCAGGGAAATCCAGGGCACAAGAGAGCAGCCCGCGATCATCCATTTTATTAATGAAGGATCCTTCCCTGAAAGAAAAGCAAGCCCGATCAGCTGGCAGGAAATTTTAAAAGGCGGCATGCCGCCTGTCTGCCTCGGTGAAGTAAAAAATCCCGACGTATGGTTCCGGGGTTATGAACAAACTTACCTGGAACGGGACATCCGCGCCTTAAACCAGGTTGCAGATCTGGTTGCTTTCCGGCGGCTCCTGCAACTCACGGCTTTGAGAAGCGCCCAGATCATGAAACAGAGCGAGCTGGCGCGGGACGCAAAATTAAACGCAATGACCGCTTCCAGATACCTTTCTTTGATGGAAACGTCCTTTATTATAAGACTTATGCCCCCGAATCTCCGTAACCGGTCCAGCCGCCTGGTCAAATCTCCTAAATTGTACCTATCAGACACAGGCCTTGCTTCTTATCTCGCCGGAGTAAAAAAAACAGGCGCAAATGAACCAATGAGCGGAGCCCTGCTGGAAAACTATGCCGCGCAGAATCTTGACGGTATTCTTTCCGCGCATTGCCCGCATGCAAAAATCGGGTACTGGAACATTCAGGGCAGATATGAGGTGGATTTTATAATCGAGACGGGCAACGAAACCATTGCCATTGAAATTAAAAACAGCAGCCGGTGGGCGGAAAGCGACCTGACCGGTTTAAGAGCGTATCTGAATAGCGCCAGAGAATGCCGCGCCGCTATTTTGGCCTGCAACACGCAGGAAGTTCACAGGATCGAAAATAAAATATGGGTAGCGCCGATCCATTTGCTTTTAAGCTGAGAATGAGCAAATAAGGGGAACCGCCCGCTCCGCGGCGGAGGTCTTCCACAGAGGGAGAGAAAAGGGGCATTGCTGCCCCTTCAAATGTTATATATAGGAATTTACGGTTTGTTCAGTCAATTGAGCAAATTGTAAATAGGGGAATTGAGGGGGATTTTTAAACGACCCTGAAGGGCCTACTCCTAAGGCTCTAAAAATTAAAAGACGGTTCCAAGGTTCAAGAAAAACAATGCGTAAAAATGTATTTCCTATTATTTTGGGTGTGATTCTAGTGACGATGGCGGGAGCGAATGCATTCGCGGCAAATTTCCTGCGCAACCAGTCTTTTGAGATAGGGGAAGGGGCTTTTGAGGTGGATAAGGCCATTGTCAACACAAGCTCGTCCGCGCTTTACTGGACAAACGGGACTGACCACTTAAGGAGCCAGGACAGAGCGTATTCAGGTTCCTGGTCTATCAAAAGCATTTCCGCGGGGGATTCGTCTTACACTATATCAAATTTGATATATGTTGAGACTTCAACCCAGTATAAGCTTTCAGGATGGATCTTCAATTCGCTTTCTTCAGGCAACGCGTATATAGACCTTGCCGGCGTTGCGGGACAGCCGGTTCTTATGTCCGCGAACGGAAATAACGCCTGGGAATATATTGAAGGCGTTTGGAATAGCGGTACTTCTTCAGAGGTCCAGGCGCGGTGTGCCAGTGACGGTAACCCGTCCGGAAGCGTGTGGTTCGATGATATAAAATTCGAGCGCGCTCCGTGTTTCGTGACAACATCAGGATACGATTTTTACAACAACGGCAGGAAATGGTACCCGTACGGCATCAACTACTGGCCAAGGAACTGCGTTTCAATGATGTACGGGCCGTGGCTGGACTCAAGCGGGCATTACGACGCCGCGGAAATTGAAAAAGACCTGATGGCTATGTCCAGGATGGGAATGAACATGGTTTACATAGCCGCGGGCACCCCGCTGGACGAGATAGCTCCGAACCTCCTGAATTTCCTTCAGCTTTGCGACAAATACTGCATAAAGGTCAACCTGGCGATATCAAACCTTAACCCGATGTTCCCGAACCTGGACCCAAACCTCAGCCTGGATTTCATCCGCAAATATAATTTGAAGGATATCGACGCGCTTTTCGCATATGACATTTCCTGGGAGCCGACTTTCGGGTCTGCTGACGGGTTCGCTTATCCGGGCCCTAACCCAAGAGGGCTGTGGGATTCCGAATGGAGGGACTGGGTCATTGAAAGGTACGGAAGCATTTCTGCGGCTGAATCGGCCCTCGGAGCCTTAAACACGGTTTCAGGCAACCAGTTCGGCGGCGGCGTTGTCAGGCACAATGTCCCGGCAAGGATGGTGGCAGGCCAGAATTACAGCGTCCTGATAGAAATGAAAAATATAGGCACAGGCACCTGGTCACAGGCAAACGGGTACAGATTAACACGGATGAGTTTTTATCCGGGGTCAGGATACGTTTCAAGCATGGGCCCTTCCGAAGTATATCTTGAACCTGCTGATTCAATAGCCACGGGCGGGTCAAAAACGTTTTCATTCGATATAACCGCGCCTTCCACGCCGGGAAGGTATCTTGTAGCGTATAAGATGTTCACTACCAATTATTCAATCCAGTATTTCTGGGGCTGGGTGGGCGGCACCTGCCGTAGGTGGGTGGATGTTGTTTCCGCTGGCGCGCCGATCCAGGAAATGACAACGTATGAGAAGGTTATCACAGGGCCTACGGACGCTGAGGCTATGTCCAGCGGCTCAAGCGCCAAGGTCGCGGCGTACAGGCATTTTGTTGACGAGCTTTTAAGCCGCAACTACGGTTTTATCATAAGGCAGATAAAAGAGATCGCGCCGGACCAGCTGGTTTCTTTCAGGCAGAACAGCTACGGAAGGGACCAATACGCGATGTCTTTTGATTTCAAAGCGACCTGCGTGTGGAACGATTTTGTCCAGCCTGAAGCGTATACCGCGTATAACGGGGACACAACCACCTGGAGAAGGACCGGGTTTGACACGGTTTACGCAAGGTTTGCCTCAGCGAACAAGCGGCCGGTCTGGTGGGCTGAAGGCGGTTATAATGTTTTCAGCTATTCGGGTAACCCGCCGCCTGTTGGCGCGTTCAATTACGAGTGGGGGCAGTATAAGAAATGGTGGATAGCTCTGAAAGAGGCTTACGCGTGCGGTGTTGCTCCCTGGTGGTTCCCCGGAGGGTGGAGGGCGAAGGACAGGCCGGGTTATGAGGAGAACAGCGATTTCGGGATAGTAAGCGAGACCTGCGTGCTGAGAAAGGTGTGCGCCGTAATAATAGAGGATTCAATTACTCTCACAACTCCCAGGGATTACACCAATCCCAATTCCTATATAACGATCGACAGGGACTCTCACGCTGACGGGTATCTCGGTATTTACAACCAGAGATCAATGGATTACGTGAACGCGAGGGATGCCGGGAATACTCCCTCCATAAGGACAACAGGCACAGGCACTAATTCCAAGAACACGCCGCTGGAAAGGATAGGCAACATAGGTTCAGGACCCCCGAAATACCTTAAATCCGAATTTGTTTTTGTGAAAATAAAGGACGCTTACAACAACTGGGCTGAGGCGCATGACGGGGAAGTTGTGGATGTTCCGTATAACAGCCCGATATATGTTACAGCCAAGATGGTGAATATCGGGGAAGCAGAGTGGTGCACTTATTCATCCGCGCCAGCGGGCGAGAACGGTTCTGTAAGGTTTGCGGGGAACGAGAATGCCGGGAACGTGAATTTCAGGCAGGAACTTGACCAGGAAGTCCCGTACCTTTCAAGGATAGATGTTCCCGGGTTTCCTTTCACGTCCGGCATAACCAGTGAAAGCACGGTTGTTTTCCAGATGGTTGCAGAGCAGAGGTCCTGGTTCGGTGACCAGGTGAAGGTAAGGCTGCATCCTGTATCCGACCAGGCATCTTCGACAAACACTTTCACGAATTCTTTTCTGCGGATCGCGGAGCCCGGAGTTCCTGCTGACGGAACAAGTAAATGCACGGTCAGCGTGATACTGCTGACCGAAACAGGGGTTCCGCGCTTGGGAAAGAGCGTAACGCTTAAAACAACCGGGCACAGTTCTTATGATAATATTACCCAGCCAGCTGTAACAGACGCGAACGGTATGTGCACTGGTTTTATCTTCACCTCTTACACGGGTGCCTCGGATATTTACGCGGAAGTTTCAGGCGAGACAAACATATATCAGAACCTTGTTTCAAACCCTTCGTTTGAATCAGGTTTTTCCGGATGGCAGCAGAATAACTCAGTCCTGGATCCTTCGGTATACTATTCAGGCGTTAGCTCAGCAAGGCTTTGTGCTGAACCCGGGCTTGAGACCGGATGCTTAAGCGATACAATACCGGTTGACAATAGCTCAGTGGTTGTGTACAGGATCTCATTGTTTTGCCGGGTAGTTATAAACACCCCCGCATTTTGCGTTACGGCATTTTATTATAGGGAAGACGGCTCCGCGTGCGGCCCGGCGTATGAAAATATTATCGAGATAGGGAACACGGATACCTGGAGAAAAAGGTCAGCGCTGATCGGCGGATCAGGGTCAGGCGCGTATTTCATCCTGCCCGCGGATTGCCTTGGCGTAAGCATAGGGGCAAGATGGGCGGGCCTGTCAGGACCTTCGACGGCCGCCGGCACAGGATGGATAGACTGCGTAAGGATGGAAAGGGTTCCGTCAGTTACCTGGACAGCCACAGGTTTCGCGTTCTCAACTTCTCCTGTGACAGCGACAAAAGGCAATCCCTCGCCGCAGATCTTTGTTGAGGCAAGGGGAAGCGCGGGTTCGATCATTGACAGCTCATTCACAGATACCTGTGATCTTTCCTCGTCTTCAGCCGGCGGAAAATTCTCGGTTTCAGCAGAGAACTGGGTTGACACTACGGTCCTTTCTTTCTCGTCCGGTTCCGCCTCGTTCTATTACAAGGACCTGAATGAAGGCTTTCCGAGCATCACTGTTTCAAGGCAAAGGTTTGCATCCGCGTCCCAGGCGGAAAATATCCTGGCGCCTTTCGCTGATCCTTATGTTTCCAACCTGAAGGTAAGCAAAACAGACCCTGTTGCCGACGGGACAGATTCTGCCGCGGTCATAGTCACTGTGAATGACAGCTTCAATTTCCCCATCACAGGAAAACAGGTGTTCTTTTTCACGGACAGGCCTGATTCTGACACTATAAAGGACAGCGCCGGCAATGTTGTGGCGTCCCAGGTGACTGACAAGAACGGGCAGTGCACCGCCTATATCTCTTCGCTTTTTTCAGGAGAGCTCAGCGTGTGCGGGGTGTGCGACGGAGCCACGATAACGGAAAATGTCGTTCCCAATCCTTCTTTTGAGGACGGCACAGGCGCGAACGCTTCTTTGTGGGCAAGGGATGACGCCGGCAATTTCGCGCGCACCACGGAAAAATCCCATTCAGGTAATTATTCCCTGCGCCTCAGGACAACCTGGGGCAAGGCGATAACCACAAAATATATAACGGTAAGCCCGGACTCTGTTTACAGAATATCCGCGTGGATGTATAATTCTTTGGGCGGAAGCTACAACCAGTACGTTGACCTGAACGACGTTTCAAACGACATAAGCCTGAATTCAACACGGGGAGCGAACGCGTGGGAATATAAGGAAACAACCTGGTCAAGCGGAATATACACGCAGGTTTACATGCGCGCTGTGCTGGGTGACATGCTTTCCCCGGCCGGGACCTGCTGGTTTGACGACATCAGGATGGCGCGTATCCCCACCCTCACTTTCATAGGGGTGGCGATCAGGATAAAAATAGTTTCGGCTCCGTTCACTGTAAGCAAGGTCAACCCCGCAACAGTAACTGTTGAAGCCTGGGATAGCCTGGGAGCCAGGTCTACCGCGTACAACGATCCTGTTTCTTTGTCCACAAGTTCAGCAAGCGGGTCTTTTTCACTGGACAAGAATTCCTGGTCCAGCCCGCTGTCAATTTCCATGATAGAAGGGCAGGCGGTTTTTTATTACAAGGATACACTCGCCGGTGTACCTGTGATAACGGTTACGTCAGGCAGCCTTGCCCCTGATTCGCAGTCTGAAACAGTCACGGAAGTTATCGTAGGTTCGAACAGCTCCCGTTTGTTCGCTTTCCCGGCCCAGGCAAAGGCAAACGGGGCCGAGCAGATAAGGGTAGTCGCGGCAATGAACGACGTTTACGGATTTCCTGTCCCTTCCCAGCCTGTAACCCTTTGCAGGACTGATACCAGAACTATCGTTCCGGCAAACCCCCTTACAACAGACGCGAACGGTATGTGCACGTTCACGGTTACTTCCTCATACGCGGGCATAGTTTCCCTTTCAGCTTTGTGCGCTGACGGCACCGCGGCCTATATGTTCTATGACGATTTCCTGTCTTACGCGGAGGGAAGCGACGCTTCCCAGGCATGGATAAAAGACAGGGGGGCCTGGAAGGTGCAGGCCGGGGAATTCGTCCAGACGCCGGCGGCTGACGGCCTTGTTTTTGCGGGGGATTTCAAGTGGACTGATTACACGATCGAAGCAAGGATGAGAACAGACATTCCCGGCGCGCAGACCTGGGACGTGGGAAGGATATTTTTCAGGTGCGCGCCTTACTCGGCCTCTTACGAATACTATTTCATCCTGCTGCACACTTACGGGTTGATAGAATACGGGGTTTCAAGGCCTTCAAAACCAACGGCCGGCAACGAAGGCTGGTACTCGAACCGTAAAACCGTGAGCACAGGCGAAAGCTCCTCTGCCTGGCACAAGTTCAGGATAAACGTAACAGGCTCTGGCCCCGTGAAGATAGATGTCTACATGGACGACGTGCTGAGGTTCACGCAGATCGAGTCTGAAGACACGTTTATCCTTACCGCCGGCAAGATAGCGCTTCAGGCGGCGAACTCCGTATCCAGGTTTGACGATGTGAAGGTTTACCCCTGCTCTGTTGAATTTACCGGTTACAGGACCTCGCTGACAACCGACCCGTTCAGGAAACCCGCGAACGCGGTTTCCCCTCAGCTGACAATCGCGGTATGCGGAGCGCTTGGCGGGGCGGACGTTTCCTGCAATACGAACGTGGTCCTGACAACTACCTCAAGCTCAGGGGGTTTTTCCGCGGGCACGGGCGGGCCGTGGACAAACACCAGGGCTTTTTCCCTTGTTTCAGGCAGGGCAACCTGCTACTACAGAGATCTTGCGATCGGTAACCCCGCGATCACTGTTTTGCCGAATGCGGGTTCCTGGCTTCTGGCAGGGACACAGATCGAGACTATAACAGCAGGCATAATCTCGATACCCTATTTCAGCATCAGGACATCAGAGACTTCTTCCTTGATAACCGCGCTTGCCGTTGGGGACGGGGGAGAGACCAATACGGATTTCTCGGAGGCAATGGCTATTTCATCTTCTTCTTCCGCAGGCAGGTTCTCTGTTTCCGGAACGTCCTGGAAGGATACCACAGCCATTAAGTTTGAGTCAAGCGCCGCGTATTTCTGTTACAGGGACAAAAAGGCAGGCAGCCCGGTGATAACTATATACAACACAGACCTTGGCTTATCTTCAGCCCGGTCTATAGATGTTCTTATCCCTGACATCCGGATCTCGGTTTCAGTTAGGAAAGAAGGATCAGGCGCGACCGGGGTCCTGATCGTGATAGAGAACGGGGATACCCTGGAATACGAGATCAGCGCGTATAACGCGGGCAACGAAACAGCCGCGCTTGTGACAATAACAGACACATTCCTGTTCGATACCGGGTCTTTCTTCCCGCTTGCCTTCGTTTCTATGGAAACATTCCCTCCAGCGGATTCCTGGTCGTATAAAAACACCGCCGGAAACTGGCAGGCATGGGGTATCGCGCCTGCGAGCGGGGACGACATCAAGGGGCTAAGGTGGGGCATTTCCACGCTGGGCGTCGGTGAAACGAGAGTGGTCCGCTTCAGGGTGCGAGTGAAGTAGCTCTTAGTGTAAGGTGTAACGTGTAAGGTGTAAGGCAAGATTAAGCAAAAATGTAGCGGTGCGATTTATCGCACATTTGTATTTCGCGCTTCTCCCCCCGGATTTGCTCCGCAAATCAAAACAGGGGGGACTTCGGCTACGCCCCGTAGAGTCATTGACTTTAACCTGACTCGTAGGTCCCTGTGTTAAGCCCCGAAGGGGCTACAGGGATCAGGATAAGCTGCGCAGGGGTCTGCGTCTCTGGGTATGAAAGTATGCCTCCTCCTTGACTTTCAGGGTTTTTATGATATAATACACTTGTTTATATATTCCGTCGAACGTCGAACGTCTTGCGTCGTGCGTATAAATTCTTCAACGTATGACGTATGACAATATTTTAAGGAAGCAAAAAATGAGAAAAATATTTTTATTATTAAAATTAAAAATGAAGGAATTGATTTCAAATTTGAAAGGAACAACGGAAAATGAAGATAAGGAATGTAGCGATCATAGCACACGTTGACCACGGCAAGACCACGCTTGTGGACGCGCTTTTGCGGCAGTCAAAGACGGTTCTGGGAAGAGAGCTGGCAGGGACAGACCTGATAATGGACTCAAACGAGCTGGAAAGGGAGCGGGGCATCACGATATTCTCAAAGAACGCGGCTATCGTGTGGGGTGACGTTAAGATAAACATCATCGACACGCCCGGGCACGCGGATTTCGGCGGCGAGGTGGAAAGGGTGCTGAAGATGGCGGACGGCTGCCTGCTCCTGGTGGACGCGAAGGAAGGGCCGATGCCGCAGACCCGGTTCGTGCTGAAAAAAGCGCTGGAAATGGGCCACCGCATTATCGTGGTCATCAACAAGGTGGATATGCCGGACGTGCGGCCGGGATTTGTGCTGGACAAGACCTTTGACCTTTTCGTGGAGCTGGGCGCCAATGACAAAACCCTGAATTTCCCGATCTTATACGCCTCTGCCAAGCACGGCAAGGCAGGGCCGGCGCCTGAACTGGAAAAAATGACTGACATCACCCCTCTTTTCGAGGCGATCGTGAAATACATACCATCCCCTGAAAGCAGCGAGGAAAAACCTTTGCAGTTCCTGGCAACGAACATCACGTTTGACAGTTTCAAGGGCAGGATAGCAATAGGCAGGATCTATAACGGCAGGATGAAAGCCGGGCAGAAGGTGACGCATATAAACCGCGCCGGGGAAATGAAAGAGAAGCAGGTGGTTTCCCTGATGACGTTCTTCGGGCTGAGCCGGGTGGAAGTGAAGGAGGTTTCAGCCGGGGATATAGTCGCGGTGAGCGGCATACCGGACATCAATATAGGCGAGACCATAGCGGACCTTGAACACCCGGACGCGCTCCCTTTGCTGAACATCGAAGAGCCGACCGTGAAAATGGTTTTTATGGTCAACGACTCGCCGTTCGCCGGCAGAGAGGGGGAATTCTCCACCTCGCGGCAGATCCAGGAAAGGCTTTACAGGGAACTGGAAACAGACATGGCTTTAAGGGTTGAGAACAACGACGCCGGCTCATGGACCATTTCAGGCAGGGGCGAGCTGCACCTGGCTATCCTGATCGAGCGCATCAGGAGGGAAGGCTACGAGTTCCAGGTTTCCAGGCCGCAGGTCATCGACAAGATAATAGGCGGCAGGACCTGCACGCCGTATGAAAGGGTGTATATCGAGGTGCCGGAAGAACACAGCGGAATTGTTATCCAGGCAATGGGCGGGCGGAAAGGCGAGCTTGTGGAAATGCGCAGGCTGGAAAACATAGTGCACATGGAATTCATCATACCGACACGCTGCCTTTTCGGGTACCGCAGCGAATTCCTGACCAGCACGCGGGGGTTCGGCATCATCAACACGGAATTCCATAAGTATAAACCCGACCCCGGGAACTGGAAGGAAAGGGACCGCGGGTCCCTGGTCGCCTACGAAACAGGGCTGACGTGCATGTACGGCCTGGTCGGGGTGCAGGACAGGGGGATGCTGTTCGTGAAGCCGGGCGTGGAGGTTTATGAGGGCCAGGTAGTGGGCCAGAATACCAGGCAGGAGGACATGCGCGTGAACGTCTGCAAGGAAAAACACCTTTCCAACATGCGCTCGAAAGGCGAGGGCGGGATAGAGCAGTTCAACAAATACAGGGAGATGGACCTGGAAGACGCGCTGGAATACATAAGCGATGACGAGCTTGTAGAGGTGACGCCCAGGAACGTGCGCATCAGGAAAGTGCTTCTAAGCGAGAAGGCGCAAAAAAGAAAGCTGAAAGGACTGCCGGAAGTTTAGCATACGCATAAACAAAGCGTATCAACGTGTCAACGTATCAGCGTGTCAACGCAACTGCAAGGAATTTTATCGTCCCAAAGGGACCCCTTTGGGGTAACTCAGGGCTTCAGTTCTGAAAACGCGTAGGGGCGATCTTGGTCGCCCTTTAAGGCGGGTAAAATCAGATTGTTTTTACAAGATCCATAAATTCATGATAATTCTTTGTTTTGTAGACATTGTTCCGTAAAGTTGTTGCATCCGGGAAGCCTTTAATATACCACATTGCAATTTTTTTCATGAAACCGAAATTTCTTTCAATTTTATCCTTCCTGTACTTTATTATGTATTCTATATGCTCTTTCATGGCGCGCTTCCTTTTACTAAAAATGTTCTTGTGTTCCGTGAATTTTTTTATTTCCAGGCAGTCTTCAATGTCTTTAAATATCCACGGCGCGCCAAGCGCTCCCCTTGCGACCGTAATGCCGTCGCATCCGGTCTCGTCGATCATTTTTTTCGCAAGCTCAGGGCTAAAAATATCGCCGCTTCCGAAAACCGGTATTGACACCGCGTTTTTTACTTCCCGTATGCTTGCGTAATCCACTTTGCCGGAATACATCTGTTTGCAGGTTCTGCCATGCATGAAAATAGCCGATATTCCGTTGTCTTCAAGGCGTCTTGCCAGACCCGCCAGGAATGCCGGGTCGATCTTATCGAAACCCGCCCTTATTTTTACGGTTACAGGCAGGCGCAGTTTATCCGACAGTATTCTGGCTGTTTTGATCAAAGCGTCCGGGGATCTCATCAGGTAACCCCCCGCTTTTCTTTTTAATATTTTTTGGACAGGGCAGGCGCTGTTTATGTCCAGAAAAGCTATATCGGGCACGGCATCCAAAAGCACATAGGCGGCATCCAGCATTTTCAGCGGATCCCCGCCGAGCAGCTGGGCGGCTATCGGCCTGTCTTTAGAATTTGTTTTAAGCATCCGGAGAACCCTTGCATTTTTTATAATAAGAGGCATTGCGTCCAGCATTTCAAAAAAGCAAAGTTTTGTCCCGTACCTGCGCGCCATGGTCCTGAACGCAAGGTCAGTGCATCCTGACATCGAAGCCATTATTATGTTTGACGGGATCTCTTTATCGGCGATCTTGATCATATTACAAAACAGTATATTCTTTTTTATGAAAAAGTCAACTTCCTCCATTGAGCCGGGAACGGGTATTACCCTCACCCCCTGAACCATACTGTTATCCCCTCACCTCAATCCTCTCCCTCAGGGGGAGAGGAAGATTGCGGAGAAAATAACTTTTAAGGGGAGAATTTTAGATGTTAAAGAAAATTTTATTATTAGGGGATTCGATACGGATGAGCTTTCAGCCTCTGGTAGCGGAAAAATTGAAGGGTGTTGCGGACGTGACAGGGCCGGGGGATAACTGCAGGTTCGTCAAATACACGCTGTGGAATATCGGGGGCTGGGTCGCGGAACTGGGCAAGCCGGATATAATCCACTGGAACAACGGTATATGGGACACGTACCACCTTAACCCCGAAACAGGGGTTTTCACGCCCCTGGAAGAATACGCGGCATACTTAAAACGCGCGCTGAAAGAGCTGCGCAGGACTGAAGCAAAGATAATCTGGGCCGCGACAACCCCTGTAAATGATAATAGCGGGGTGTGCAACAACGCGGAGGTAGACAGGTATAACGCTGAGGCTGCCAGGCTGATGAAAGCCGAAGGCATCGAGATAAACGACCTGAACAGGCTGTTGAGGGGAAATATTAATGAGCATATAGCGGAGGACGGCGTTCATCTGACACAGAAGGGGATGGAGGCGTGCGCTGAGGCTTGTTCAAATATCCTTAAAAAACAGCTCAAAGCTCAAAGTTACCCGCCCCGATGGCCATCGGGGCGAGGTCTCGCCCGCTGAAAGACGGGCGGAAAGGTTAAAAATGTTAAAGGGGTTAAAGAGGGTAAAAGGGGTAAAGGTTGATAATCTGTCATTGCGAGAAGCGAAGCGACGAAGCAATCTATATAGATTGCCGCGCCCTTCGGGTCCAGCGGACAATGATCTAAAAGGATGGTGAAAAATGAAAAAGATGTTAGGTGTGATGTTGGCGGTATCTCTGTGTTCTCTGTGGTTAGGTTGTTATGCGGCGGATGCTCCGGAGAAGGGCCTTATCGCTTACTGGTCTTTTGACGAGGGCTCCGGAAATACGGCTAAGGATATGTCGGGAAAAGGGCATAACGGGACGATCTACGGCGCGAAATACGAAAAGGGAAAGGCGGGGACCTGCCTTTCTTTTGACGGGGTCGATAATTTCGTCAGTGTCCCGGATTTTGCCGACGCTCCGGTCTCGGAAATAACAATACTGGTCTGGCAGAAGACCGGCGAAGCCAGGGCGCAGTCCACTTTAAGCAATTTCCCGGATGATTACAAGGACCGCATTAATTTCCACATTCCCTGGTCTGACGGGACCGTGTACTGGGATTTCGGGGATATAACCGCGGAAGGAAGGCTGAGCTATATTCCGGACCAGGAGATCGTAGGGACCTGGCAGCACTTCGCTTTTGTAGCGAGCGAGTCAGAAAATTGCATGAAAATATACAGGAACGGGGTTGAGGAAGCCTCCAAGGACGGGATGTGCCCTTATTCGGGAGCGCCGAGGGGCATATACATAGGGCTTCTGGACGGGGCGAACTTTTTCATCGGTGAAATAGACGAGTTAAAAATGTACAACCGCGCGTTAAGCGCAAAGGAAATAAAAGCCCAGTTCAGCGCGGCGAAGTAGCCAAAAGTTGAACGTTGAAAGTTGAACGTTGAAAGTTACCCGCCCAATCGGATAGATCGGGCGAGGTCTCGCCCGCCGAAAGACGGGCGGAAAAAGGTTAAAGAGGGTAAAGGGGGTAAAAAGGTTCGCGCCAGAATGTGTTACCCCCGCAGTTCCGACACAATATCCCCCCTACTTTCTTTCGAAAGTGACAGGGGGGACTTTCGGGTCAGAACTGAGCCTATGACCCTACAGAGGAAGATAAAATGCTGCCAAGAGAAAGAGTTTTCAGGACGCTTGAGCACAAAGAGCCGGATATCATACCGTGGGGAGAGCACTCCATAGATTACAATATCTATGAGGAGATACTCGGAAGGAAGTCGTTCGTCCAGGCAAAGTTCAGGGAGACGAAGGCCCTGTGGGACGGAAGGCGCGACGAGGTTATCGCTTCCTACAAAAGGGACATAATAGGCCTGGCAGACGCGCTGGGGTTTGATATAATACTTGCCCCGCTCGTGCCGTCAGCGAAAAGCGTTTACACGCCGATGGAGAAAATAGACGAGGAAACCTACAAAGACGGCAGCGGGAACATTTTCCGCATTTCTTCGACCACCCACGACCTGATGCCTTACAAGCTGAACCCGAAAGCCTACACAGCTCCGACCCTTGAGGGAATACGCGGGGAGATCGCCAGAATTGACCGGGATGGAGTTCCCTCCCCTGATGGATCATGCTGGGAACTGGTGGACCATATCGTGAAGGAAAGGAAAAAAACTCATTTCATAATGGGTTTCTGGGAGGATTTCGGATGGCCTTCTTTCGGGCAGACAGACGAGGATTTTTACATGAACATCCTGCTCCACCCGGAGATGAACGGGCCGATCGCTGAGCTGAACGGGAAAAGAGCGATAGCAGGCTTAAAGTACCTGGCTGAACACAAGGTGGACGCGGTAATGACCTGCGGCGACATGGGTTCCAGCGCCGGCGCGCTCGCTTCCCCGCTTATCTACAGGAAATACGTGCTCCGGTGGCATAAAAAATACGCTGAGGAAGCCCGCAGGCTCGGCCTGAAGATCATAAAGCACGCCTGCGGAAGGACATGGGACTTCATAGACGATTTCATTGACATAGGATATGACGCTTACGAGGCGATCCAGGCGAGCGCGGGGATGGATATGAAACTTTTGAAGGAAAAAACAAAGGGGAGATTAACGCTCTGGGGAGGGGTGACGAACGAGAACCTGATACTCGGGAAACCCGGAGATATTAAAAAAGACGCGCTCTACGCGATCAAGTGGGGCGCTCCTGGCGGCGGGTTCATATACGGCGCGTCGCATTCCCTCGCGGTCGGGACAAAAAGGGAAAACCTGCTTATGATGAAAGAGTGCAGGGACAGGTTCGGCGTTTACCCTGTTGGGGATTTATAAATAAAAGTTAAAAAGGTTAAAGAGGGTAAAAAGGTTAAAGGTTAAGGCTAAACTTGAAAACAAAAAGGGGCGGAAAGAAACCGCCCCTTTTTTATTTACCCTCACCCGCCACCCTCTCCCTCATAACACCCCCATCTCAGTCTTCCCCCGTCAGAGGGGGAAGAAGATCAAGGAAAGCTATTTGTTGGTTACCTTTATAACGGAGACAAAAAGGTCATTATCGTAGGCGAACCTGAAATCAAAGCCGTTGCACCGTTTCTTGAAATCCGCGTCTTCTATGGTGAACACGTATTTTTTCCAGGACCCGCTGTCTTCAAGGGCGATACCGTCCCCGGGAGTTTTCCACGGCCCTTCTTTTGAATCGTAGTTCAAAGCTATGCTGCCCGTGCCCTCGTCGAAATATTCTATCTCTATCTCCACTTTTTTCCCCGGCTTGAAATCCGGGCCTGCCTTGCAGTACAGGAACCTTCCTCCGCCGTATTTGTTGGGCACAAGCTTCCTGCAGGATTTCCCTTCTTTTTCAGCCGGTTCTGTGAGCCCGTCCTCCCCGTCACCCTGTACCAGGCCTTTTTCACTATTCTTCTTACCCAGCTTGACCGATATCTCAGCCGCAGAGGGTTTTTTGGCGGCCTCGAAAACACTGACGCCGTTTATAGGATCTTTTTCCGAGAACAGCACGCATCCGATGGAATTCGGTTCAAGCGTAATTTTATATTCGTTCGCAGCGGGCTTTGCTATGCCTGAGCCTGTAACTTTATCAGCGGGAATGCGGATCGTTTTCTCAATTTTTTCTTCAGTTGAATTGTAATAGATGATCCTGTCCTGCTGCAGGACCGCGAACAACCCGTCCTTTTCGCCGTCAACCTCGGGATAAACGCCGAACTTAGCCCTTAAAGCCCTTATCGTCTGGAAATAGCCGGCGTTGTCAGCCCAGGTGCCGGGGAACAGGGCGACATATCCTTTGTCTTTTTTTACAAGGCAGCGGTCCAGGACCTTACCCGTATCGATCTGTTTTACCTTTATCCTGTTGTGGAACACCTTTTCTTCTTCGCTTGCCCCGCTCTCGTACAGCTCAGCCGATCTCACCATTATGCCAAGGGTGCGGTTGTCGCTTGATCCCGGCATTTTTTCCGCAGGCATCCATCCTTCAACTTCCATCATGATCTCAAGGCCGGTTTTGCCCTTAAGTTCTTTGCCGCTTATTTCCACGGGTTCCATGCCCGCGCTGATGTCCGCTGCTTCCTTTCCGTTTACGAAGAGTTTGCCCGGCACAGGGCAGTCAGCCGTAAGCCTGAACACGTAATCCTTCTGCGGGTTGACAGTGAACCTGAAACCGCATTTTGTGCCTGACCAGCGCCAGTGGGATGATTCGTTGCCGCCCTCAATGCCGTTCCAGTCCCCGGTAAGGTATGGTTCGTCCCCTGTGATGCCGACATTGAGCACAAAGTAAGAGGGGAGGTCGGCAGCGGCCATGCTCTTTATTTCCGCCGGATACTCGTCCGAGCCTATGATGTCCGCCTGGGCTTTTTTATCTCCCTCAGGGGTCTGGAAGCTCGCGCCCATGTCATAGGTCACGAATATGCCGCCTGCCTTGATCCATTCGGATATCTTGTCCCAGACCTTCTGTTCCGTGATATTTCCCTCAAGCATGACCAGGAACCTGTATTTGTCCAGGGCCCCGTCCATGATCATCCACTCGTCCAGGTAATCGTGGTCAAACCAATCCCTCATACCGGCGCTGCGCGCGTAGAACTCTCCGTAACGCTCTTCCGCGACGGCGAAATCTATACGCGGGCAGAGCACCGCGATGTCGATGAGCGGCGCGGCTTTTGTAAGGAATGCCTTGTGGCGGAAGAACGCGTCTGTTGCCTGCGGTATTGTTTTGCCGCTGTCAGATGCGAAGACATTGCCGCCGTAAAAATGCACCTCGTCAGCTCCGGCTGCCGCGGCGCCGAACATGCGCGCGACAACCCCTTTGGGGGTTACGTTCCCCGCAGGCTCGTAACTGAACGGGATATCGTAGAACCTTGCCGCTGATGCGACCTGCCTGGTCATCGTGAAATTAGCCGCGTAATCCGAGCCCTCGTTTGTTATGCGTATGCCGCCGTTATATTTCTTTGCCATTTTTATCTGGGCTGAGAAATCAGAGCCCAGGCAGTTGGCGTCCGATCCGCCGGTGCATATGACCGGAGGAACGTCCGCAAAATATTTGCGCGTTGTTGAGACCCAGAACTCAGTGAAGTCTGTCATCGATTTCCTGTACCATTCCATCTGGTCCAGCCAGTGCCTTGAAGATAAGGCGCTTTTCCGCAGGACCGGGCTTATGGCCGCAAAATCCGCGAAGGATGCCTTCCAGGCAGCGTTCAGTTTTTCGGCCGTCAGATATTTTGCTTTCAGGAATTCCTTGAAATCCTTTTTCGCGTTCTCGTCCCCGCACCAGAACCCGGTGTGGACATGGTATTTGGTGTTCCAGTTGCCGCCTGCCGGATATATGGATTCCCCGTAATCGCCTGTCACGCCCAGCAGAACCCTTTTAATGACTTTCTTGTCCGCGTAACGCTGCGCGAAAATGCCGATAAACCTGTCGATCTCCGCCTTTAAGTAAGGGCTCCACAAAGACTGGTCAGCGGTTGCCTGGTTATGCTCAAGGCACACATAAGGGTAATGCTTTTCCGATTTCCTGAACCAGTCGGGAAATGAATACCAGGACCCCACTATTATGAACGGCATCCAGCCCTCGCCGAATTCCTTCAGTATCTTCACGTTGCGGTCATCATTCTTCCAGTTGAAAACTCCCGGCTGCGGCTCCACAACGTCCCACAGCACGTGGATGTACATCTCGGCCGCGGTCATTCCCAGGTCCCGGCAGAGTTTTGCCGCGCGCCTCGCTGATTTGTCGCTCTTTGAAAAATCAAACCCGAAAGTCACTTCCATCGGTGTCCTGTTGCTCAGGAGAAGGCTGTCTGTTCCTGTCTGTTCCTGCGTATAAGCGTATCTTCCCCATTTCTTCAGGTCATAGGTGCGGCTGGTTACCCAGGAGGGCGGGGGGTTCTTGTCAAGGCTCAGAGCGAAAATATGTATGCTGGCGTTCTGCGGCAGGGTCAGTGTAACAAGCTCTTTCAAAGGATCAGCAATTACGCCCTGCGCGTAAAGGCAGCATGGGAACTCAGTCCTTTCTCCTTTCCTTATCATAGCAGGGAAGGCCGCGGCGTTTGTTTCGCCGAATTTCGGTTCTCCCATCCAGTCAGAGACGCCAAAAAGCTCTTTCGAGGATGAGCCGTCCGAATACGTTAGTATGAGGTCTTCAAGATAATCAACGCTTGAAGAGGCGCAAAGCGCGTAGATTACCGCGTATTTCCCCTTCGGCACATCGATCACCTGTGCCTGCGAAGAGATATTGTCGGGTGCACCTTTCTTAAGCGCAGGCACAGAAAAGGGGATGCCGTTCGCTGTAAGTGTTTTTACGGGAAAAGAATCCCCGCAATAGCCGGAATTGGCGAAATCAAGGTCCGGGGTCTCTCCCGCGGAACTTACGCCGCAGTTATTAAAATATTTGGAAAGATCAACGGGGGTGATGCTGGATGCGGCGAAAGCCGAGAGGCAGAAAGCGAAAAGAAAAACAGCGCAAAAAAATATGTGCTTCATAAAATCTCCTTTGAAATCTCCCCTTACCCCTCCTTTTAAAGGAGGGGAGTGTATAAAATCCCCCTTTTTAAAGGGGGAGACAGGGGGATTATTAAATAATCTCCCCTTGCCCCTCTTTATGAAAGAGGGGAATAGCCGGGCTAAAGCCCCGCGTTACGAAAGGATTATTTGAAGAACTTCTTTTTTAAGGTTCAATGCTTTAGGGAAATGGATGAGAAGGACCTTGCCGCGCCTGATCAGCTCGCAGGGGACGGGTTTGTTGTTAACCAAGGCTAAAAGCGCGGTAAACCGCGCCGCTACATTACCCAGAGATAGGGTCTGCAGGGAAAGGGAGCCGTAAGCGACCTCAACGCGGGCGGTCATTTTTTTACCGGCGCGTTTCTGCGAGAACAGGCCCCAGCCGGAATCAACGGAAAAGAAACAGGAGAAATTATCCGCGTTAACGCGGGGCGAGAAACTCATCATCAGGATGGGCGCCGAATAGTGGAATCCGGACAGCGCGAGCAGCGCAGCCCATGAAGCCATTGAACGGGCATAGTGGTTGCCGCACTCCATCTCGTTCCAGGGATTCCTTTTCTCTCCGTCATACCTGTCCCGCAGGCCTTTGATGACCGCAAGTCCTTCCTTCACAAGCCCTTCGTATATCAGGTGGGTGCCGACCTGGTACTCGATGCCCCCGCCCCATATCTCGTCGCAGTAGGGGAAGGGGATCTTGGGCCTTTTGCCTTTAGGCCAGGTGCAGATGAGCAGGCCGCTTTCGGTGTTCAGGCCGTAAACCCGCATGAAATTCACGTGGTTTTTCAGGCTTTTCTTCCAGTTGTATTTAAAGATCGAAGACATTGCCTTCTTCACCTTTTTCTCTTCAAAAAGGTAACCCATGTCGTTTATGTGCGCGAACCACTGCCCGATCATCTGGTCGGAAAGGCAGCCTGTCTTGAACTGGTATTTCAAATCCGGGTTTTCAGGCGCTTTTTGAAAATAATATTCGCCGTTGAAAAGATTCTTATCCATCCACCTGCTCCCGCTTTCAAAGAGAGCGCGGTATTCGTCCGCCTTTTCGTCCTCGCCCAGATACCTGGCTATCTCCTCCGCGCTTCGCAGGGCTCCCATGTAAAAACTTCCCATCATCGTGTTGGGGCCGTGGAATTCTATGTCATACGTGTTGTGCTGGATGCCTTCCATAACCCCGTCCTTGTCAAGGTCCCACCAGTCCTCGTTTGTTTTATTCCAGGCGTATTCAAGGGCTTTTTTTGCAGCCGGCCACAGTGATTTGAGCCACTTATCATCCCCGCTGAGCTGCCAGTCACGGTACAGCTTCATCAGCCCGCCCATCTGCCCGTCTCCCGCGGCGTGGAAATCTCCCTTTCCGCTTCCGAGCGGAAGCTGTATGCGGAACTGCATCTTTCCGTTCTCGAACTGGTTGTATCTGTAGTCGGCAGAGCGCATGCTTCTTTCAAGGCCGGGGAACAGGAACGCGAGTGTCTGCGCGTAGTTCCACACATGGGTGCATGAGCCCTCGCAGCACCCGCAGTTGGTGCCGCACCCTTCAAACCCGTAGAAGGTGCCGTCCTCAAGCCGCAGGCAGGTCGGGGATTTCAGTATGGATGCCTGGCTTGACACCGCGTCCAGCACGTAGTCCGGCAGGCTTGACCTGAACAGGGTGTCATGGAACAGCTTCGTCTCTTCATAAAGGCGCTTTTCGTTCTCAGCCACGTATTCCGCTGTGTCAAATGCATCCTTGAAAAGCGACGCGTAGTAATTCTTCCATACAGGTTTATTTGGAGAGCCGTCCCAGTATTTCTCAAAGTTGGGGAAATGCCAGGTGATGTAGATTGGAAGATTGACAGATTGAGAAGGTTCAAGATTAACTGATAAAACAATAGCCCCGGTGTCAGTCTGGTTGTCTGCCGAGGGTTCATATGTCCGGTCTTTTACGGCCCCGTGTTCCACGAATTCATCCCAGAAGATCCTGGGGCTGTCAAACCAGCCTTCCCGCGTCCAGCAGGTCTGGAAGGAGACGTTTTTCCAGGGGGTTGTAAGAGCCATTGAGCCGAAATGCGGGTCGTTTTCCTTGTATTTCTTCGTGGTCATGAAAAGGCCTTTTAATGAATTTGATGACCCTGAAGGGTCTACTCCTAACTCCATAAAGGTATTCACGTTCTGGCCGTAAGAAGGGAACCCGGCAGCGTTAAAAAGGCTGGCAGCGAGCGCAGCGTTCACCTTCTTCCTTCCTTTATTTACAAGCGTGAAGCGGAATATGGCGCAGGGAATGCTGGAATCCTTCGCGTTCAGGGGTATGAAAGGGTTATACGCTTCCATAGAAACCTTTAAAGGTATTTCGCTGTCCCGGAAATCAATGTTCGCGAAAGGGTATTCGCCGCGGAAAACGCAGGAATCCATGTGCGGCAGGCCTGCGCCGTTCTCTCTTATGTAGCCGCTTGGGCCCTGGTACGGCGGGGCAGGAGGCGCTTGGAGTAGTTTAGCTATTGGCTCATGGCTCATGGCTCGACACCTTAAGATAAAAAAAGAAAACGGTAAAATACAACCCTTATTGGGCTTGTTGAATATTTCCCAGTCCTTAAGCTCGCCGTGCCCGCCAAGGGAAACGCTTCCCGTGCCTATGCCGCCCAGGGGGAAGGCGATCTCATTCAGGCGTCGGCCCGTGAATGTGAATCTATTCATTGTGCCTCCATTTCGTGCTTCGTAACATCGTAACATCGTGCATCGTTAAATCCCCCTCTTTCCCCCTTTTTAAAGGGGGATGGCAGGGGGATTTCTTAATCAGGGCTGAAGCCCTGAGTTACGCGACCTTAAGCAAAACAATTTCCCACGGATGCAACTCTTTGATCTCAAACACAGAATACGGCTTATCAATGCGCATGCGTTTGATTTTTTCAGCGGACATATCAGTGTGGATCAGTGTCAAATTGTTTGCGTCTTCCAGTATGTTTACCCTTACTTTTTCCGCAATGTCCAGGGAACAGTTTAGCAGGAGCAGGGCGGGCCTGCCTTTTTTATCCCTGCGGCACCAAACTGCGATCTTGTGGAATGAAGACACGTACGCCGGAAGGGTGTCCTTCGAAAGCCACCTTAAAAGAGTTTTTATCTGCGAGCTCTTTGAAAGGCTGTGCAGGGAGGTCCACGGATAATATCCCTGGACAGCGAAGCGTCCGCCGAGAGGGTTCTCGAACGCGCCGCATAAAGGGCCGGAGTTTTTGTCAGCGTAATCAAAGGCTTCTGAAAGGACCCTGCTTTCTTTTTTAAGCGGTTTCAGGATATACGCGTCAGCCTTCCAGAAAGACTGTCGGCAATCCCTTTCCCATCCTTCGAACTTCCCGTTTATTTTGTCCCCGGTCAGCATTTCCCGGGTATCCTTATCTTTCGTTCTTTCTATGCCAAACCCGGTGTATTCCGCCATCCCGAGCTCATTGAGCCTTTTCAGGGCAGGGGCGTCAGCAAGCACGCCGCCCGAAAGCATTTCCTTTATTTCGTTTTTTGAGAACGAGGCAAAACAGTCTTCGGTAATGACCTTCACCGAGGAAGAGCCCTTCGCGTACGCAACCGGTATCCCGATCTGCGAGAGCTCAAGCACGCATCGCGGCCCGACCGCCGGCCCGGTATGCGGCCAGCCGCTGTTATCGATGCCGAACGTGGCGTAACAGTCCCTGTCTGCGGCAAACCCGGCCCCTTCGCATTTGCTCCTGCCGAAAGCCTTTACTTCTTCTTCAAAGAACCTGCGGTATTTCTTCGTCCCTTCAAAATAGGGAATGTATTCATCCATGGAATCCTTGATGGTCCCGATTATGTTCAGGGCTACACCCGTGCATCCCTCGCCGATATACGCGGCTGATTCCAGGCAGACCGTTTTCGCGCTTTTCTTAAGTTTCTGGTAGGGGAAGTTCTCGAGTTCGGACACTATATCGTAAACCTCAGCGGGCAGGGACTCGGCCTGCCTTCCGATGGAGTGTGCTTTTTCAAGCAGTTCGCAGGGGTTGTCATCAGTGTAAAACCCGCCTCCGGGCCGCCATTTTATCTCGACGCTGTTTTTTCCCGAAAGCGTCTCGGCCCACCCGCGGAATTCCCTTCCGGAATAGTATATGTCGGCTGTCATAAGCCCCAGTTTTATGGAGGGGTCCACGCTGTCAACCGCTTTCCTGATCAAAGCGAGGATCCCGTCTATCGCCTTGCGGTTATGCTCAAGCCATTTCTTCCGCAGGCCCAATTTTTCTTCCATTGAACCCGAGTTGAATGCCTTGTCCAGTTTTTCCCTTGTCCACGCGGTCCCTGTTTCTTTCGAGAACAGTTCCAGGCATTTTTCGCAGAAACAGGCGAACCTGACAGGCGCGTGCCCTTCCATCCTGAGGTCATCGTCCACCCAGATGAAATCCGGCTTTGTCTTCGCGTACATAATGTAGGTTTGGGCAACGTATTCCCTGAAGTTCTCGTCCGCGGGGCAGAAGCTTCCTTTCGCTACGGTTCCGTTGATGTCGGTCATTCTCTGCCAGGGCTCATCCAGGGAGTTTTCAAGGTTCTCATCCAGGTGGCCGAGTGTAGCGAGGTAGTTGACCCCGGTTGAGAAACCGAGCTTCCTGAAACGCGGCATGACTTTTTTCAGCACCCTTGCGCGTTCTGCGGCGGTTTTTGCGGGGACAGGAGGGTGGGTGAAGCCGGTGAAGAACGCCAGCTCGTCAACGGTGCCGCGGTATTTCCTGAGCAGTTTTAAAAGTTCGGCGCAGTTACCCTCATCCATCCATAAGGGCACGCCTACCCGCAAAGCAACCTTTGATTTTTTCATTATACCTCCTGTCTGCTGATGCAAGCGGATTAGACAATACGGATGCAGACGGATAAAAAATTACAGATTACAGATTATAGATCGGAAGAGTTAAATTTGAAATTTGCAATTTGCAATTTGAAATTTCTTTTACTGGCCACTGGACACTGGCCACTGGTCACTTTATTCAAGGACGACCATCTGGTGGCCCCTGACCTCAGGCACGCTTACGACAGCGCAGTTCCCGGCCATTTCGAACGGTATGTCAATTTCCTGAGGGGCAAGATAGACGCGGGACGGTTTTTTTGCCGTGCGGATGTGCAGGAGCACGTCACGGACAGGATAAATGGTCTCGATATATTCCATGATGCCGTGCCTGCGCTGCGGCTGGAAATTGACAAGGTGGACCACAAGCCTGCCTTTCTGCTTGAGCACGTCTATTTCCATTGACGCGGGCGCGTTTGCCCGGATAAGCGGCTCTTTGAGCAGCATGTTCAGGGCGTTGGCGAAGATCGTTTTATACGCATGGTATCCGTGCAGGTGGTAACCCTTGAAAATAGAGCCGTAGATATAGATGACCCTGCCTTTTTGAACAGCGACCGGATAGGGAAGGGTTTTGTCAGGCGGGGACTGAAAATGCGAGCAGAAATGGCGATAATCCCGGTTGAAATAGCTGGAGCAGACGTTACCCATGCTTTTCGCGCCACCTGCGGTCTTTTTCACGAGGCTTGATTCCTCGTACATCGCCCAGGGTGTCTGCACAAGCCCTTTGCCCAGGGCGGTGTCCAGCTTCATGAAGCTGGGTATGAATTCGCAGGGTTTCACGTATTTTGCGCCGATACCGGGGCAGGCGAATTTACCGGTGTTCTTATCAAGGGTTGCTTCGTGTGAAAGGATCACAGACCCGCCTTTTAAAAGGAACGCGCTAAGTTTTTTGCGCAGGGCAGGGCCGCATGCACCCTTGTCAGGCAGGACCAGTACCTTGTATTGATCGAAGTTCCCTTCGGTTGATTCCACGTTCCACTGGTGTTTCAGTTCCTGCAGCATAGCCCCGGCCCCGAACCGCGAGTCATTAAAAAGCATGCCTTCCCACGGAGAGCCGATCTCGACTGAAGCATCAGGTTTGTCCGGAAGCATGAGCACCGCGATTTCCGCTATTGCTTTTGCTCCAACGCACCACGGCTCTCTTTCCTCAAGTTTTTTATATGTCGCGCCTACTATCTCATAGACACCTTTGTTGAGTTTACCGCGCGGGTGCAGCTGGTCCCCGATCCCCATCCCAGCGCCTGCTCCCAGTATCGCGCCCATTTCGTATTCAAGCTGGTCTTCTGTTTTCAGGCCTCCGAAATCACCCCAGGACTTGTGGAACCTGGCGGTCTGGCCTACGTACCTGCGGTTAAGGGTCCTGCACATCCTTGCCATGAACGGGAAGAACAGGTATCCCCAGCCCGGAACAGTGGGTAGGGATTCTATTTCAAGGTGGGTGAGCACGTCCAGCTCGTTGCGGACATTCGGGGTGACACGGGAGTTGAAAAAGAGCATGGCGTTCGGTTTTATCCTGCGCACCGCTTTTGCAAGCTCCCTGGTGTATTCGCGGATGATGCGGTATTCCATGTCCCAGTGCTTCGCGTCGTCATTGCGGTCAAAGCCCTCTTTATCCATCCTTTCAAGGCACCGCTGGCAGAAACACCCGGGATACGGCGCGGGATAGCACATGTCGAACCATATGCCTTCGGGATCGTATCTCTTCATTATCTCGACTGCCTGGTCTTCGACGTACTTGTAATATTCGGGGTTGTTCATGCACATGTTGTACCATGCAGCTTCCATCGGGGAGGGGCACCACGGCCTGCCGTCTTTTGTCCTGTTAACCCAGCCAAGGTTCTGCCTGCCCATGTGCACGTCAACCTTGACGCTTACGTAAACAGGGGTGGCGATGTTGTATTTGCGGCACGCCTTTATCTGTTTTCCCAGCAGGTCGAATTTTAATCCGGGGTGCATTGTGCCGGTCTTTGTGGGGTAATAGCTCATACCGTGGTGGCATTTGCCGAAAAGGGTGATAAGGTTCACCCGCGCTTTGTTAAGCGTGCTGCCGAACTCGTCCGGGTCGAACTCTGTCCCCACGTCCTTTATAAGCTCGGATGTGTGGAAATCAAGGTGCACCCATCGCAGGCGTTGCTCGCAGATCTGCGCCGGCGTTATTACTTTTCTTGCCATGAATCCTCCTAATCCCCCTCAAATCCCCCTTTAATAAAGGGGGAAGAAGGGGGATTATCTTTTAAGGAATAATTCCACGACCGGCACCGTGACGCTGGGCTTGTCCGCAGGCAGCTGCAGCACTACCGATCTTTCCTGCCTTTTGCCTATCTTCTTCCTTGCCATCTGGTCCGCCACCCAGGGCTCAAGCCCCAGCCCGATCTCGCTGGCGTCATTTAACAGCTGGGCGTATTCAACCCTGTCAGCAAAAGCGTTGCCGTCAAGATAAAGGTGCCTGTAAGGCCACGCGAGTATGTGCACGTAAAGCCTTCTTGCCGCGGGGTTGTAAGTAAGCTTACAGTTCTCAGGCACATTGAACTCAGCCGGAGCCTGGGTGCAGCCGTAGATAGACCTGCCGTGCCTTCTCATCCATTCGCCTATACCCTCAAGCCTGGCAATAGCGCGGTAATCGAATTCTCCCCTTGCCGTAGGGCCCACGTTCAATAAAAGATTGCCGCCCTTGCTGACGCAGTCGATAAGGGTGCGGATAAGCTCGTCAACGCTCCTCCATGAGGACTCGTCCCTGTGGTATCCCCATGAGCCGGAGAATGTCTGGCAGGCTTCCCACACCACTTTCTGGCCGTTGACAGTTACCCATTCCCTGGGCTGGAACTGTTCAGGCGTCTTGATGTCCCATCCTTTTTCAAGGTCAAGCCTGTCGTCCAGCATTACGCCGGGCATCAGTTCCCTTACCATCTTGTAAAGTTTTTCGCTCTGCCATTCGTTGCGCCCTTTGCCTGACCCGTCAGGCTTGGGATAGGAAAAGTCAAACCACATTATGTCTATCTTGCCGAATTTTGTCAGCAGTTCCCTTACCTGGTTGTGCAGGTATTCCGCGTATTTTGCCTGGTTGCGCGTCTTGTTCATTTTATCCCTGTCAGCGTTGCGGTACGGCCCGACATGGGGATCTATCGTGTACTGCGGGTGATGCCAGTCGATCAATGAATGGTACAGGCCAACGCGCAGGCCGTTATTGCGGTACGCGTCCACCATAGGTTTTAAAAGGTCCTTGCCGCATGGAGTGCTGGGCGCTTTGTAATCGGTGTATTCCGAATCCCACAGGCAGAAACCTTCATGGTGCTTTGTCGTGATGACGAAATATTTCATGCCCGCGTTCGCTGCTGTCTTCGCCCACATCTCGGGGTCATAAAGGTCAGGGTTGAAATGTTTGAAATACCTGCGCTCGTATTCAGGGACGGGTATCTGCTCGTTGTGCTGCAGCCACTCGTGCCTGGCGCCCATCGCGTACAGCCCCCAGTGAATGAACATCCCGAACCTTGCTTCCGTGAACCACTTTGAATCTCCCGCCGTTCTCCGAACCTGCTCCGCCATTGCTCCTCCTTTTTTAAAACAGTCATGGGTCATGCGTCATGAGTCATGTGTAAAAAGCGTGTCAGCGTGTCAACGTAAAAACAAGGATTTTATTGTAACTCAAACCTTCAGGTTTGATATCAGGACTCCCTCCTTAAAGCCTGGCGGGTCTTCGAAAAGTCCTGAGTTACACATCGTTCTCACTAAACTCAGTGCCTTCGGCGGCAAAATGAGTTCTCGTAAGTTCCCTGTGAAAAGAGTCTTAAGGTAGTCTCCCGCCACTTCGGCGGGTCGCCGATGGGGCGACTGTGCCTCTGTGCCGTAGCGCCATCCACTCAGTTCTGGTGCGTAGGTCCCTGTGTTGAGCTGCGTAGCAGTTACAGGGAACTCTGTGGTAATTCTTTTCGTGCTTTCGTCCGCAGCGCCATCTGCTCAGCTCTGGCGCGCAGGCCCCTGCGTTGAGCTGCGCAGCAGCTGCAGGGGGATACTTTCGTGTCCCAAAGGGATCCCCTTGGGACTTTCGTGGAAATTTTAGTACTTGATTACTGCCACTCCGTAAGGCGGAAGCGAAAGCGAATTTTTCACTTTCTTTCCCGTTAAAAGGTCCACCCCGTTCTTGTCGGGCGTTGCTTTCCCGCCTTTGCCCGCGATGTCAACCACTATCATTCCTTCAGGCTTACCTGTTACGCTGACCCGCCTTACTGCCACAATACCGCAGCCGGATACGGCTTTGGCCTGCGCGTATTTCGCGATCTCACTTACAAGCCATCCCGCAAGGAATCTGCGATCAAAATGGGTGCCAAGCGCCACGATCTTTCCCCTGCCTATTTTTCTTTCCACCGCTGCAGCCATTCCCTTAGCAGGGCCGTCAGCGTAGGCCGCTATCGCTTTTGTTCCTTTTTCCGGTATGAACGCGTCGCACCACAGGCTGCAGCCAACGCTTTTATGGCCGGTCAGATCGACTTTTCCCTTTCCGGATGCCTGGAACCTGTGCCTGACATGGGCGCCAATGAGTTTTTCAAGAGGGCCGTAAGCGCTTTCCTGGAACGCGGTTGCCTGTTCGTTCCTAAACGAGGACATCGGCCCGACTATCCAGATACCGCCGTTCTTCATGAAATCTTCCATCTTCCTGGCGGTCTTCCTGGGTATCACAGCCATGAAAGGGGAGATGACAGCGCTGTAACCGGCAACATCCGCGTTAGGGTAGATCACGTCCCTGGGGATCCCCGCCTCAAGCAGGGGCCGGTAATAAAGTTCCTGCCACGAAGAGACGTAGTTGAAATTCCAGGCAAGGTGGCCCTGGTTGAAGATCCACATTGACGGGTAGCTGAAATGGACCGCGACACGCGGTTTTTCGGGCTTTGTTGAATTAAGGAAATCCTTTGTTTTCGCGAGCTCTCCGCTTACCTGCCTTATCTGGGGTTCGGCAAGCGTTGGTTCGCCCCACGCGTAGACAAGCGAGCCGTGCTCCATTTCCTGGCCGCTCCAGTGCGCCCTCCACAGCCAGAACGAAACAGCTTCGCCGCCTTCAGCGAACGCGAGCCAGCATTTCGCGCGCAGAGCACCGGGGGTGTGATAATACGGAGCCGCGGGGATCAAACCTCCCGCGCTTGTGGCGGAAGTTTCCATTATCCAGTATGGTTTCTCCTTAAGCGGGCGCATCCAGTCCAGTTCGGGGCACCACTTCCACATTTCCTCAGGCGAATAATAAAGGTCGTTTGATGCGAAGTCCAGGTTTGAGAAAAGGTCCTCGTAATCCAGCTCATGGAAAGGCGGCATACCGTTTGTGGTTATGGGAACCGCTGTGAACCGCCTGAGTATCCTGGTTTGTTCCCTGGCGTAATTAGAATAGCTGTGGCTCATGAAATATTTAAAGTAATAGATAAGGGAAGGGTGGTGGTTTGCGGGAGCGGGCTTGGGCAGGGGGATCTCGTCGAAAGAACCGAACCTGATGCTCCACAAGCCTGTTCCCCACGACTCGTTGAGCCTGTCTATTGTCCCGTAGATCCTTTTAAGGAACTGGCGGAACGTCCTTTCGCACACCTCGCAGTAGCAGGAATTTATATGGCATGAGAACTCATTGTCCAGCTGCCACGCCACGATCTGGGGGTATTTGCAGAACTCCCTTGCGAGCCGCGTGTTGATCTTGTTCGAGAATTCCCTGTAAACCAGGGAGTTGGGGCAGTAGTGGTGCCTGGCGCCGTGCACGAACTTCTGGCCTGTGGGCATCGCGGCAAGGGACTGCGGGTATTTTTTTGTGAGCCACGCCGGAGGGGTTGCGGTGGGCGTGCACATAACGACAGCGATCCCGGCTTCACCCAGGGCTTTCACGGCCCTGTGCAGCCATTCGAAACTGTACTTTCCCTCTTCGGGCTCCATGAACGCCCAGGCGAATTCGGCGACGCGCACCATGTTCACGCCAAGGTCCTTCATCCTTTTTATGTCTTTATCAAGCTCTTTCTGTTCCCATGCCTCGGGGTAATAAGCGGCCCCGAAATACGGCGGGCTGAATTTTATCATAAAACCTCCTAAAAGATTTCCACGAAATCACGAAAGTGTCACGAAAGCACGAAAAAGAATTATTTTGCCACTGAGTTCACTGAATAGTTTAATTTAAAAATATTTTCTATTAACCCCCGACAACAGAGTTAACACGGAATAATGGAAGATAAAGACTGATTGTTGCGCAACTTAGCAAGAAGAGGAAACTAAAAATTATTATGCTAAGAAAATAGGGTTTTGCCGTTAATTTCCTAAACCTGATCATATCAAATATGGTTCTTCTCCAAATGTTGTCGTATAATAGAATAAATAGCATTAATGCTCTTTAAATAACGAGGGCACCTGTTGACTTCTTCTCTGCTATAGGGTATAATATTCTTTGGCAAGAAAAACCCGGAAGTAAAAAGGAGGTCCACAGATGCCAGATAATATTATATCACAATGCCTTCAATTGTCAAGCGTAAAAGTCGTTTCCTGCTGTGTCCATGAAGATGAAGTTGACATAATCCTTGCAAGGGACCCTTCCAAAGGTTTCTATTGCTCTTCCTGCGGAAGC
>MNUP01000146.1 GCA_001871075.1 Candidatus Desantisbacteria bacterium CG1_02_49_89
GATTTTCTGCTCATCTTTTAACACAATAATCTTTTTGTTGGGGATAAGACACACGGTTACTTCTTGCTCCGGAAATCGACCTACCTTCCAGATTCTGCCTTCGAGAGTACCCACCCCCCTCACCCTACCCCTCTCCCTCGAGGGGAGAGGATAAAGGAGAGGGTGATTATTACCTGATTTTTAAACCAGCCAGCCTAAATCAATTTCCCCCAGATAGGTATACTTCTGATTGTTCCCCAGGTATACTTTTGATTATTTCCGCACAGCAATTTAATAAAGTATATTCTATATAATAGAAACTGCCGGTTTTTAAGCCGGCAGTATCATCATCAATTACAACCTTGCAGGCTGGAATTCATACGGTCTCATTATTTTCCAGCGGAAAAAATTAATGTAAGTCCCTTTCCAAAGTAATCATTTTCTCGATTTTTAGCCTCCTGATAATAATAAAAAACCCACTCGGTTAGGTTCTGTCGAGTGGGTTATATTTTCAGCATAAGACTGGAAATGGGTTTATCCTGCCAATATCCTTATCGGTTTCAGGCATTATCGCTCTCCCAATCTTCCGTTGAAATGTCCGCCTGCCTTAAAATCTCCTTCAGCAAAGGATACGAAATATCTCTAGAACCATGCGGATTCGGGATCCTGAGTTTAAGAGAACTCTTTATCATGAACTGGTGCTTGCCTCCGGAAAATGGACCATCAAATCCAAATCCCCTAAGTTTTGTTATGAGTTCTCTCCGTGAAATTGTTTTCATACCCGGATTTTTTCCTGCACGCGGATCTGCGTTTTATCAATAACCGGAAAGGGATCCCCGTCTTTAACTTTTAACAGAATCCACTCTTCTAAAACTTCGGTGAGTTCTTTTCTGCAGTCCTCTACGGTTCCGCCATTCGCCCACACGCCTTTAAACTTAGGTATCTCGGCAAACCAGGTATTATCCTCGAGTTTTTTATATTGCGCCCTTTGCAAAGCTTTTTGAATATATTCCATCAGCATTTTACCCTCCTGTCCGCTTTCCGCAAGATATTCCAGTTTCACAGGTTATATTTTCTGCTTTATATTATAGCATAAATACTCTTATATGTCAAGAAGCATGATAATAGAGTTAAAAATGGGGACAGTCCCGACCGCAGAGTCATTGGCTCAGTTCTGACTCGTAGGTCCCTGTGTTCAGCCCCGGTTCACCGGGGCTACAGGGATTGGGACAGTCCCCATTTTTTATGACAAACCCTTCTTCACCTTCCTTAATTATGAATTATGAATACTGAGTTATGAGCCAAAAACAAGGTATTTAATTTGAATGAAACTCCATGCTGTTGATTCATAATGCCCCTTGGGGCATAACTCATAATTCATAATTGATTTTTAGAATTTAAGCGCTATGCCTCCGAACACGACTGTCCCGGGCAGGGGGTAGCCGTATTTGTCCTCAACGCGCTGGTTAAGAAGGTTGTCTATCTTGATCGAAGCGTGCAGCCACTCAACTATCTTGTAGTTGAAGTTCACGTCTACGATGTTAAGGTTGCCCACCTGCTTTACCTGCGCGGGTTCGTTCAGGGGCTGGTAAAGGTCTCTGCGATCTCCCACGAACCTGTAGTTGCACCTCAGGTTCATCCTCTTCCCCTCAAAATCAACCCCGCAGTTCGCCTTGAATTTCCCGACGTTGTACACATCCCTCTGGTTCGTGATGTCCCAGTTTTTCAGAAGCCAGGTGAAATTCGCGTAAGCCCTCACTGTCTTTGACCAGCCCCAGATGTCGCTCAAAACCACTGTTGCTTTGCCTTCTATGCCGTATGCCTCGGCGTTCACCGCGTTCTGGTATGTCAGCGTGGCGCCGGTTGTCGTTTTCTCTATCCCGCCGTTAAGAAAGGAATAGAAATATGAGATGTCCGCGTAAACCGCCGGCATGTTGAAGGTCACTCCCGCGTCGTAAACAACATTTTTCTCAGGCAGAAGATCAATGTTCCCGTGCACGGCGCGCGTGTCGCCTGTTGGCGGGGTGAACGAACCGATCTTCTGATAGGGCTCGGGAACAACAAATCCAGTGCCTGCTGACGCGTGCACCTGCGCTATGTCCGAAACCCTCCACGCCGCGGCGACCCTGGGATCGAAGCTTGACGAATACTCCTCCCCCGGAGAGTTTTTCAGAAAGTCGGTTGAAAGCGCGTCCAGCTTGTACCCGTCATACCTTATGCCCAGTGTGAGCATGAGCCTTTCGTCCATTACGCGCAGCCTGTCGCAGGCGAACACGCCGAAATTGAATTTTTCGCTGTCAGGCGCAAGCGGTGCGGTATTTGCCCCGTTTGCGCACCTGCCGTTCACGGTTTTGTCCCAGTTGTAATCCGCGCCGAAAACCACCTCGTGGTGGTCGGAAAAACGCTCCCTGTCCTGCGCGGATATGTTCATGTAATCGGTGCGCGAATCGTTTGTTTTGTAACCTGCCTGCGACTTATAGGCTGAAACGTTGTTGCCGCCGTAAAACCTTGCCTGCCACATGTGCTCGTCGGTCTCTGTTTTCCCTCCGTAGATCACGTCGTAGGTAAGCCTGCTCATGTCCTTTTTGCCCGGATCCTGCACCTTGTTCTCGAAATCGCCCGCGTAATTCATGTCCTGGGCGAGGAACATATCCACCCGCCAGTCGATCCTGTGGTTGTCCGTGAGCTTGAAGCCGGACCTGTAAGCGCCGTTGTAATTGGTGCAGCTGTTGCCCAGCCAAAGGCGGTTCGCAGGCGGTACCGGGTACTGCGCCTCTTCAAACGCGAGTAAAGTGAGGTCGTAATCAGTGCCCGGGAACGCCGAACCGCCGATATCCGCGAAACCCTTCCATGCCATGAACGTCCTGAACTCATAACCTACCTCGCCCTTCACTTTTTCTCTGCTGTGCTTTGTGACTATGTTGATCGCGCCTCCCATGCCGCCTGAACCGTATAAATAGGAAGCAGGCCCTTTCAAAACCTCTATCCTTTCCACATCGTCTATTAAGATAGTGGAAAGATTTGTTGTCAGGATCTTCCTGCCGTCCACTAAAACCGCTGTGCGCCTCATGTTCGAACCGGGATTAGGCGCGAACCCCCTTATGCCTACGTCGCTTAACCCTTCGGGGTACGAAATGATGTCAGCCCCGCAGTTCCTCGCGATCGCGTCCGCTACGTTCTTCGCGTTGGTCTTCTCGATATCTTTCCTTGTTATAATGTCCACCACCACAGGCAGGTCTGAAAGCATGCACTCTCCCCTGTTCGCTGTGACCACAGTGCCGTCCAGCCCGTTGGCTATCCTGCTTTCCTTATATAACCTTTCAGCCCTGTCAACCGGGTCCTCTTCCCCTTCATCCTGGGCCGGCACCTCGTTATACACCAGCCGCTCAACCTTGTTCCTGGGAACAGTAAACCTGCCGAAGTCTGTTGACAGCGTCACGAAGTCCGTGTCAGACGACGTGACCGTGCCTGTAAGCACCTTGCCGTCCCTCAGGTAAAGCTTTGCCGCGCAGCCGTCTGCGCTCCATACTGCCACCGCGAGAACCATTATTACTCCCGCAACTGCCCCTTTCACACCTTTTAACATTTTAACCTCCTGTTTCCCGCTGGCTCCCCTTCCTGCTTTCCGGGGAACAGCCCGCCGATCTTGCTGGGCGGGCATCAAATCTTTGCGGTTTTTCATTTTCTACGCCTATCATTATACCACAATTTTTTAATAATAACAGACGGTTTTCGGCCAAACTTTACGTATCTTGCTATAAAAAATGATTACACAGACTTTAGAGGATGATTACACGGATTTAGCGTGAAAGGCGGGCCGGGAAGAAAACAATTACCGGGGGAAAACTGAGGAAAGAGGGAAAAAGGCAATAAAAAAAGCCCTGTTGGAAAAAACACAGGGCTCTTCGATAAAAACCGCTGAATTTGCCTATTTTACGTTTCTTGCTTACACTTTACGTTTATTGCCGTAGCGCCATCCGCTCAGTTCTGGCGCGAAGGTCCCTGTGTTACCCGCCAATATTCGTGGCGGGACAGGGACAAAATACCGTTCTGACTCGAAAGTCCTTTACCACAGAGAACACAGAGAAATACCATTTTCCACGAATTCAACCTTTTCAACCTCTTTAACCTTTTCAACCTCTTTAACCTTTTTAACCCTTTTAACCAATACAACGATTTCTAACAAACAACATCTCTAGAACAGGTAAATATTATAGCCTACTGCAAGCCAGAGATTATGAAATGAACCGTAATATAAATAGTATGAGTTTACAGGCCCGTAATAATATCCTATTTCCGCAGAGATCGCGTACGGGATCTCAGGGTCTCTGAGCACGTCCCCGCTTATAATACCCATAAATCCCGTGCTCAGGCCGTAACCGGTGTTCATAAGCACAACCCCGCCGCCAACGCTCAGATAGCGCATGTCTTCGCGCAGGAAACCCCACAAACCTTTAATAATAATTGTCGGGCCGCTTCCGTAAAGCTCGAACACGTTGTATTCAAACTGTATGGCTGCTGCCGGCGTGACCCACCATTTTACGGTCGGGCAGAGGAACATGCCGCTGTAATATCCTATCATGTCCATCTGGAAACCCACTGAAAGGGTTTTCAGCTTTTTTGCAGGCGCCTTCTCCGCCTGAAGCGGCGCCGCTTCTTCGTCCTGCGCTGGTTTAACGTACTCGATCCTGAGTATCTCTTCCTGCCTTATAAGCACTTCGCCGTAGGAAGTTTTCACCCGGATGCTCTCAGAATCCGAACCTGTGACCGAACCTGAGATCACGTCCCCTTTTTTAAGGTAGATCTCCTCAGCTGATACCGCTCCGGCAAGGGAACCCAAGATCAAAAACAGGATTACGGTCTTTTTCATGTCGGTTTCTTCCTCAGAACAGGTATATTTCCATTCCGTAGTGGAAATAAAAACCCTTGTCATCCAGATTCATGGGGTTAAAGTAATAGCCTATCTCAAGCGACACAGGCATGGGATATTCATAGATATCGGTTTGCGGCGCCCAGTAAGTATCGTAACGCGATCTGGGATAGAAGAACTCTATGCCGAACAGCCCGACAAGCCCGGGCACCCACGCGTTCGCTGGGTTATTGATGATCATCCCCCCGCCCAGGTACAGGTTATACCTCTTATTGCGGCTGAAACCCCAGAAACCCTCCAGGTTTATCAGGGGAGAGACCGGCCCGTACCAGCTCAGGATGGGGAAACCCACCCCTGCCCTGAACCCTATATCAGGAGTGATCCACCACTTAATGTTTCCGCCTATATCAAAGAACGAAAAGAAAGAGGCGTCCTCGTGGAACCCGATGGAGAAGACCTTTGTTGAAATATCAGCTTCGTGGAAAACCGGGCCTCTCGGCGCTTCCTCCTTCTTTTCCTCGCGCTTCTGCTTTACGTATTCTATGTCCTTGATCTCGCTCATCTTGACCAGCACTTCCCCGTATGAGGTTTTGACCTTCATAATCTCGGTGTCCGAACCGGTTATTGTCCCGCTTATGACAGTGCCATCCTTGAGATATACCTCCTCGGCGCAAACCGGCAGGGATATAAGCAGGATCATAATTAAAAACACGGTCTTTTTCATGTTATTTGTAGCCGTCAGTCCTTATGACGGCTATATGCCCCCTTGAATAAGTATAGGCTGACACGTAAACATAATTTCCGTCCGGGGAAACCGCGATCCCTTTCGGGCTTCCGCTGAAACTTATGGTCTTGACCACGGCGTTGCCGGGTATGCTTACAATATAGAGCGTGCCTGAATAAGAGGAGTAGTAATCTTCCGGGCAGCTTGCGATATAGGCATACCTGCCGCTTGGCGCGACAGCCACTCTCGGGTAATCGCCCACAGGTATGGTTTTTATCACGGATGTGTCGGAAGTGCGTATCACGGACACGTTTTCGGAATAGTAGTTAGCCGCGTAAACGTATTGTCCGTCAGGGGTCACCGCTATACCTGTCGGCTCTTCTCCCACAGTGACCGTGCCGGCGATAGTCCCGTCAGAAACACGGACTATGTCCACTCTGCCAGGCCAGCGATACGTGCTGGTAACGTATAAGTAAGCGCCGTCCGGGCTGAACGCCAGGGCCTGGGGTTCGCTGTCCACCGCGATGGTACTGGTAACGCTGTTATCGGATGTCCGGATAATAGAAACGTCATCGGAAAATTCGTTCGCGGTATATACGTATTTCCCGTCCGGAGACACTGCAAGTCCTTTTGGCGCTGAGCCGACGATCACTGTTTTAACCACTGTGTTGTCAGAAACGCGTATAACAGAGACCGTATTGTTGTAACCATAGGAATGGGACACATAAACATAATTCCCGTCAGGGGTTATCGCTATCTGCTCAGGATTGCTCCCTACCGCTATGGTAGCGGCTATCGCGTTGTCACCGGCGCGGACCGCGTAAACTTTGTCATTATAATCGTCGGCCACGTATATATACTGCCCGTCCGGGGTGACTGCCAGGCCTTCAAGATATTCCCCGACCGATATCAGCTCGCTCGCGTAAGCCGTTTCCTTCATTTTGCTTATTTTGTCCCTGAACGCGTCCACGATACCCACGAAAAATCCGCTTTCAGCCGGCGCGGACAGGATAAAAAGCGCGATCAAGACCAATACCGCTGTTCTCAGTTCCTTCATTTCTTCTTGCCCTTGGGGAAGTAATAGTTAAACCCGACGTTGAGGATGAAATCAAGCCCTCCGGCGTAACCTCCGGGAGGGTCAAAAGCCATCACCCAGGCAGGGCCGATGTCCGCGGTGAATGAAATGCTTTTCGTAAGCCTGTATTCCACTCCGGCAAAGCCCTCGAACGCAAGCCCCCAGCCGTCGATATCGTCCACGCTGAAGAAAGAAACGTCGACCTCCCCGCCGAAAAGCAGGAAGAACGCCTGGTGCAAAGGCAGGTTGTAGTAGAACCTGAACCCCGCGACCCCGATGCCCGGCCCTGCCGCTCCCCTTATTTCAATGGCCCAGGGCGATTCTGTCCAGTACTTGAAAGTGATCCCCGGGTAGAACAGCCCGATCCCCCACCTGTCCAGCATCGGGTATATAGGGCTTGTTTCCGGTATTATTTCCTTAGCCGGTTCAACGGGAGCCGGCTGCGCCGCGGTCTCCTCTTCCTTCGCGATCCTCGCGATGATATCCTTCCTGAAGCTGGTCTCGCCGGCAACGGTCCTCACCCATATCGTATCGGTGTCAAACTTTAATATCGTGCACCTGACAAGAGAGCCGTTTAAAAAGTAGATCACGTCCTTACCGCCTGCGTCCGAGGCATATTCGATCTTATCGATATATTCAATGCGCTCGATCTTCTCCCTGGGTATCACAATTTCGCCTGCCGTGTTCTCAACGGTTACGCCGTCCGCGCCGTAGCTTTTGACGGTTCCCGTGGCAACGGTCCCGTCAGTCAGGTATACCTGGTGGGCTGACGCGGCGCAGGCGGACAGGACCACACCCAAAATTATCATCAACATTTTTCGTTTCATATTTTTACCCCGGAAGCACGAAATAAACCACGGAGGCACAGAGTAATCTTTTGGTTTTCTGACAACTGACAACTCACAACTGATAACTGCCCTTTAACCACGAATTTACACGAATTTTCACGAATGTCAACTTTGCAAACTTTGTAAACTTTGTAAACTGTAAAAACTATGTAAACTTTGTAAACTTATAAGCTTGGAACTTTGACACGCTGATACGTTGACACGTTGATACGCTTTAAATTAAGGACAGTGGTCGCCTCAACGGCGACTCGCCGAAGTGGCGAGACCGTCGACCGCCTGTCCTACGAAGCCTTGGCGTAGTAGGGTGGACTGTGGACTTATTTAAGGCCTGCTATGGACTGCTGACAATGGACTTCAGCAGGCTTCGATAGTCCCTTGGCGACATCTTCTCCAAGTCCTTGAACATCCTGTTGAAATGCGTGATGTTGTCGTAACCCACGCTTGTGCCTATGTCCGTTATCTTTGAATCCGTTGTGGAAAGCAGTTCCTTCGCCTTGTCCATGCGGGTGCGGGTCAGGTATTCTATGAACGTGAAGCCGGTCTCCTTCTTGAACGTCCTGCTGAAATGGTAGATACTGAGGTTCACCGTTTTCGCGGTCTCGTCAAGGCTGATGTCGTCAAAGTAATTTTCCTGTATGAACCTTTCAACCTTTTCAACGTGCGGGCTCTTTGCGGCTCTTGCCGCCCCCAGTTTCAGTATCTCCTCCGCCTTACCCAGGTAGCTGAAGAACATGTGCCCCAGTTTCAGGTATTCCTTAAGCCTTATCTCAGGCACCACGGAAACGTCAAAATACGCGTCTTCAAGTTTTTTAAGGTCTATCTTCATCCCCTTCACCTTCTCTTTGACCCGCGCGAAGCTCTCCTGGGAAGGCGGGGCTGTAAGGCAGGAGCGGAAATAGACGTTGGTTATGAACCTGTCCCCGATGAATATTGGGAACGCTATGTCGGTCAGGCCGAACTGGCACTCGTAGTAATAAGGGCCCTGGTTCTCGCGGGCGATTGACCCGCCTTTCGCGTCTGACACAAGGCACCCCCTTACACCCTGCGGAGCCGTGTGCATTAATTCGCAGAACGTGTTGAGCTTCCACCCCCGCTTCACGAACTCCCTGTATATGTTCTCGGATTTTATAGCGTCCAGCATGCCTTCGAACACCGCGGCTATCGTGCCGGGAAAATCCTGCCACAGCTGTTCCATCTCTGCCTCCCGAACCTGTATATCGCGAATCGTTTTAAAACAGTTATAGGCAAAATCGATAAATGCACTTAATAGTTCAAAACTCGATAGTTCACGGATATTTATTAAATTTTTTCTTTATTCTTAAAATCCATTTTTGATTCCTGATTCCCCCTTACTCTAATTATTATACTATGCTTATGTAAAAAGTCAAGCAATTTATTGAATTACCCTGCGGCTTGCCGCGGGGTAATTCAAAGTATATCCGTTATAAAATAAAACTGCCGGATTCTTAAACCGGCAGTATTAATCATGAGATCGCGTAACTCAGGGCTTTTCGAAGACCCGCCTTTGTCCGCCAATTCTTATGGTGGAAATCTTTAATGTGGGAGCCCTAATTATAGTATTCAGAATTCCCTTGAAAAATAAAGGTAATAAAAAATGGTGGCTGTCCCTATTTATCATTGCCTTTACTTACTTGCCTTTTCTCCATAATGCCCTGCGATCTCCTCGGGAGAAAGCACGCGGTTATAGATACGCACTTCATCAATCATCCCGATAAATCCTGCGCCGATAAGGACCGGATTATCAGCAGGGCTTGGTTCCATTTTTCTGATAGATTCCTTTTTTTTGCCATTGACCCATAACTGCAGTTTCTCCCCTGTCCATATCCCCACAATATGGGACCATTTCTACAGAGCGGGCACAGAGTTTGAAACCCTGGGCTCCCAGCTCCCGTCTGAATAAATGAGCAGAGAGAATTGGTTCTTTTCCTGGGGCGGGTCAACGCGCAACTGGTATTCATCCTGCTTGTTTACAATAAACCGCCAGCCTTCAATTTCAGCCGGGCAGACCCATGCCTCGATGGTAATCCCTTTTGCCAGCCTTAAATCTCCGGCATCAGGAATCTCGACGCTGCTGTTCCCGTCAAATAAAAGCGCCTTTCCGGATTTGCCGTCCACCCACCCGGCACCCGCAATCTGGCCGTCATATCCCTTTCCTGAAGAGTCCCTGGCAACTTCACCGTCACCTTCGTCAAACTTCCACCAGCCCACAAGACCCTTCTCCTTTTCAGCTGCCAGACACCAGACTCCGGACACCAGACAGCAGACAACCAGAACCGCTACCAGACCGAATTCCTTTTTCATTTTACCCTCCAAATGCAGATTTAGATTAAGATTAAAGTTAATTGTAAAAAAGAATTTGATCTCTCTCGGTCTCCCTTTATAAAAGGGAGAATCAGAAGGAATCTAACCTGTTTTATTTTTCTACCAGCCGGATATAGTCTACTTCTGCAGTAACTCCTTCTTCGCCGGTGGGGTCAAATCGTAAATCCGTGATGAGGTCTGACAACCAAAGAGAGTTTTTCCCAACATTGAGTTTATACTCATGAAATTCTCCGTCTCCTTTAATCCTAAAACCGAAACTCATGGGTTCATTATAATTCTGAGACGACTTTGTAAGCCAGAATATTTGCCCCTGGGAATTTTTGCTTATTTTGACCCGTATGACAATAAACGGAAATTTTTCTCCGTTGATTTCTAACTCAGAACTTCTAAACGCAGAATCATTCGTGGCAGATGTGCCCTTTAACACTCCGCCTGCCACCCCTGCGTCATTTAAATTCATAAGGGGGTTCCAGCCCTCTCCGTTCCCGTCCTCATTGAATTCCCAGGCAATCATCCGGCTAATGTCCTGCCACTGTTTTACTGAAAGACCTGCATCCTGAGGAATAACATCCTGGTGGCCCTTTGATTCAGTGGTAAACACTTCTCTTATTGCATCCAGGTATCCAAATCCAAATTCTCTGTGCGGCTCTATAAAATCTCCTTCGCCAAACTCATTCCATGCTTCTGCCAGAACAATATTAAGTTTATCTTTTCCAACAGGGTGTTTGTCTGTAAATCCCTTTGCCAATTCAAGCATCTTTTTGAATTTATCCGGATGTTTACCCGTGCGCGTGAATGCCTGTTCCCCGTGCCAGGGACGGGCATCCCAGCCCGGGTCAGTAACAGCAATATAATCCAGCAATCCATACCCCGCAATCTCTTCCCAGATGGCATTATAGCCCTGTATTGCCAGATCATAGGGAGAAGTCTTTTCTCCTGAATTCGCACCTGCAGACGGATAGTTATAACCTGTAACCGCGTCATAGCCCTCTTCCTTGAGCGCCTCAACTGTTCCCTTTCCGGGATATGCACAAGCTGCCAAGTACAACCCGCTAAAACCTTCTTTCCTGCATAACTCTCTCATTTTTTCAAAAGCAATCTTTGCCTTCTCAACTCCCATATCTTTGGTTATCCTGTCAGGGCTGAAAATAATTACCACAGGTTTATTGTCTATCTTCAGATATTCCGGCTCTTTGAAGTAATTCTTCAGCCAGTAATTGGTAACCTTGAGCAAGTCCTGTTCTGAGGAAGTTTTGTCCGGATTGTGGTTGCACCAGCAGATGCAGAACATAAGGTATTTGCGATATCGGGATTTTAAATACCCGTTATTTAAAGCATGGTCAAGCTGCCTTGCGCCTCTGTCCCAGTACCAGTCATATGCAAAAAAGGAAATTCCGTGTTCCACAGCCCATTTTATATGCCAGTCTGCGATGTCAGGCTCTCCTTCCTGATACCAGCCCAGCACGGGTTTGCGTTCAGGAAAGTTTTTTATGGCAGCCCATCCTTTATGAGCGCCCTGCTTCCACCCCGGGAAGTAGTAGGCGCCAACCAGGTAATTTGATTTCGCAGGTTTTGGTTCCGGCACATATGGTTTGCCTTCAACAATTCCAGGAGAAACAGAAATCTTCGCTGTGAAAGAAAGAACAGCGGATGCAGAGACAGGCGTAAAATTCTTTCCCGTAATTTCGAGCCTTGCAATATCCTGAATTGGATTCGGACCTTGAATGAACCAGCGAATTTCTTCTTTTTTCTCCAGAACTTTAATTTTTTTGGTGGTCCTTTCTCCCTCCATAACCTGAACTCCTGCCGGAAGCAACACAGAAAGGTTGATTTCCTCACCGGGTTCTCCGCCGATGTTTTCCAGCACACAGATCAGGTCTGCATCCTGTCCTGCCCTGTTGATTGCTTCCTCTAAACCGAAATACATCACTTTCATCTCTGCCGGACCCTTTGGTTTTTCTGCAATTCTGACGGACTTCAGTTCAGCCCTTGCCCCATTTGCATCAGAAGGACGCAGGGCTATGGCAATAACTCTTTTATCCCATTTGGGCGCAGAACTTATGTTTATAGCGTAAACATGGAACTGTTCGTCTGCAATAAGGTCAAAAACCCTTCTCTCCATTCCGGGCTCTCCTTCTCTCATCCAGCGGATCTCTCCTTTTGTGCCTTTATCCACCTTCATTATAAATGAAACCCAGGCAAAATCCGCGATGTTTTTGATTTCTATGCGCGGAGAAAGAATCAATGGCTCTTTCCCTGCAGCCACAATTTTGAGCGCGCCTTCTGCAGCATCTATCTTAGCATCCTGCCATACTTTCCAGCCCTGCAGGTTCTTTTCTTTGTCAAATGTCCAGTCAGGCAAAACAGATTCCCTGTCTTCCTTTAGAAGTTTTTCACCCAGCGTGAGCACCGGTTTATCCTCTTGATTTTTCACAGGTCCGATTCCTATCCAGTCAATGAATAAATTTCTGTCTGATGCCGCTGCTGCATAATCATTTATAAAAGAAATGCTTATAATGTGCTCCCCTCTGTTAAGAGTAAAAGCATCTGTGAAATAGACTTTTGGCTTGCCCATATCTTCTTTCACCTCCCACTCAAAACTCCCCGCATCACCCCCGTCAATCTCAACAACCATTTTCGGCCATTTTTCTTCTGTATCCGGGTCTAATGCAGGTGTTCCTGCTGACTGCACTGCAACTTTATAAAGTCCTTTTTCTTTCACATTGCACTTCACAGTCAAACTGGCATTAGCCCAGAACGCCCACCAGCCGGGGATATTACCCATTCCTCCGGTGTGTTCCAATGCCTGGTCCTCAGCCTCAACGATCCCCGGGACCTCTATCTGTGCATGGCAGACCACAAAAAACACACAGCTAAACATCACAACAACCAATCCGCCGATTAAAACTCTTTTCACTGGCCCCCCTATTTAACCCGCACTCTAAATTTAATACTCCTCTGTTCGTTGACGCCCAGCGTGTTTATTCCCCATCGCAAACCTTTAATGTTTTCCGCGCCGGCAGGCGGACTGCTGTTCCACGGCTCCCATATTGCGCCGGCCGGGTCAGCAGCATATGTCCAGGAATCAGCAATTGTTTCACTATCCATTGAGAGGAATGCCACCGGAGTGTATACCGCCGTGTTGAATGTTATGGTATCAGTGATTATGAGATTTATGGCAGTTTCTCCTCCAACATTTGAAATCTTCAGCCTGAATTCTAAAGTATCACCGGCAGAGAGTAAAACAATTGTTTGCGTATCCTGCCCGGTGAGCTGTTCGTTCCTGACAAATTTTTCAAGGAGGATAACAGGCATCACGATTGTTTCCTTCTGACTGCTGATAATATCAGAAGAAGTTATGGTAATGACAGGTGCTCCACCGCGGCTGTCCTTATAGAAAAATACTATGGAGCCGGAAGAGAACCTGATGATACTTGTGTCAGACCAGGATTCCCTGCCCAGTGAAAATCTGCCTTTTGAAGAAGTTGATTTCAGAGACGCTGTTTCATTCCAGCCTGTATCTGTATTGCCCGATTCATCCCTGGCAACAACTGCAATAGTATCAGACGCCTGTATTGAAGAAATCACAAACGGCGGAGAAAGGAATTGCAGCTTGGAAGCAGTAATGGTTTCCTGCTGTGCCGCGGGAGTCAGCCCTGAATGGGTAATTGTAATAACCGGGCTGCCGATAAGGTAGTCCCTGTAATAGAATGCGGCAGAGCCGTTTGTCAGGGTTACTGTATTTATATTTACCCAGTTCTGTGTCAGCGAGAAAGAACCGCTCTCAGAAGAAGTCAAGAGATTAGCAGCCTCATTGAAATTGCTGTCAACATTACCAACTCCATCCTCAGCAACAACAGTAACAGGAACTGCCTGGCCGGATTTAGCCTTAAAAGGAGAATTTGTAATTTTCAGCTGAGTAGCCAATATCCTGAAGGTAATCGGTTTCTGCCTTCCTTCATAACTTGCCACAATCTCATCCGCAGGCAATGCTTTATTATACAACCTGACTTCATCAATAACGCCGGGCCAGCTTGTTCCTATATTAACCGGATTTGACGTTGAATCAATTGAGCCCGTCCTTGTGGAAGACGCCTTGAATTCTCCGTTAACATATATCTTAAGGTTGCCTGCTCCTGCATTTTTGTCATAGGTTGTTACCACGTGATACCAGATTCCTGCACCCGGCTGTATCCCGCTGTTTACCCTTGGCTCCCAGCCTGCGCCGATAACCACAAAAGAGGTGAAGTTTCCACTCTCTGTGGGCGGAAGAGGGTCGCGGCGGAGCTGGAAACTGTTGCTCTTATCAATGTACATCAGCCAGGTGCCTTCACCCACCCGTTTTAACCACAGCTCCGCTGTCAACTCATCACTAAAATGCAGAGAATCAGTATCAGGGATTGTTACATAATTCCCGGTCCCGGTGAATTCAAGCCCGGAACCATAATATCCGCTGGCCCAGGCAGGACTACCCGTAAGAGAACCGTTGTTTTTATATGGAGAGACATCATAAGCCGCAGTTCCTTCTCCCTCATCAAAATTCCACCCGCCTGCGAGAAGATTATCTTTGAAGATTGTATTCTTTATGGTTTTTGAGCTGTCGCCTAAAAGATAAGCTGTAATGGTGTCCTTTCCCGGGAGGGTTGAAACAAGCAGGCCCGTGCACCACCCGTTTGTATCGGTTACCTGCCCGTTTGGATAAGTAATCGTGTCATATGCATCATCCGCTGTTCCCTTGCGGCTTGTAGTGATTACCACTGTTTTGCCGGGAACAGGATTGCGGCACCTGTCTGTTACAACTGCTATCACGGGACAGGGGGTGATTCCGTCTATACCCGCATTGCGGGAACCAACTATAATATACGAAGCGGTTTCGCTGAAATCACCGAGGTTGACATACTGAGCCTGGGTTGTTTCAGACAAAGACCCGCTTCTGACTGTGAGCGTATAAGAACCGGGTTTTATATCTTTGAAGAAAACGTATGTCTCGCCGCTTACAAACCTTAAGGTCAGAGAAGAAGCCCAGTTCTCTCCGCCGGGCGCGGCAGAAAACCTGCCGGTTGGCGATGAGGACGAAAATTCGCAATCTTCATTGTAGTTATCTGCCTTTGAACCGTCAGACCACTGCGCCTGGACCACTATTGACTCAGATGCAGAACCGGCAACAATCGTTCTGGGGGGAGTAAGAAACGCAATTTTTGACGCTGCTGCCCAGGTAATGGGTTTTTTTCTTCTTCCTTCATAATCTGCCCTGACTTCCTCTGCGGACAGGGCCTTGTTGTATATGCGCACTCCATCCAGCAATCCGGGGAAGTTATACCCGCCGCCTCCGCCATAGGAACCTATGTAAAGGTCCCCGGAAGAAGGATTTATGCCCCCTATCCTGTCCAGAGTTGCTGTTTCAACTCCGTTAACATACAGGCGCAGTTTTGAACCGTCACTTGTTCCCACCACATGGGTCCACTGGTAAAGCGGCACAGCGTATGGACTGGTAAAGTAATGGCTCCATGGAGTCAGGGGGACATGCCATGCCACATACCCGTCCCCGCCAAAGCCCAGACGATAACCCTGGGCTCCATCTGTCACTTTATTTATCATCCAGGAATCGCCTGTTGTGCCTGTGCGATAAAACCACAGTTCAACTGAAATCTGCTGGGGGTCAAGGGAATCAGTGTCAGGGACTGAAACATAGTCTGTGGAACCGTTAAAAGAAAGGGAAGAACCGTATTTGCCTTGAGCCCAGGTCGGACCATAGAGCCTTCCGCTGTTCGCAGGAGAACCGGCAATGTCTCCGCCTGCCTCATCAAAGTCCCACCTTCCAGCAGGAGCCGAATTAAAGAATGTGAGTTCAATGATCTTTCCCGGTTCTCCGGTTACTGTTGCAGTAATCGTGTCTTTTCCTTCAAGCGAAGAAACTACTATGCCTGTTGCCATTCCGTTTTCGTCTGTGGGCTGGGAAGGCTGGGTTATTGTATCGCAGGTGTCCTCAGAAGTGCCCTTGCGGCTTGTAGTAATTAAAACAGTTGCACCCGGGATTGGATTGTAATAGATATCCGTTACAACGACTCTTATTTTACACTGGTTCTGCCCGTCTCCAATGGGATTACGGGGACTAATTACAATATATGAAGCAGTTTCAGAGAATACGCCTGGCGTTATTAACTGAACTTGTGTTGTATCCGGTAATCCAGGACTTTTTACTGTAATTATGGATGGGCCGGCTTTCGTGCCTTTGTAATAAACATAGGTTTCGCCATCAACTACCCTGAGTGAAATCGAAGAAGACCATGTTTCACCTGTCTGGGTATCGCAGAATAAACCGTTTGATGACAGGAATTGGCAATTTGCGTTAAAATTAGCAGCTTTTGAACCATCAGCCATTTGCGCCTGCACGCATATGGACTCCGATACACTGCCGGCAACCAGTGTCCTTGCTGGAGTGATAATCGCAAGTTTGTCTGCACTGGTGAATTCAATTGTAGGGACCCTGCTGGCGCGCACGCAGTCAAACCATGCAGTGCCCACCCCACCCTGCATGCACCTGTATTCCATCTGGTATGCATCTGCAGGGACACTGAACAGTGCGCTCAAAAGTGTCCAATCAGAATTGCCAGAGAGTCCGCTGGAATTGACATCTCCCCTGACAATACCGCCGTCCCACCAGATTATCCTTATCACGGCGCTGCCGCTGGACAGGTCAGTCTTTGTATACTGGGTGAAACGATATGCACTGCCGGGGATAACAGACTTTTTAACAGAAGGGGCAGCAAAATTGTCTGCTGCGCTGGTACACGTATGCCTGATTGCCTTAACTCCTGAATATGGTGTGTCACTTACCAATGACCAGGAACCTGAATTTGCGGCAAAACTCCAATCATCTGGTCCAGACCCTTTTTCAAACGACGGATTAGGAAGAACGTTCTCAGTTATGGTCACGCCCTCGGAGAAGGCAACTACTGTATCCTGGCCTGCCACAGAAGAAACTATCGTTCCCGTGCTTTGCCCGTTTGAATCTGTCAGTCCCGGCTGGAAGATTGTATCTGCAGTAGAACCGCGGGATGACACAATAGTAACCTGCCTGCCGGAGAGGGGATTCCCGATGTTATCCCTGATAAAAATCGCAACCTTGCACTGGTTAACTCCGTTTGCCGGAAGTGAGCCTGTGCCGGGAGAAACGATACGCAGATAAGAAGCAGTCTCTGAAACAGGAATACTGGCAAGGACTTCCACAATTTGCGTGTCTGAAATCAAGCCCTGTCTGGACACAGTAATCACAGGACTGTCTGCTTCAGTATCGGAATAATAGAAAATTCCGGAACCCGCACCAAGCGTAATTGAGCTGTCGTTTGATGTGCTCCAGTTAAATTTATCTGTTGAAAACCGTCCTGATACCGAAGAAGATAAGAGACCGACAGTCTCATTGAATGTCCCAGCCTTTTCCCCGAAATTGTCCAGTACCTCAATGGCAATTGACTCGGAAGCAGAACCGGTAAAAACCGTCCTGGGGGGAGTGATGATTGCAATCTCAACTGGTCCGACAAATTCAATAG
>MNUP01000085.1 GCA_001871075.1 Candidatus Desantisbacteria bacterium CG1_02_49_89
AATTTTATGCGTTACGCCTGCAAGGTGGAGCAGGTTTCTGTCCGTTAAAATAGTTGCTGAAAAAGTGTAAAGTAACCTGAATTGCTCAATTATTTAAAGGGAATAAAATTAGTGCCTGTCCCCAATTTACCGGGATATTCTCATCTACAAATATTCGCATGGTTTTTATGCCGCAGCTTTCTCAAGATTAATAGGCGTAATCTGTTCCTCGGTTAAACTTGCAGCATAATCAAGGCAAGCGAGAACGTCCTCGCGTTTTAACGATGGGTACTCTTCAAGCAATTTCTTTATTGTATCTCCATTAGCAAGCATGCCGATGACCTGGTGAACAGGAATGCGCGTGCCCTTGACACAAACTTGGCCATGACAGATCTTTGAGTTGATTGAAATACGTTCGTACATATCGCTCCTCCTTCTCAAAAAGAAACACTTCAAGCTTTTGTTTCCTTCAAAGAGTGTGCGTTATAAATATGTCAAATGGTATTATATCATGATTTAGCAGTAATGTCAAGGAAAGGGGCGAATTTAAGGGTCGGGGTTTTTTGATGTCATTGCGACCCGCCAATATTCGTGGCGGGGTGGCAATCCTATATTGAGATTGCTTCGTCCCGACTTACCGGGACTCGCAAAGACAACAGTAACTATTCCGTGGAATTCAGTAGTATAGTACTTCTACCTTGATATCTTTAACCGGTTTATCAAAAACAACCCATTCTTTGGCTGGGTCAAAATTGGAATAAGATGAGCCATTGACAAGGACCTTTTTGATTTGCGCCTGTTTCGGATGGCGAATGCGGACAAATATATTACCGGGACTCTTGCGGAGATTAAGCTCAAGATTGCAGACAATTCTTTGCGCCGAAACAGATTTATATTCAGCGCTGACAGCGCCGAACCCGGTTTTTACGTTCTTCAGCCACATTTTTTCCTTCTTCGCGAACCACTGCCGCGGGATCCCTTTTCCTATGTAGAGCTCGTCCCCGGCCTCGCACACGAACATCATTTTCAGCCACCTGGAAAAATTCGCCTCGTCAGAGGTCTTGAAGTGCGCGCCGCCCGTTATCCCGAGCTTTGGCAGGGGGTGCTCTACCAGGAGGTTAAGGTCAGGCCTGTAAGCGGACGCGAATCCGTTAAAAAGCGCGCGCAGAAAATGCCTTATCTCGTCCCTGTATAAATAAGGAAGAGGGCCTGGCAGAAGGTTGGGCTGCATTGAGAACCCGCCGATACCGAACCACTGTTTTTTGAAATTGCGAAGCCCGTACCCGAACCTGCGGTCAACGTAGCGGTTATCCTCGTAATCCTTAAGGATCCAGGCTGCCTCCTGCGAACAGGGGTCAAAAAGCCGGGCGATGAGCGTGTAGATCGCACCCTCCAGCACTTCCCTTATCCATCCGTAATCCCTTCCGCGCAAATACAGCCGGGACGGAAAATGTGGCACGTAAGTACCATCCCGCAGTTTTACAACCGGGGATCTGCGACTTGCCTGCCTGAAACCCGTTCTCAGGTCATCCGCGTATTCCCCGGCTTCTTTCCCAAGCCTTTTTCCTTCAGGATGGCCTGCTTCTAAAAGCGCCCTGGCGCAGGAATCAAGCCCCCACCAGGTAAGAGTGTTGGTTGAAAGCCAGTAATAGAATTCTGTCACATCCTCAAGACTGCCTGCGGGAAGGAACCCGTATTCCATGGCTCCCGCGTTCTTCTTTGTATTGTTCCTCTGCCTTATAACCCAGTCGCATCCGGCAATAAGCCTGTCAGCGCTGGATAAAAGCCATTGCGCGTTGCCGCTCAGGCGAAAATGCTCTCCCGCGCACCACAGCACCCAGCCGTGATGCTGATTGTAATGGCCGCACTCGTACCCGCCTGCCCCGAAGAACATCCCGTTATAGTCAGTGAAGTTCCCGGGCTGGGGCACAGTGCCCTGGTATTTCAGGAACACGCCAAGCCGCCTTTCTGCCTCGTCGTGCAGGCCGCGCTGGTCCAGGTCATTGATGATCATGCAGGATTCGTTCGAAAAATTGCCGTACGAGACAGTGCCCACGCAGGTGTTCACGAGCTTGTTGTCGTCAGGCATTGCTTCATCCGTTATGAAAACGTGCGCGAGATGCGTGCGATGGAAATCGTTGAGGATGGGCTCAGGCGTTCTTATGCCGCATCCCCTGTTCTCCTGCTTTTCCCAGAACTCTTTCGCCTCGGCAAGCTCCCTGCCGAACTCCTTCACTCCAAGAGCAGAAAGCTCTTCCGCGGTCTTAAGCGCGGTAAAGGGAATCTTGATCACCACCTCTTCTGATCCGCCCGCCCGCAAAACCGTTTTGTAAACAAGTTCCCTTTGGGTGCTTTCGCAAAATTTACCCTCTCCCCTCAAGGGAGAGGGAGAAGATGAGGAAATTGAAAAGCGCAGAAGGTTCTCGTTCTTATAATAGGTATAAACAAGTTCATCTATTTTTATTAGGCCTTCGGGCTTGCCGCCCGCAACCGCGTTGTTCGTATACACAGCTTCTGCCAGCGCGGAAAGCTTGAGTTTTACGCTTGCTGCTTTCCTGCCCGTGTTCTTAATTATAATTCTTGCAATCGCGATAACAGGCGAATCCGGGGGGATCTCGCCCGCAAGGATGCTGCGTAAAAGCGGCACCGCGAATACTGTCTGTGAAACTGAGACTGTCCCTTTCCTGAAGATTGAAGTTAATATCGGCAGTTTATTTTTTTCAATGTATCTATCTTCCAATCTGTAATCTTGTAATCCGATCTTCAGGCCCCAGTTCCCCTCCCTTTTAATGCCGGGGGTATCTTCGCCTTTCACGTTCATCAATCTGGGGTTGTCGCGTATCAGTATCGCGCCGTCAGGGAAGATCATGAACTTCTGCCTTGAGTGCTTGCACCCAACAAAATAATAGGTAAGGTCGGGCTTCGGCATTGCTTTCAGCGCGTTTTTCAGGGATTGTTCTTTATGCTTAAAAACCATGTCGTAGATCGTCTTGTTCTTCTTGAGGGCACAGGTTATTTGCCCGAAAGGCCTGGTATCAGAGGAATTTTTTACAAGGATATTAAGAAGGGGAACAAACACGGGGTTTTCAAGCGCTTCTTTTACATTGAAAGTAAAGCTGCCTTTATCTGTATTTAGCGTGACAAGCGGCTCGTCGCCGGAAAAGGGATTTTTCGGGGTCATTATGGTGAGCTTGATTTTCGATTGGAAGATTGGAAGATTGGAAGATTGTCCGCCCATGTTGGTACTGGGCGAAACCTCGCCCCGATGTAAAGTTGGGGCGGGGACTATTGGACTATTCGACGATTGGACAGTATTTAAAAGCTCACAATTATAGGTGCTTACGACAGTTATGGGATTATTGTCTTTGGATTCAATTGTAAGGGCGGCTTGCTTGCAGGGGGAAGTGGTGTAAACCGCGGGATTTTTGAGCGGAGATCCTGCGGGCAGCCCGATCTTAAGCTTCATTGTCCTTCTGAACCTGACAGCGTAATTCTTTTCAGCCGGATATTCTTCCGAAAGCGGGCGGAATCCGATAATTATTCTTCCGTTTTCCTCTTTTATCTCTGTAGAGGCAAGCTTATACTCGCCGTTGAACCAGTCATCTGTTTTTGCCCAGCCAAAACCGCCTGTGCCCCGGCTCAATGAAGTTTCCCAGCGTTCTTCTGGCCAGATTTTTTTCCAGTACAAGACCTTTATGGCCGAAAGATCCTGCTGGCTGGCGGTTTGCGGCTCAAGAACTACGGATTCGATGTCCCGTGCCTCTTCCCAGACCCATTCATTTTCGCTAATTTCACGGGCAAACGGTATTATATTTATTTTTTTCATATAAACCTCTAAAATAAACACCCCCTCCCTGTCCGGGAGAGGGCTTAAAGACAGAAACAGTCAGGGCTTAAGCCCTGAGTTACATATAAATTATTATCCACAGGTTTTCCACACCTGTGGATTACTGCTTGATCGCCTCAAATCTGTGTTTTCCCCTTATTTTTCATCATTATTATTGACTTTGTGTTTTTAAACCTTACGCGTAACACGTTACACGTTACACGAATCCACACTGCCTGTTATTTGATATTATAACCATATTTATCAAAAAGTCAAGGACGGGCACGCCATTGATATCGCGTAAATAATGATTTGTCATTTTCAGAGAAGACCAGGCACCCGAACTTCTTTTTCTTAACAATCCACATCAGCCGCCAACCACTTCCATAGCGATACGGGCCCAGGCAGAGAGGCGCTCCGGCTGGTAGCGCACCGTGCTGACATCTTTCAGGATGAACTCCAGGGGACAGCCGTGTTTCTCGCAGACCGTCCGCGTCGCGATAAGGTCTGCCCGGACCACCTCGGGATCAAAGCGTTCCATGGCGACAAAGGCCGGGTTCGGCTTGCGCGAGAAAACAAAGTCCCTGCCTATCCCGGACGCGCCGCGTTCCTGGTTCGTCCACGGGCTCATTGAAACTTTGCGCACGTTGGGGATCATGCGCACTTCTGCCATTTTGCCGTCCAGCGGGTCGCAGCACCCGTAATAAACCAGGCCGAAACGCGCGCAGTAGCGGCTCGCGTAATCCACCTCGAATTCCTTGAACATCTTGGGCGAGACCGTGGAAAACATCTGCGCAAGCCCTGCAACCCAGAGGTCCTTGGTGCGGGGTTTCTTGGGATTGAATCCCGGCGCAGGCAGCTCGTCAGTGTAGGCGCCGGTGCAGTGTATCAGGCCCTGCGTCTCGCACAAAAGCCCCTGTTCCTCCAGCTGGTCAAGCATTGCAAGATAACCCTCGGTTACGCGGCCGACCAGTTTGTGCATATATTCAGGCCGGTCCACCAGGGCGTACAGCGCGTTCTCCACGCCCATCCATGTGCTGATTGGGTCCCACAAGGACATGCACCACGGGTCCATGCCCCAGGGCCGCACCTCGAGCAAGCCGTCAAAGAGTTCGTGAGCAACAGCCAGGCGGCGTTCGGTCTCTGCCGGGTCATGGGTGATCCGCGGTTTTTTAATTTTCTCCAGGTCCGCTTCGGTCTGGAACTGGTTTTCGAATTTGTGGCTTATGACGTCCCTCCCCGGGTCGGTTGCCAGGGTTTCCTCCTGCACGCCTATGCCGAATCCGCTGTTGCCAATCGCCTTCGGCACCGGTATGAACGGCTCCACGACCATATCCACGGGGAAATGTTTCCACTGGTAGAGTGTCCGCCGCAGGTACAGCTCATACCCGCGGCATTCACCGTCCGCGCTTTTCAGGGTCAGCTCTTCGCCGGTGTTCATCTCGTTCCAGCAAACCTGGTCGATCATCACCATCGGGCGCGCCGGAGCGCGCGCGTTCAGCTTGCGCCACAACGCCTTCTTTTCGTTCTGCGCGGGAAGCGCCGCGATCTCTGCCGCGCGGGCGGCAAGCTCCCGCACTATCTTCACATCATCCCTGCTCAGCATGCTCGTTCTCCTTTCGGATAAACATATTTAAAAATACCTGGCCCTGCCTTTATTATTTGCGCCGCCTTTTTAAATGACATGGTATCAACTTTGTGAAATTTTTCACATTGTCGCCTGTGGATCGTTTCGGGGTCGAATGTCTTCTTCTGCCGCATCTCCAGCTGGTTCACCGCACTTGAGGGCATGAAATTGCACCCAACCAGCCACGGCTGTTTGTAATACCGCTCGTTCGCCCTTTCTTTAGTCCGCGCTTGGCTGCTCATTTCCTCATCCGCATTGATCGTTTTTTCGACAAGATTTACACTACATTTATACATTATTTAAATTCTGTAGTGTAAGATATTCTTTATCAATTAATTCATACATAAGCGGAAAGAGGGGCTTTGCGTCTTCAAGGCTCTTTTTTATCTGAACCTTCCATTTCTTTGGGAACCCTGAATATATTTTGCCTATATCTTCGGGCTTCAGCGCCTCACCCACATAAAGGGCCTGTTCTATATCCTTCATTTTCTTATTTTTTTACCCCAAAATGCTCCTGGTATAGAAAGAAGCACCAACTGCCTATCAGGACGATCCCTTCTTTCCACAGGTCGTTGTCATCAATGATCTTAAGTACATTTTTAACGGGCTCGAGCATTTCTTTTCCCCTCGGACCGCCTGATTATCTCTAACGCCTGTTTCGCCTCTTTCAGCTGTTGCAGCATCAATTTGCGCTTTTTAAGATCCTTCTCGATTAAGACGGGCTTTTCTTTCCCAAGGTATTTGTGCACAACCTTTTCTCCGTTCCTTAACTGAAGATAATAATAGGTCCTGCCGTATATATTTCTTTTTTTAACGCTGCCTTTGGGCAGAGATCCAATTCCTTTATTAAGTTCTTTTTGGATCGCTATATAATATTCTTTGCTTTCCTGCAATATGCCTGTTAGAACCCTCATCTCTTCCTCCGGCCATACACTACAATTATACAATTTATTACATTTTGTAGTGTAAAAGACCAATGATATTATATCATAAAAGGCGCCTAAAGTCAAGAAAATAAAAACCGGGCTTTAGCCCAGCTGTTAAATCGGCTCATTCCCGATATTATTAGCATTTAACCATGTTGGGGATTCAAAATTATTAAAAGTAGCCTGAAAAAGTTTTAAAAACAAGGGGATTAAAAATGGTGCCTGTCCCATTAACAAAATGCCATTTGTATGTGAAGGAGAGGAGAATTAGAAAATGCCGATTATCAACTTAAAAGGCAGTGTAATAGATGGGGTCAGGTCAAATCAAAATATCATCTAAGTTGTAAATGAATGGGGTGCTGAAGCTATTTTCTAAGCATCGGGATAAACGGGGAAAAGATGAGCGATAAAACGACCAACAAACGGCAACAGAACAAAAGAAAGAAAAACAATACTAACAATTAATAATCTACCGGGTAACCCATTTATTAAATTCATCCTTTCATCACTAATCTCAACTTTAGCTATTCCAAAAATAAGCAGTAGTATTGAAACTATAGAAATAGAAGGTGTTAATATTCTTAAAAAATTTCGATATGGAGAAAAATATAAAATTACTATTAAAAAATCTCCTAATATTGAAAATATTACCGCCCATATTGTAATTTTATTGAACTTCCCCCTTTTCCTAAAATTTGAAGGTGGTTTATTCTCTGTTTTACCTGAATATTTAACCACTAAGGAAACTAAAAATTGTATAAAACGCGGCATGCACAAATAAAAACCAACAAAAGCAGACGCAAGACCAAAAACAGAAAGGATACTTTGTGATTTAGATCCCACAAATACACATATTATCCCACCAACTAATAAAAAAATATCCAAATATTTCTTAAACATTTACCTCGCTCTCTTTCTGATCTGCCCCATCAATTTCTAAACCACCTGTCCACTTGCTTTCCGACCTCTATCTGTATTCAGTGGATTAGAAGTGAGGGTGGGATACCACGCGTTTGAATTTCGACAAAATATGGGAAAAAGTGTCGAGATTAGGCATCATGGTTAATGCTCACCGACGGGAAAACTTCCACTTATCAGATATATGAATCTCGACAAAATATCGGAAAAAATGTCGAGATTAACCACAATGGTTCCTACTCACTAAAAGGGAAAGCCCTGTTTGCCATATACACAGTAGATGGACCCGCCCCCAACATATTAATAATTCCTAATTTGTGAAAATGCTCTAAATGCCTTTCCGCTTTTCGATTATTATAATTAAAATGTTCTGCATAATCATTCTTACTTATTTGCCATACAATAAAAACATGTTCTACTCCACGTATCTCATCACTGTTGAGTTGATCAAGAATTTTCTTGTCTGTTAGAGGTGGAATATCCTTGCTAGATCTATAAAATATTAAATCAAGAAAAGGTTCTTTAAAAGAAAAATACGGAAAGGGAATATTATATTCTTGGGGTAATGATCTGTATGTATTCATTCCAAGTCCTCTTCCTTCTACTAAATTTAATTCATCGAAAACAGAAAATATCTGAGGATTTCGACTTAAATAGGGAGCATTAAAATTTTGCATCTGCTCTAAAGAAATAGGTGCAACAGGACGACCAGGACTTTTTACGATTATTGTATGTTCATTAATTTCAACGTGACAAAGTGCTAATTTACAATCGTAATCTCTGTGAGCCAAGGCATTAACCAAAGCCTCACGAATTGGTTTATAAGGAAAGTCCGTACGAGATGATCTTTGAGAAGATGATCTATCTATACTCGTTCGCAATACGCTGTACCACCATTCTTCAAAAGCCTTTGGAACAAGAACCAATGGACCTTTAAAATCCTTAATTCCAACCCTTCTATCCGGATAAGTAATAGTGCCCTTAAGGGTCACCTGCGAATAAAAATCTTCAGGATTTTTACCGAAAAGAATTAACCCAATTCCCGTTGGAATATATTTTCCAGCTATTTTATCCACTAATCCTTTGTGGTATAACTTATTGAAAAAATCTTTTGATACTATTGTTCCTTTGAAATTCGTTTCTTTTTTATAAAATTCAAGAGCTTCATTAGAGAAATCAGAAAGGCTAGCTTTTTTGTTTGCCTTTTCAAAATCAGACAAAACAAAAGATGTATTTTTATCTGCGTTCTCAGCTCTTTCTCTTGCTTGTTTTATGAACTCAAGGTTCTCTTTTTCGATGATCTTCTGTAAATCTTGATCGAACATTTTAACTTTAATACCTGCATCTTGTAAACATTTTATACCTTTACGATCAACCATTGGGTCAGGATCTTCAATTCCAATCCACATTTTCTTAATGCGTGCCGAAACGATGCGTTCAGCACAACAAACTCTTCCGGGACCACGAGATCCAGGTGCGCAAGGTTCTAGGGTAGCAAATAAATAAGAACCTGTTAAATCCGCTTTCTCATGTTTCTTATCAAGGACTGTAAATTCTGCATGATCCCCCTGGCGCAATTCTCCTCTAAAACCTGTATCGATAGAACCATCGGGCATAAGTAACACTGCTCCAACTTTGGGACTTTTTTTATCTGAGCGAGGTTCCTGAATAGATTTTTTCATTACCTTAACTGCCATCTTCATGTATTTGCGTGGTTCAAATTCCTTAAATTTTTTTTCAACGCTTTTTTTATTCATTGGGTCTATCCCTTCATATTAGTTTTATCAATTCAAACAATAAAACCCATTCTGTTTAGTTATACATTGAATGGGTTTAGTTTTATACCTTGAGCCCAAAAATGGATCGTTCCCGCAAACTTCTTTGATGTGTTGGTAACATAGTCTAATCACAAATACTCCGAGTACCATTATATTTTGCTCGGAAAAGGTGGACCTCAAACCGATTATCTGCAGTGATAAAGAATGACAACTGATATTATAACCATATTTAGTAAAAAGTCAAGGGCAGATATGCCGCTGCTTTTATCTTCGCGGCAGGACAGCGGCGGTAAAACCGAGTTCTTTTTTGATGCGGCTTACGTCGTAAACCGAGTCGAACTCATGCCCCGGTTGCTTGAAATAAGACAGGTCCACGTCATTGCCCCACCAGTTTTTGAGTATCTCCGCAATAGGGTCAGCGACCCAGGCTTTCGGACCCGTTGCGTTCATAATGCGGACACCCGGCTTGTACGGAGCTTCCGCTGCCAGGGTAAAAGCGCGGACCGCGTCGTTCAAAGCCATGATGGTTATGCCTCCAAGCCCCCATTCATTCAGGGGACCGACCTTTGACAGCGGAGTCAGATTGTTATCCCCGCATATGGATGCCAGGCGCAGGTTGATCACGTCGATCGCCTCATTCTGGCGGCAATAATACCTGGTGACCTCTTCCATAAGGTATTTGGACAGGCCGTATCCGTCTTGGTCAAGGCAGGGATGCTCGTCCGGGATGGGAAGCTGCAGCGGCCGGAATTTTTTGCTCTGCATGCCCACGACCGCTATCGAACTTGCCATAACAAACTTTTTGCACCCGCGGTCCATCAGGCAGCGCATTAAACAGCGCGTGCTTTCAACGTTGACCAGGATGCCGTCGCGCTCTAAGCATCCCCCGGTAACCGCCGCAAGGTGCACCACAACGTCTATCTTGCGGTCTTTAAGGCGTTGCAAATCCTCAAACGAGCCAAACTCACCCCGGACCCATGCCAGGCCCAGACCCGGGTCTTTCCTGCTCATACAGACCACATCGTGATCTTTGGCCATGGAAGCCGCCAGGGCCTTGCCGATAAAACCGCTTGTTCCTGTGATCAGCACGAAGCTCATTATACTTTCTCCCTTCTAATCTATCAATATTTTTTACTAATTTCGCCCCTCACCTTCATCCTCTCCCTCCCTCCACCAAGATCGGCGGGCAAGCGAGGGGAGAGGGCGGGGTGAGGGTGACTTTTGTGACAGCCTAGTCCGCCCATTTAATTACAACGCCGATGATATCCTTCTCTTTGCCCTTGTTGATCCGCTCAAACATTTCCGGCGACTCCGCGAAACCGATGCGGTGCGTGATGCAGTCCTCCCATTTAAGCGCGCCTGAAGCCATGTTCTTGACGACAGCGCGCCTGCACGGTTGCAACCCGTCGTCACAGGGGAATAACATCCTGAGCTTGCGGCCGTGGGCAGGAAGAAACTGCATCGATACAGGGGCAGCCCCGTAATTGCCCTGCCACACAAAAGTGCCGAGATGGCGGCACAGCGCTATCGCCGGGTCAAGGCACTTGGGAATGCCTGTGCATTCAAACACCACGTCAGCCCCGTCCGGCGCGATCTTGCGCACTTCCGCTTCAATATTCCCCGAAGCCCCGTTGACCAGGTGGTCTGCTCCCATTTTATTGGCGATCGAAAGCTGCTTTTCGCTGATGTCCACGGCGATTACCACGCAGCCCCTGTGCGCGCACGCCGCGACAACGCCCAGGCCGATCAGGCCTGTGCCGTGCACGACCACGGTCTGCCCCATGCGCGGGTTCGCCATATCAACGCCGAACAGCCCTACCGCGGGCATAACGAACATGCTTGCCGCTTCCATGGAAGCGCCCTGTATCATATGCGCAACCCCGTGGTCCGTGTGGGGTTTGCAGACGATGCGGGAACAGTGCGTGCCTGAGACGCTGCTTACCCTGGCGCCGTTTGCCAGCTCAATGGAATCGTTGCCCCGGAAATAAACCTTGTCGCCGGCCTTGAAATCAGTGATGGCGGCTCCTGCCGCCTCGATAACGCCCGTTCCCATATAACCGGTGCACAGGGGATACGGGCCCCAGGATATTTTATTTCGGATCAGGGCGAATTCGGTCCCGATGCTCACTCCCGAATAATGGGTCTTGATGGCAACCTGGTCAGGGCCCGGGTCTTTAAGGATAACGTCCTCCAGTGTAAAGTTCTGCTTGTCGCTGCAGATCAGCGCTTTTGCCTTCACCGTGCCTCCTTAATTACTGATGTTCGCTTAATTGGTTGACGTTTTTTAATGTCATTGCGAGGGCAAAGCCCGCGGCAATCTCGTCGTTAAAAACGAGATTGCTTCGCCTGCCCGCCACGCTTCGCTCGCGGCTTTGGCTCGCAAAGACAGCCGTCAAGGTATTATACAATATTCAGTAAATGTACTAAAATAAATATGCCTGCTTTCACCAGCAGGCATATTTTATGCGCAAATTATGCAAAGACCGTTAATTGATGCCAACCTTCTGCTATTCATCCTTTTCTCCGAGTAAATTTTTTCTCGGCTATACTTTACTAAAAATACATCGGGCGCAATAAATTGCGCCCCTACGCAAAACGTCCAAAAGCAGATTGCCCCAATGGGGTCTCCCAAAGGGATCCCCTTGGGACCTTTGGAACAAGCTCTGCCACTACAATGGCAGGGCAAGCCCTGCAGCTGCAAAATCCCCCTAATCCCCCTTTTATAAGGGGGACAAAACGATTACTTCTTCTTAGGGGGACGGCCGCGCTTTTTGCCTGCGGGCTTTTCCAGCTTTGACCCTTTATCTTTCGCAAGGCTCCCTCCATTACTAACTTGGCGGGTCTTCGAAAAGCCCTGCCCTACGACATCTTTTTCATCATCCTCAGGCGCTATGCGCGCGACCGCGACAACCTTGTCCCCGGCTTCCAGCTTCATTATGTGCACACCCTGGGTTGCCCTGCCTATTTCCCGCAGGCCCTTGACCCCGAACCTGATGATTATGCCTGAAGAGGTTATGACCATAAGCTCGTCTTTGTCCTCAACCGTCCTTATGGCAACAACAGGCCCGTTCCTGTCGCTTCCCTTGATGTTGATAACGCCCTTGCTGCCCCTGTGAGTTTTGCGGTATTCCTTGATCTCTGTCCGCTTGCCGAACCCGTTCTCTGTCACGGTGAGAAGCGACTGTTCCTCGCTTGAGGTTGTGACCATCCCTATCACGTAATCCTTCTTTTCAAGGGACGCGCCGCGCACGCCTGTCGCTCCCCTGCCCATCGGCCTGACCTCCTGCTCTCCAAACCTTATTGCCTGGCCCTGGTACGTTCCGAGGATAACTTCCTGGTTTCCGTCAGTAAGGCGCACGTCGATAAGCTGGTCATCTTCGCGCAGTTTCAGGCCTATGATGCCTGTTGACCTGGGATGCGAATATTCCGAGAGAAGGGTTTTCTTGATGACCCCGTGTTTTGTCGCCATTATGAGGAAGTGCTTGTCATCGAACTCCCGCACCGGTATGTAGGCGGCTATGCGCTCTTCCTGGGAAAGCTTGAGCAGGTTTATTATAGCCTTGCCCTTTGCCTGCCTTGAGCCCACCGGGATCTCGTAGACCTTCATCCAGTAGACCTTGCCTATGTTGGAGAAGAAAAGGATCTGGTCGTGGGTTGAGGCTATGATGATGTCCTCGACAAAATCCTCCTCTTTGGTTTCCATTCCCACAACGCCCCTTCCGCCCCTGCGCTGCCTGCGGTACGTGTCAAGCGGCAGGCGCTTTGTGTACCCGGCGTGGGATATCGTGACGACCATGTCCTCTTCCTGTATCAGGTCCTCTATGTTGAATTCGGCCTCTCCCTCGACTATCTTGGTCCTGCGGCTGTCCCCGTATTTCTTCTTCAGTTCAGCGAGATCTTCCTTAATAAGGTTAAGGATCTCTTTCGGGGTCGCCAGTATGAATTCCAGGCGCGCTATCTTCTTGCGCAGTTCGATATATTCCTGGTCAAGCTTCTCCTTTTCAAGCTGCGTCAGCCTTTGCAGCTGCATCTGCAGGATCGCTATTGCCTGCTCTTTGCTTAAGCTGAAACTGTCCATCAGTGCCTGGCGCGCCTCGTCCGCGTCCTTGGATTTCCTGATGGTCTTTATGATGGCATCCAGGTTTGCAAGCGCTATTTTCAGGCCCTCGACTATATGCGCCCTTGCCTTCGCCTGTTTCAGCTCAAACTGGCTGCGCTTCGTGATTATTTCCTGGCGGTGCTTGATATAATAATGCAGCATTTCCTTAAGGGTGAGCACCTGGGGCTTGCCGTCAACAAGCGCGAGCATTATAACGCCGAACGTTGCTTGCATCTGGGTGTGGTGGTAGAGCTGGTTCAGTATAACGTCCGGCATTTCGTCGCGCTTCAGCTCTATGACCACGCGCATCCCCTCGCGGTCAGACTCGTCGCGCAGGTCGGCAATGCCTTCTATCTGTTTTGTCCTTACAAGGTCCGCGATCTTCACAAGCAGTTCTGACTTGTTCACCTCATAGGGTATTTCCTTAACTATTATATTGGTCTTGCCCTGCCTGCCTTCCTCTGTATCCGCAAGCGCCCGCACGGTTATCAGGCCCCTGCCTGTTTCGTAAGACGACCTTATACCGTCCCTTCCCAGTATTATGCCCCCTGTGGGAAAATCAGGTCCGGGCATTATCTTCAGCAGGTCCTTGACATCTATGGCCGGGTTATCTATGACCGCGGTTATCGCGTTGGCAAGCTCAATAAGGTTGTGGGGAGGGATGTTGGTCGCCATCCCGACCGCTATGCCCGAAGAGCCGTTGAGGAGAAGGTTGGGCAGAACAGACGGCAGCACGCTGGGCTCTTTCAGGGTTCCGTCAAAGTTGGGAAGGAAATCAACGGTTTCGGATTCTATGTCTTTGAGCATCTCCATCGCCATGTGCGCGAGCTTCACTTCGGTGTATCTCATTGCCGCGGGCGAGTCCCCGTCAACAGACCCGAAATTACCCTGGCCGTCGATAAGAGGGTAGCGCAGGCTGAATTCCTGCGCCATCCTGACAAGGGTGTCGTAGATCGCGAGGTCACCGTGCGGGTGGTATTTTCCCATACAATTATGAGAAACCATCCCGTTTGCAATAAATTCATGCGTATTTTCTACCTGCATATCATAGGTTACCTCGGGGTGGGCCTGCTCGATTTTCGCCACCCTTAAGAAATAGATTTCGTCTGAAATCACGTCATTTATAAATTCTGCTAAAGGAGAACCAACCTTCACCAGTTTCTCCTGAATGCCCCAGTCAACAATCTGAGTTCTTCCCAAGTATTTTTCTTTTAAATCGGCTGAATAACGAATCTTGCAACCACCCGGATATTTTATTCCCCTTCTGAATTTCTTACCGGATCTGTCGGTGTACCACCCGCCGCCAAGATGCGAGCTGCTCAATTCCTTAAAAATAGTTTCTGAACCGTTAGGAACAATGTCGTATTTAATAAGCTTCAGCCTGTCAGATCCAATCTTCCTTAGCAATTCGTTCTTAGCTCTTTTACCTTCATCCATAAGGTTCAAAAATGGCGCCAGTTTTGCGGCAAAGCGCCCGTTTGTTTCCAGCAAGAAAGAAGGATGCCTGCTTTTTATCTCTCTGCCGTTAACGATGTGGCTTTTGAGATTTTCATTTTTATATTTTGTGCTGAAAATGCCAAGGTGCTGAAGCAGCACCGCAATTTGGTCAACCAGCGTCTCAGAAATAGATGTGTATCTGATGATGTTCCTTTTGTTGTGAATGCTGCCGTCGCCGTCTATTAAACCGCTGATAAACGAAAATATTGCGCTCTTCGGCGATTTAAGTATCTGCGGCGGGATAACCTTGGTTAAAGCATTGATGTCTTTCAGAGAAAACGTAGAAATCAAATAGGAATTGATTTCCGAGCTATTGATCCTTATCTGATACCCCCTGTTTCTCATTATTTTACCGCTGGTTGCTCTGTAATCGTAATCGATCACTTCTGTCGTGGCGTCATATTTAAATTCTACTTTAAGCACCGAATGTATTTTTTCCATAATCGGCTTTGAATTAGAGTAAAAACAAATTCTTGGATATTTCCCCCTGGCAAGCCAGCCGTCGGAGATTAATTGCCCAAGGAGGTAGGCGATGTTTTCATTAAGATACAGGATTCCTTTTTTAAAATCGGGCAGTCTCATATACTCTTTGATTTCAGGATAATGGGCGCGGACGACTATGTGGTCGTTCTCGCTGAGCTTCCCGGCCTCTTTCCACTCATATTTGAGCTCTTTGTTCAACACCCTGAACATCTGGGAGGGGGTCGCTGTGCTGGATATTCCGTTTTCAAGCGAAATCTTAACCAGGTTTCTTTCCGGCATCTCGTATAGTTCGGTAACCCTTTCCTCTCCGGTTTGCGTAATTATTGTTTCTCCCCGCTCCACTTCTTGAACAGGGATTAAACCGCGATTTGTCAAAATGAGCGTATCCTTAACAAAACACTCGCCCACGATGCGCGCGCTCTTCTTGTACGGCTTGTCGGGGCTGCACCCCAGCTCGTTCATCGCGTGCAGGATCCTGCGGTGCACGGGCTTCAGCCCGTCGCGGATATCAGGCAAAGCCCTGCCTACTATCACGCTCATCGCGTAATCTATGTATGAGTCCTGCATTTCATCTTCTATTTCTCTGGGCAGTATGCGTTCTTCCGAAGGTGGCGGGGCAGCGGGTTCGGGTTCAGGGTGCCCGAACTTGTTCGGGGGTTTTTTGTTTTTTGCGGGCGGCTCGGTAAGCGGCACAAGCTCGGGGTGCCCGAACTTGTTCGGGGTTTTCTGTTTTTCCTCGTCAGGCGCTGCTGCCTTCGGTTCCTCTTTCTGCGCATCCTGCGCGATTTTAACGATTTCTTCTATGCCCTCTGCTGGTTTCTTTTTCGGTCTTCCTTTTGGCATTTGTATTTACTCCTCTCTCAAAATAGTCGATAGTCCCGCCTTCGCAAATACTTAGCAAGTCTATGGTTCCTCTGTTCGAGAAAAACTTGCTAATTGCTACGGCGGGCAGGCTGTTCGTCGTCAGTCAATGGTCTGTCGTTCCTGCGGAAGCAGGAACCCAACAAATAATTTCATAATTACATACCCGTTAAACCTTGCTCTCCTTGCTTTCTTCTTTGGCTCTTCGTAAATTTTGTCTTTGAATTACCCCGCGGCAAGCCGCGGGGGGTTAAATCATATTTTTGATAAATTTTTTAATTACAAAAGATTCTGTGTCTATCCAACGATTGAATCTATTTGCTCTTGATTTTCTCTATTTAGTTCTTCCTTGGACATATCATTAATTTCATTTAATAAATGTTCTGTTTCTTCTTTTAGCTTTTTGTGTTTCTTTTTTAGCTGGGCAACATATTCTTTTTCTTCCTTAGCCAACCCTTCTTCGTCTTCTATGTCACGGGTTATACTATCTATTTCATCAAGTAAATATTGTATGTTTTCTTGGTGCTCTTTTGTTGTATCAACCAATGCTTCAAAACGTATTATCTTATCTTTTAATTTCTCGTTTTCTCGAAAAAAGAGCCAACACGTATATCCTAAAAAACACAGCCGATTATTAAGATACTCCTTGTTGTTTTAAATAGAAAGATATAGCCACCGGATAAAATTACAGCAATAATAAAAATTTTACGTACTGTTGCGCCAAAATGGCTTTCTTTTAGCTTTGTTTTTGCCATACTCAACCCTTTTTCTCTGCCGCGCATTTTTCTCGGTTTTGAATTCAACTCATTGAATATAAGACCTATCTAATATTATAGCAAGCAATTCGGTATTTGAGAGTTTTTCGGGCCCATACCGTTCCAGTCTTTCCCTGGGCCGCTCAATCCTCGGCATGCCCTCTATGGTGGTTCCGCCGAGGCGCCCTTTGGAGTTTTTATTTTTTGACTCCTGTGTTTTCATCTGTGCTCTCAAAACAATATTATAC
>MNUP01000090.1 GCA_001871075.1 Candidatus Desantisbacteria bacterium CG1_02_49_89
GATTTTCTGCTCATCTTTTAACACAATAATCTTTTTGTTGGGGATAAGACACACGGTTACTTCTTGCTCCGGAAATCGACCTACCTTCCAGATTCTGCCTTCGAGAGTACCCACCCCCCTCACCCTACCCCTCTCCCTCGAGGGGAGAGGATAAAGGAGAGGGTGATTATTACCTGATTTTTAAACCAGCCAGCCTAAATCAATTTCCCCCAGATAGGTATACTTCTGATTGTTCCCCAGGTATACTTTTGATTATTTCCGCACAGGAAAAAAGGAAAAAAAAAGGAAAAAAAAGGAAAAAAGGAATTTTCACGTTTTTCCCTGTAGTTCTGATCCCTGCAACCTTAATGATCCCCCCTACTTTCTTTCGAAAGTGACAGGGGGGACCTGCGAGCCAGAACGTGTTGCCCCCACAGGTTTCTACGAAACCAAAACGCGGGGGTCTACGAGTCAGAACCGAGTGAATGACTCTTCGATCGATGACCCTACGGTCAGGTACCCTGGTACTTCAGCTTTGCCCTTTTGTGCGATTCGTAATCCCTGCTGAAATAGTGCGTTCCGTTATTCCTTGAGACGAAATACAGGTAATTTACGTCAGCCGGCCTTATAGCCGCCTCTATCGAAGGGACACCCGGGCTGCATATCGGCCCGGGCGGCAAGCCCGTGCATATATAGGTATTGAACGGGGATTTTACCTTTAGGTCCTCATTGCTCAGCTTACCCCTGAATTTACCAAGCGCGTACATGACCGTAGGGCAGCTTTGCAGCATCATGCCTTTTTTCAGGCGGTTGTAAAAGACCCTGGTTATGATCGGCCTTTCGGGATTTATAAGGGCCTCTCTTTCAACAAGTGACGCCATAATAAGCACTTTTTCAAGCGTGTAACCTTTTTGTTCTATCTCAGCGGAATATACGTCCACTACCCTTTTCTTGAACTCCCTCAGCATTTCCATTATTATATATTCTTCCGCGTTGGGCACTTTGGCAAACTTGTATGTTTCCGGGAACAGGTAGCCTTCAAGCTTCGCCGGAAAGCTGAACGTATCCACGGTCAAATTCGCGTTGTTGGCAAGGGCGATGAACTTCCTGAAATCCACCAGTCCTTCCATGGAAAGCACCAGCGCTATCTCCTCCATGGTATAGCCTTCCGGGACCGTGACAACGTGGATCTTGATGTCGCCGCTTGCGAGTTTCTTCACGACGTCAAGAGTGGACGCCCTTGAGCCGAAGCTGTATTCGCCCGCCTTTATGTTCTTAAAAAGCTTGTAGAATTCTCCGAGGAACCGGAAGAGCAGCCTGTTCCTGATTATGCCTTTTTCCTTCAGGATCAACGCTATCTCGCCGGATTTGGAGCCGGGCGGGACATAAACAGTGCCGACGCTTATCGGTACGGGGAAAAAAAGCAGGTAGGAATTTACCGCAAAAAAAGCGAGAAGGGCTAAAACCACGATTAATTTTTTTCTGTCCGTACGTTTTCCCATAACCGCCTATTTTATCCTTACAATGTCCCTGACGCTGAAATCGCTTCCCTGGACCGCGGATGCTATGGACAGTTTTTCCCTTACTTCCTCTATCCTTATCATCCCTATCCTGTTCTCTTCGGCGCCAAGCGACATGCCTGTTTCCGGGTCAATGATGTCCTCTCCCGGCCTGTATACCGTGAACTCGTCCCCGGCGCTTATGCCCGTGCTGAGCCCGACGTTCAGGTAGATCTTTCCTTCTTTTATGAGCGCTATGCGCGCCTGCCAGGGCATGTTGGCGGATTTTGAAATAATATAATCCACCGCTTCCTGTATGCATTCCCTTACCGCTTTTCCTATGGGTGTTTTCTGGAACCCGCCGCCGCCGAATTTGATGCCCCTGAGCCGCGCAGCCATGACAAGACCGCTTTCGGTGACTTCTTTTTCAAAATTCATGGCTTCTATTACGACCCCTGTTGCCGCGTCTATCAGTTTTATATCGATCGCGACCTTGGCGAATGATGACTGAACACCCATGGCAAAGGGGCCCAAGTCAAAACCGCCCATGCCGCCGCCTGTCTTTTCCTGAAATTCAGTGACCGCGCCTTTTATAAGGACCTGCGCGCCCACCAGCTCCCCTATTTTCGTTGTAGTCTGGTCCGCCACCATGCCTGAAGCGCCCAGCTGCTGTTCCTGCATTACGTCCTGAAGGCTCTGCCTTTCCACCACTATGAATTTCCCGGACTTGAACAGCGCGGTTGTAAGCATGTCGCTCATCCCGGTCCCGATATTCGCCTGTTCTTCGCGCTGACCCCCAAAAAGCATTTCCAGGAGGCCTGCCCTTTCCTGGGTCCTGGGGACCTTATCCTCAAAATCCAGGACCGCGATCCTCTTCTTGGGTCCTGTAAGGACCGGGGCCTTTGCGATCTCAGGTTCTTCTTTCAGGGCCTGCTGCCCGGTTGTTGCGCACCCGCACGCAGCCAGCGCGATCAAAAATATCAGTAACATTTTTTTCATTTCATTCCCCGTCATAACTAGCTCAATAGTCTAATTGTCCAATAGCTCAATAGTAAAGGAAGTTGTCGGTTATTATCTTAACCTTTAACTTTCTACGCGCAAGCCTGATCTGTTCCAGCACCCGCACCTTTGCCGTGCCGCCTGAGGATTTCCTGCTGCCCACGGCGTTTTCCGGTTTTAAATTGCGGTAAACATCTCCGGAAAATTTTTGGGAAAAAGCCTTAAGCTCTTTCAGGGTCAGCTCATCAAGCCTTTTGCCATTTTCAAGGCAGCTGTTTACTATTTTGCAGGCCACAGAATATGCCTCGCGGAAAGGCAGTCCTTCCCTGACAAGGTAATCTGCCAGGTCAGTAGCTGTGGAAAAGCCATCATCTGCGCTCTGCAGCATTTTTTTCCTGTTTATGGTTATGTTTTCCAGCAGGCAAGAGTAGATCCTGAGGCATTTTTTTACAGTCGTAACAGCGTCAAAAACCGCTTCCTTATCTTCCTGCATGTCGCTGTTATAAGAGAGCGGCAGGCCCTTCATTGTTACAAGCAGGGAATTCAGGCTGCCGATGACCCTGCCAGTCTTTCCCCTTACGAGCTCGGCAACATCCGGGTTTTTCTTCTGCGGCATTATGCTTGAACCTGTGCAGAAAGATTCGTCAATATCCACAAACCCGAATTCCGGACTGCTCCACAGCACGAGTTCTTCGCTGAACCTGCTCAGGTGCACCATTATAATGGAAAGGCACCCCAGCGTTTCGATCGCGAAATCCCTGTCGCTTACGGCGTCTATGCTGTTCTGAGAGACCTCTGAGAAACCCAGGAGCTTTGCCGTGTATTTCCTGTCTATGGGGAACGAAGTTCCTGCCAGAGGCCCTGAACCGAGCGGCATTACGTTTATCCTTTTAAGGCAGTCTGACAGCCTTCCGGCATCCCTGTCCAGCATCCAGAAATACGCCATAATGTGGTGCGAAAAAAGCACGGGCTGGGCGTGCTGGAGATGCGTGTATCCCGGCATCACCGCGCCGATGTTCTTTTGAGCTGTCTTTATGATGACTTCCTGAAGGACTTTCAACAGCAATTTAATATCAGCGGCTGCATCCCTCAGGAACATCCGGAGATCGAGGGCTACCTGGTCGTTCCTGCTCCTTGCGGTGTGCAGTTTCTTGCCTGTCTCCCCTATTTTCCGGATAAGCATCTGTTCCACAGCCATATGTATATCTTCCGAGGTTTCGCTGAACTTCAGCTTGCCTGTATCTATTTCCCTGCAGATCCGCGCCAGGCACTTTATTATCTTGCCGGATTCTTTCTTTGTGATTATCCCGCATTTGCCCAGCATTTTGGCGTGCGCGATGCTTCCGGCTATGTCGTATTTGCACAGTTTTTTGTCGAATGCGAAGGACGAAGTGAAATCCAGCGCGTCCTTGTTCAATTTTTTCCTGAACCTGCTCCTTAATAAATTCATTCCCTCTCCTTAAAAAACTTTGAGTTATTGAATTTCGCAAATGCGAAATTCAATAATAGATATCAATAGATTTTTATGAATTTCTATTTTGCTGCTTCAGACGTAACTTCATGTTTTACAGGCAATAGCTCATCTAGGTTTAAATGCTTAGAAGCATCGAGAATCTCGATGCCCACAATCCTGTTGTCGTCTCCGATATCCAAGACGATATCATCTGAAATGCGTTTATTAACCACCTGTTGTTTTCTGCTGTCTAACCGAAGATAAAGCAAATCAGTGTTTGAATTATATTGAATCTGCATGTTCCCCCTCCCATTTTCCATAATAAACATAAACTGTAACAGTTATAACAATACCCTTTTCAAAAGTGTAAAATACCTCTACTCTTTTCTGTTCATAATATTTACCGCATCGATTCTGTTTGAAATCATATATTTTAGCTTTTCCTTTTCTATCATATTTGGCAGAGACGGAAAATCCAGTGTTAATTACTTCTCTTATTTCTTTTTCGTTTGTTCCTCTTTCTTAGGCACGCTCCAACGTATGCAAATCAATTTGGATTTCCATTCTATCCCAGCCTTATATTTTTTAGTTGCTTTTGCCTTTTGTCGCCACTTCGGCGACCCGCCGATGAGGCGGGACTCTATCGATTCCTTTTTAAAGCTTGAGCCCGTATCTTATACGGAAGCCCCCACAGTTCTATGAATCCCTTGGCGAGTTTCTGGTCAAACGTTGAGCCCTTGTCATACGTGGCAAGTTTGTAGTTGTAGAGCGAATACGGCGATTTCCTGCCGGCAACAGCGCAGGTCCCCTTGTAAAGTTTTACCCGCACATCGCCTGTCACGTATTTCTGGGTTTCGTTAACGAACGCGTCCAGCGCTTTTTTCAAAGGCGTATACCACAGCCCGTAATATACCAGCTCGGAATATTTCTGCGAAACCAGTTCCTTGTAATGCGCTGTTTCCCTGTCCAGCACAAGGCCTTCCAGCTCTTTATGCGCGGTATTAAGTATCGTTGCAGCGGGTAGTTCGTATATCTCGTGCGATTTTATGCCCACAAGCCTGTTCTCGACCATATCAACCCTGCCGACCCCGTGCGCCCCGCCGATCTTCGCGACCTTGCATATCAGGGAAGACGGCTTCATCCGTTTTCCGTCCAGTTTTACCGGGACCCCCTTTTCAAACGAGATCACCAGGTATGCCGGTTTATTGGGCGCGGCCTGCGGGGATTTTGTTATCTGGTAGGCGTCTTCAGGCGGCTCTTTCCAAGGGTCTTCCAGAACACCCGCTTCTATGCTTATGCCCCAAAGGTTCCTGTCAATACTGTAAGGGCTTTTTTTAGTCACGTCGACAGGAATGCCGTGCTCTTTGGCGTATTCGATCTCCTCGTCCCTTGACCCGAGTTCCCACTCCCGTACCGGCGCTATGACTTCCAGGTGCGGGGCAAGCGTTGAAATACCCACCTCGAACCTTACCTGGTCGTTGCCCTTGCCTGTGCAGCCGTGCGCAGCGGAGCCGCATTTTTCAATGACCGCCACCCGCGCGAGCTCCCATACTATCAACGGCCTTGAAAGGGCTGTCGCAAGAAGGTAACCTTTCTCGTAAACGGCGCCGGCTTTAAGGGCCGGGAAAACGAATTCGTTTATAAATTTCTCCTTCAGGTCGGAAACATATACCTTACTCGCGCCTGAGGCGATAGCCCTTTTGTCTATCTTGAGTATGTCCTCTCCCTGCCCGACATCCGCGTAGACGCATATTATACTGGCACCGTATTTCTCTTTCAGCCACTTTATCGCCACTGAGGTATCAAGCCCCCCGGAATAAGCCAGCGCAATTTTCATTTCGTCTCCTCAATTGATTACACAGATTCAAACATAATTATTATTGAACTTCGCAAAATAGATTTTCAGATGTTTTTGCGAGCGTTTATGCGAAATTCAACAATCGGTGTAATCATCTTTTCGAAAATCTGTGTAATCATTATTTATTTGGAAAGCCACAGCATAAGGACCGCTTTCTGCGTATGCAGGCGGTTTTCCGCCTGATCCCATACAACCGACTGCTTCCCGTCCAGGACTTCGGAAGTTATTTCCTGGCCCCTGTGCGCCGGAAGGCAATGCATGATCATACAATCCTGTTTTGCTTTCTTAAGCAGTTTTGCGTTTACCTGGAACAGCCTGAATGCCTTTACGCGTGCCGCCTCTTCTTTTTCCTGGCCCATGCTGACCCAGGTGTCGGTATATATGACGTCCGCTTCCCGGACCGCCTTTTCCGGATCATACTCGATCTTTATGCTTCCGCCGTTCTTTTTTGCTTCTGCAACAGTCTGTTTCAGTATTTTCCCGTCCGGTTCGTATCCTTCCGGCCCGGTAAATACCATGTTCATCCCGAATTTTGCCGCCCCCTGCATAAGCGACTGGCAGACATTGTTCCCGTCTCCCACAAAAACCACTTTAAGGCCCTTCGGCTCCATGCCCCTTTCCTTTATAGTAAAAAGGTCGGAGAGTATCTGGCACGGATGGAATTTCTCTGTAAGCCCGTTTATCACCGGTATTGTCGAATTTTTCGCCAGCCCCGCAAGGAACCTATGCTCGCCCCTTATCACCATCCCGTCCATGTACCTGGAAAGGACCCTTGCGGTGTCTTCAATGCTTTCGCCCCTGCTGAGCTGCAGGTCCGCGAGGTTAAGTATTATCGCCTTGCCCCCGAGCTGGAACATGCCTGCGTCGAACGAAACCCTTGTGCGCGTGGAAGGTTTCTGGAATATAAGGCCCAGGGTTTTCTTCTTGAGAGGTTCGTAGAGCTCACCCCTTTTCTGCTTATCCTTAATATACTGGGTGATGTCAAGGATCTCCTGCATTTCCTCTTTTGTAACGTCATCGAACGATATCAAATTTTTCCTCATTGTTTTCTCCGTTAAATTCCGTTCTTCGTTCATCGTGCATCGTTCATCGCTAGAAAAAGTTGTGTGTTGTGAGTTGTCAGCAATCTAATATAAAAAGCTGTTTTCCTTCACTTGTATCTTGCCCCTGTGCTATATGCTATGAGCTATGAGCATTTTTAAGCACACTTTCAAAGATGCTGACCGCTTTGTCTATCTGTTTTTTGGTAACAATCAGCGGGGGCAGAAAGCGTATGACCTTTTCGGCTGTGCAGTTGGTAAGCAATCCTTTTTTAAGGCACGCCGCGGCGATCTCTTTTCCCTCTCTTTTCAGCTCCACGCCTATCATCATACCCATTCCCCTTACTTCGGATATGACCGCGTGCTTTTTCTTCAGCTCATTGAGCTTCTGCAAGAAATATTTTCCGTTTGACAGGGCTTTTGCAAGCAGGCCCTCACTTTTTATCGTGTCAAGGACCGCACAGGAAGCCGCGCAAACAACAGGGTTGCCGCCGAACGTGGACGCGTGCATGCCGGGCTTGAGAACCCCGGCGTGTTTATTCCTTACGATCATAGCGCCTATCGGAAGCCCCCCGCCCAGTGCTTTCGCGAGAGTTACCATGTCCGGGACCGCATCCGCGCCGTAGTGCTGGAAAGCGAACATTTTCCCTGTCCTGCCGATCCCGGTCTGGACCTCATCGAATATCAGGAGCATTTTCTTTTTATCGCACAGTTCCCTCAGCCCTTTCAGGAATTTTTTCTCCGCGATGTTGACCCCACCTTCTCCCTGGATCGGCTCAACCATTATCGCGACTGTCTTTCCGCCTGCCATTTTCTTAACGGCGTTAATGTCGTTGAATGGAACATATTTGAAACCCCGCGCGAGAGGCTGGAAACCTTTCTGGTATTTTGTCTGCCCGGTGGCGGTTATGGTTGTCACTGTCCTTCCGTGGAAGGATTCTTTCATTGTTATAATGCCGTTCCTTCCGGGATTGCCGTATTTCCTCGCGAGTTTTATGGCAGCTTCGTTCGCTTCCGCCCCGCTGTTGCAGAAAAACACCTTTCCGGGGAAAGAGAGCTTTATCAGTTTTTGAGCGAGCTCTGCCTGCGGCTGCGTGTAATAAAGGTTCGACGTGTGCATAAGTTTCCGCGCCTGCGCGCAGACCGCCTTTACGATTGCGGGATGGCACTGCCCAAGGTTGTTGACCGCAAGGCCGGAGAAGAAATCAAGGTACTTTCGGCCTCCGGCGTCCCTTACCTCGGCGCCTTTGCCTGACACGAGCGCGACCGGGCTCCTGCCGTAGGTTTTTAAGATGTATTTATCCGTTAGTTTGATTATCTCTTTTTCATTCATGTTTTTTCCGATTACAGTGATTTAAACTGAGATTACAATGATTATTTAAAATAACTGTTTAAGGAATTTATCTTAAGCTATGAGCCATCAGCCATGAGCCATGAGCCATGAGCGGTTTTTATGTTATTTGGGTTCCTATTCCTTCATCCGTGAATATTTCAAGCAGCAGCGCGTGCGGTATCCTGCCGTCTATTATGTGCACTTTTTTTACGCCCCTGCTAACTGCTTCGAAACACCCCTTGAGCTTCGGTATCATTCCCTTCCCTGCCGCCGACATAGCTTTCTTCGCGTTCTTTTTGCTGATGCTTGACATCAGCTTCCCTTTTTTATCAAGCACGCCGCGCACGTCCGTAAGCATAATGAGCTTGTCCGCTTTCAGCGCCACTGCGATCTTTGAGGCGGCTTCGTCCGCGTTGACGTTATACACCTGCCCTTTTCCGTCAACCCCGACCGGAGCTATGACCGGTATAAAATCCTTGGCAAGCGCGCTGAGGAACCTGCTGTTAACCTTTACAACCTCGCCCACGAACCCTATGTCCAGCCCGCCGGGCATATATTTCTTCACAAGCAGGAATCCCGCGTCCCTGCCGTTAAGCCCCATCGCTTTGCCGCTGTGCTTGTTTATGTAATCGACGATGTTCCTGTTTATCTTTTTTACAAGCACCCGCTCCACCACTTCCATGGTCCGCCTGTCTGTCACCCTCAGGCCGTGGATGAAGTTTGTTCCCAGGTTCTGTTTTTTTAGCACGCGGGTTATTTCGGGCCCGCCCCCGTGCACGAGCACCGGGTTTATGCCCACATATTTCATTAGTATGACGTCCTGCGCCACCTTTTCGGCTAGGTCCGATTTGTCCATCGCCGCCCCGCCGTATTTGACAACGAACGTGTTTCCCCGGAATTTCCTTATGTAGGGAAGCGCTTCTATCAGTATATTCGCCCGCTCTATTACCTTCTTCATTTTGACTCCGTCAAAATAAATTATGAATTATGAATGATAAGTTATGAGTCAAAAACAAGGTTTTTAATTTAAATATAATTCCATGCAGTTGATTCATAATTCATAACTCATAATTGGTTTTAATTGTAGGCCGCGTTGATCCTCACGTACCTTGTCGACAAGTCTGAAGTCCATATAACACAGCCGGATTTCCCTGTCTGCATATCCACTTCGATCACAGCGTTTTTCCCGGTAAGCAGTTCCCTGGCTTTCTCCCTGGACCCGGGAACAGGAGCGTTGTTCTTCACTACCAGTATCCCGTTTATGTAAACCTTCAGTTTTTCAGGATCCATACTTACAGGCGCGTTGCCCACAGCCGAAACTATCCTTCCCCAGTTGGGGTCGGAGCCGTACATAGCGGTCTTGAAAAGGCAGGAATTGGCTATTGAAAAAGCCGTTTTTTTCGCGTCGCTTAAGCTTGCCGCGCCCTTTATTTTTATCTCGATAAATTTTGTGGCGCCCTCCCCGTCTTTCACGATGGCTTTCGCGAGGCGCAAACAAACGTATTCAAGGGCCTGGCAGAATGTTCCATATCCCGGAGAGCCTGAAGTTATTTTCTTGTTCCCTGCCCTTCCGTTCGCTAATACGAGCACCGTATCATTGGTGCTCCTGTCCCCGTCCACGGTTATCATGTTGAAAGAACTGCCGACAGACTGTTTAAGGGCTGAAGACAGCGCCCTCCTTTCAATAACCGCGTCTGAAGTTATAAAACAGAGCATTGTCGCCATTCCGGGATGTATCATTCCGGAACCTTTCACGATGCCGCCTATCCTTATTTTCTTTCCGCTGACCGTTGTCTCGACTGCAATTTCCTTCCTGGCAAGGTCAGTCGTCATTATCGCGGTTGCGGCGTCTGTCCCGGAAGCATAGGATTCGTTCATTATGGATGCAGCCAGCTTCACCCCGTATTTTATCCTGTCAAGAGGCAGAGGCATGCCTATCTTGCCCGTGGAAGCTACAAAAACGTTGTCCTGCGGGATACCGAGTAAAGCCGCGGTGAATTTCATTGTTTCCACAGCGTCCTTTATGCCCTGCCTGCCTGTGCAGGCATTCGCGCTGCCGCTGTTAGCTACAACTGCCTGGACCGGGCCGCCCTTCTTTATTATCTGCTTATCTACAAGCACCGGAGCTGCTTTTACCTTATTAGTGGTGAAAACAGCGGCTGCGACAGCGGGGACCTTCGAGAAAATAAGGGCAAGGTCCTTCCTTTTCTTCTTGATACCGCTGTGGACTCCTGCTGCGGCAAAACTCTTCGGGGCAGTCACGCTCCCCTTAATAACTTTCATTAAACCATCTCCCTTAAGTATAATGATTTAAGCCATTATATATGGCTTGCCATGAACCCGAGCGTAGCGAGCGCAGCGAATTGAAAATTGAACAATAGACCGTCCCGATGTAAAATCGGGACTCTATTTTTCGCTGTGCGAAAAATCTGGAGCGGGCAATGGGATTCGAACCCACGATCTTCGGCTTGGGAAGCCAACATTCTACCGCTGAACTATGCCCGCCCTCAATTACAGTTTACAAAGTTTACAAGTCTATAAGTTTACAAGTATAAATACCGCTGCCTGCCCGCCTTTCAAACAACCCGCCATGAACCCGACCCGCCAACATTCGTGGCGGGGAGTGGTTTATGGAGGCGACGAGCGGACTCGAACCGCTGAATCGAGGTTTTGCAGACCTCTCCCTTAGCCACTTGGGTACGTCGCCGAATCGCTAATTATCAATTAACTTTATAAACTCTCTTCCTTTGCCCGTCTTTAAAAATCTTTCTCTTTTTGTTGCGTCTTTTTTATCAGGATATGATTCATAATGAATAATTTTCAATGGTGTTCTGTTTTGTGTCGATTTTACACTACCGTTATTATGTTCTGCTAATCTGAGCTCAAGGTTTGATGTCATTCCAATATAGTGCTTGCCGTCTTTTTCGCTTTTTAAAATATAGACATAATATATCATGTATACTCAATTTTACAAGCGGACTCGCCCGCCACGAATATTGGCGGGTTGCAGACCTCTCCCCTCCACTAAAGATTTGGCGGGCAAGCCTTAGCCACTTGGGTACGTCGCCAATAATAATCTATTATCTATTGCTCTATTTTCTGCTTTTTATTTATTGACTATTCTTTTAAGTATTTTCCCTGGTTTAAAATAAGGGACTTTCCGGGCAGGAATACGGATAGTGGTCTTCGTTTTCATTATCTGCGCCGGTTTGGACTTTCTCTGCCTGACCTCAAACGTGCCCAGGCCGCGCAGCTCTATGGTCTCGCCTTTTTTAAGCCCTTCCCGGATAGCGCCGATCATCCTGTCAAGGATCATCTTCGCTTCCTTAGGCTTAAGGTTCGCCGCTTTCCCGATAGCGTTTATCAGCGCTTTGCTTGTCATTTTTTATCCCGTAACATCGTAACCTCGTAACATGGTAACATCGGCAGGATTTTGACGACCAACGATGTTACGATGAACGACGCACGAGTTTAAGGTATTACTTTATTAAGCGGGTACTCGATAATTCCTTCCGCCCCCGCCCTTTTGAGCGCGGGTATGATCTCCCGGACCTGCTTCTCGTCCACTATCACCTCAAGCGCCACCCAGTCACCCTTGGTAAGAGAAGAGACGGTCGGGTTTTTCATAGCCGGAAGTATCTTCAGAACCATCGCAAGGTTCTCCCTGGATACGTTCATTTTTAACCCTACTTTTTCACCTGCGAGCAGCGCGCCTTTCAGGAGTATTGACAGGTTCTCTATTTTCTTCTTTTTCCAGGCGTCTTTCCAGGACCCCGGGTTTGCTATCAGCCTTGTGGTGGATTCAAGCACGGTGTCCACTATCCTGAGGTTATTCGCGGCAAGCGAACTCCCGGTTTCTGTCAGCTCTACTATCGCGTCCGCGAGGTCAGGGACCTTTGCTTCTGTCGCGCCCCATGAAAATTCCACGTCCGCCCTTACCCCTTTCCCTTTCAGGAACCTGTTGACCACGTTTACCACTTCCGTCGCGATCTTTTTGTTGTTTAAATCCTTTACTTTTCTTATCGGCGAGTTGATAGGCACTGCCAGGACCCACCTGACAGCCGTGAACCCGCTTTTCGCGTAGGTAAGGTCTTCCACTTCCTTCACTTTCGCGCCGCATTCCATTATCCAGTCTTTGCCGGTCAATCCGGCGTCAAGCTTTCCCATCTCAACGTACCTTGGCATTTCCTGAGCCCTTATAAGCCTGCAGGACATTTCCGGGTCGTCGCAGTACGGCGTGTAGGATCTGGAAGAAGCCACAATGTTAAACCCGGCCTTTTTGAATAATTCAATGGTTGCCTGTTCAAGGCTCCCCTTCGGTATCCCCAGCTTTAATATCTTTTTCATTTTGTACTCCTGATGACAGCGATTTTTTACTGCCGATTACAACGATAAAAAGACAAACGCCTTTTTCACAGGGATTTAAAGAGATTTAAAAGGCTGAACCGGCTTAACCGGCTTAACTTTTATTATAAGAAGGACGGTGTCGCCGTATTTCCTTTCGTCCGCAAGCGCAAGCCCGCCCGGTATAATTACTTTTTCCTTTTTATGCCGCTGGACGAAGATCACCCCGCCTTCTCTGAGAACGTTCTTTTTTTCGAGAGAATCAAGGACCCTGTCCGCGTATCCCTTGTAATAAGGCGGGCCTATAAAAATTATGTCGAACTCATCCCCTTTTGCTTCGGCAATGTTCAGCCAGGAAAGAACGTCGTTCCTGAAAACGGATGACCTGCCCCCGATGCCGAGTGTTTTAAGGTTGTATTCTATTACCCGGACCGCTTTTTCCGCGTTCTCCACAAAAACAGCGGACACGGCGTTCCTGCTGAGCGCCTCGATCCCAACGCTGCCAGTGCCCGCGAACAGGTCCAGGAAAGCGGAATCTATCACTCGCGGCCCTATAAGGTCAAAAAGGGCCTTCCTTGCCATTTCAGATATGGGGCGGGTGGAGATTCCTTCAAGGGTTTTGATCTTCCTGCCTCTGAACTCGCCCCCGGTTATTCTCATCATGTTTTCACTGATTACACAGATTTTTAAATAGATTACACAGATTAAATAAATTCCTTTCCCGAAGGAATCCCCTTGGGACATCCAGGATCTAGCATCCAGGATCTGTATCCGGCTATGAGCTATGAGCTACAGTAGGCCCATTGCTTCAGCTCTGGGCCGTAGGTCCCTGCATTGCCCGCCAATATTCGTGGCGGGGCAGGGATGAGCCATATGCGTTAGTTAAAAGTAATACGTCATTCCCGCGTTGAATATAAGTCCCCAGTCCGCATAACTGCCGATCGTACTGGTAAGGCTGACCCAGTATATGCCCGCGTCGCCGCCCATAGCTATATTCTTGGCCGCAAAGAACTCTGCCCCCGCAAACCCGCCTGTGACTAAGCCGCCCGTAAGGACGTCGGAGAATATCCAGTCAAACTCGCCGCCTGTTTAGATAGTTATGGGGATGCTTCCGGGTATCTCGAACAGGTTATAGTATCCCCTGCCCCCGACAGTGATGTTGTTAAGCGCGAACTGGGCCCTTCCTTCAACAAGAATGTTATCCGTGATGCCGTACCTTACCTGTAAACCCGGGTAATTGGCGCCCACGCCCAGCTTGCCTTTGATATCAGCGCTGAAACAGTCCACTGTCCACATTCCGCAGACCACGGCAAACGCTAAAACCACTAACAGCACTAACTTTTTCATTTGACCCTCCTGTGTAAAAACGATTAGAGCGATTTTAAAAATGTTTATCCCAATGAGATCCCTTTGAGATTGTAGGGCGCCGGTGGAATTCGGGGAAATAGAATTAGCCTGCACTAACAGATAATTGTGCGGTTTTACCTGTAAGTTTATCAGTTAAAACAAATTTACCACCCTTTATAATCTGGAGTTGTTCGTTTGCATTCAGCAGTTCAATACCACAGATTTTTCCATCAGAGGAGATGTCAACATTTAATTCATCACTTATTTTGATGGTATCAACTTCACCAGATTTCTCCCTAAACTTGATGTACGCGATATTATACTTGGAGTCATAACTTACTTCCATAATCTCACCCCCTAAAAGTATTTCACCAAAACCGTAATTGCAACCCAGTCTTTCCCTTCCTCAACGGCGAATACTTCTATCTGTTTTGTGTAGTATTTCTTCCCTCTCCACATTTCATCAAAAACAAAGTTGTGTCTAAATCCTGTCCGGCCAAATCTTGCTGGAAATTTCTCACCTACTTCTACTGTTTTTATTACTTCCTCTTCTTTTGCTCCACGTTCTTGCATTCGTTCTTTAGCATGAGGACGGATTTTTATAGTCATTGGATTCACCTTCCAAAGTTTTAAACTGGACACTGTATTTCAGTACTGGCGATACTTTATCGTAAGGCAGTCATCGTTTGTGCCGTTATAAGACCACCCTGTCACATAAACATTGTTGGATAAATCAACCGCGATGCCATAACCATAATCGTTATTTCCACTATTCCATGCTCTCTGCCACACAATTTCTGCACCCGGTTGTGCGGGTCCGGGAGTTGTTTCGCCCGGAGTTCTTGGAATTACCCCCGCGTCCTGCCCCTGTCTGATTACCTGCTCCGCTCCGCCAGCGCTGCCAAATCCAACAAAAAAGGCAGCGCAGTTCAAAGTTGAACGTTAAAAGTTAAAAGTTAATACCAGAGCTATTAAAATCAACTTTTTCATAAAGACTCCTTGGAATTGTATTTTTTTAAAAATCCGGATTTAAATTCAGCAAAACTGCTGTTCTGGACCGCCAGCCTTGCTTTTTCCATCAGCTTGATATAAAAATAAATGTTATGGTATGAGTTGAGCCGCAAAGCCAGGATCTCTTCGGCATTGAACAAATGCCTTAAATACGAGCGGGAGAAATTCCTGCAGGTGTAACACCCGCATTCCGGGTCAAGCGGCCTTGGGTCGTCTTTGTATTCCGCATTCTTGACTATTATCCTGCCGCCGCTTGTGAAACTGCACCCGTTGCGCGCGTTCCTGGTCGGGAGCGCGCAGTCAAACATATCCACTCCCCTTTCGATCGATTCAAGCAGGTCAACCGGGGTTCCAACTCCCATCAAATACCTGGGCTTATTCTCCGGGAGGAGCGGCATTACTTCTTCCAGTATTGAATACATATCTGATGCAGGTTCTCCCACGCTCAAGCCCCCGATCGAAAAACCCGGAAAATCCGCTTCAGAAAGTATCCTCGCGGATTCCTTCCTCAGGTCTTTGTAAATGCTTCCCTGGATTATGCCGAAGAGCGAAGACCTGCTTCCTGTCCCCGCAAAAGCCCTTCGGCTTTTCATCGCCCATTCCATACTGGTGTCGTTCGCGAGCTTTGCCTGTTCGCGGGTTGCCGGGTAACCTACCACGTGATCAAGCGGCATTAATATGTCAGAACCAAGATCGCTTTGTATCTGTATGACTTTTTCCGGAGTAAACGTGTGAGCCGACCCGTCTATCGGAGATTTGAACTCAACCCCGTCCTTTCCGGGTTTTGAAAGCGACTCTGTGCGCCTGCTTCCAAGCCGCGGGGTCCCCAGGCTGAAAACCTGGTAACCGCCGCTGTCTGTTATTATGGGCCTGTCCCAGTTAATAAATCTATGCAATCCGCCTGCTTTCTTAATTATTTCTGTGCCGGGCCGCAGGTATAAATGGAACGCGTTGCACAGTATCGCTTCAACGCCTATTTCAGACAGGTCAGCAGGGCTGAGTGTTTTGACAGAACCCTGTGTTCCAACAGGCATGAACACGGGAGTGTTTATCTCGCCGCGTTCTGTTTTAATAACGCCTGTTCTTGCCAGGCCAATTTTTTCCTGCTTTATTATATTAAAGTCCATTTTATACGAATTACTGAATTTTGCATAATGTATTATTTGAAATTCAGTAATATATTATATTGATTTTTGCTCAAAATGCAAGTAAAAAAACTAATTTAACCACACGATTACACACGATTTACACGAGATTGCCCTTGTTCCTGCTTTGACACTCTGATTCTATGACTCTTTGACTCTAAATTTAACCACAGAGGCACGGAGGCATAGAGTAATCTTTGGTTTTTACAAATGACTAACAACTAATGACAAATGACTGCATTTTAACCACAGGTTAACACAGGTAAACACTGTTTGAGTAACTCAAACCTTCAGGTTTGATATCAGGGCTAAAGCCCTGAGTTATCCGCCCCGATGTTCATCGGGGCGAGACCTCGCCCCAAAGGGGCGGGCAATTAAATTCCTTGTTTTTGATTCATAATTCATAACTCATAATTCATAATTGAATTTAAACCAGCCGCTATTTTTTGATGTATTTTCTCGCCACCGGGTAGATCCCGTTAAGGCATGCCATGCATAAGCCTTTGTGCCCTATTGCCTGCTCGAGCATCGGGACCGTGGGGTAGCACACGCCGTCAGCTCCCAGCTTTTTGGCGACTTTCCTGCCTATTTTTTCAACAGGCATCTTGTACATACCGAAAGCCGCGTAGTTTGTGCCGCCCGGGTCCTTGAAACAGGGGAAACATAGCGGCGGGCAGGAAATTATGCAGTAAACCTTTTCCGCCTTGCAAATCCTGAGCTTTTTGATGGTGCCATCCCGCACAACCGTGCCCCTGACTATGCTGTCGTCCCCTATGCCGACTCGCTTTCCGCGAACAACTTCTTTGTTGATGAAGAATTTCGCCCTCGCGGCTTTTTTCCTCTCTTCCGGATCTTCAACCTGGAAAGTCCTTTTCGCACCCGGGTTCTTAATAACAGCTTCTTCGAAAGGCACGCCTGACCTTTGCGCGAAGCCCAGAGCCACTCCCCTGCCTGAATCAGGGGATGCGACTATCACATCGGTGTCTATTTTATACTTGTCCGCGAGCATTTCTCCCAGCTTCTTACGGACGAAATAAACGTTTTTGCCCTCAATTACAGAAGTCGGGTCGGCAAAATACACCCATTCGAAGCAGCAGTGCATATGCGGTTCCTTCTTCATAATTCTCGATCTCATGCCCTTCTTGGAAATAACTATAACTTCACCGGGTTCTATGTCCCTCACAAGCCTTGCTCCGGCTCCGTAAAGGCCTTTTGACTCGGATGAAACCAGGAGCTGGCTGTCTATCCTGCCAAAACAGAAAGGCTTTATGCCCATGGGATCCCTCATTGCCACAAGTTTCACTTCTCTTTTGTCCTTGACCAGGGCTGTTATGCAGTATGAGCCCTTGCCCGCAAGCTTGTTCATCAGGGTCTTTGACGCTTTGAAAATATCTTTTTGCCTTTCAAGCGCCTCAAGAAAGATCTTTTTGGCGTAAACGTCGTGCTTTCCTTCAACACCCAGGAGAACGCCGTCCATCGCGAAAGCGATCTTGTACCTTCGGCCGGACGCTTCAGTGGGTTGAAGGCCTTCGGTGCTTTCGTAAAGCACGTGCCCTATGCCCGCGTAAGGCTCAACCGCGTCAAGAAGGCTCAGTTCGTCCTTGAAAAGGTAGTAAACAAGTTCGGTGCCGTCTTTTGTCAGCAGGTCATCCCCGTCCTTGGCTATGGATATCCCCGCCCCTGCTTCTCCCCTGTGCTGCAGCGCTGTCAGCCCATAAAAAAGCGCGTCCGCGATATTCCCGTTCTTCGCCGTTGAAAAAACCCCGAGGACTCCCGACATTGGTTGCTCCTTCCCTCTTCTTTGAAGGTAAATGTTTACCGACTTTTTTATCTGAACAATTTTTTATTTGAACGATATTCATCTTGAAACAGTTATTAATTGTCTAAAGTCTGTTTTTAATTCAAGTTTTTAACTAATGACCAATGACTAATGACAAATGACTGTTTTTCATTCATTGAACAGTTCAGTTGGTATTTCAATCCCCTTCGCCCGCCAGTCTTCAGCGAACTTCGGGATGTTGCCGGTCGCGGCAAAATCACCCTGAACTTTTCCATCCTTGCCAAACCCGGTCTGTTTGAAAACAAATATGTCCTGCAAGGTGATCCTGTCGCCTTCAAGCCCTGTGACTTCCGTGATATTCGTTATCTTCCTTGAGCCGTCAGAGAACCTGCTCTGCTGCACTATCAAATCTACTGCTGAGGCTATCTGTTCCCTTATAGCCCTTACAGGAAGCTCCATTCCAGCCATAAGCACCATTGTTTCAAGCCTTGAGATCACATCTCTGGGTGAATTGGCGTGGACCGTGGTAAGTGAGCCGTCATGGCCCGTATTCATCGCCTGGAGCATATCCAGGCATTCCCCGCCCCTTACTTCGCCCACCACGATCCTGTCAGGCCGCATCCTGAGGCTGTTCCGCACCAGGTCCCTGATCGTAACCTGCCCTTTCCCTTCTATATTGGAAGGCCGGGATTCAAGCGATATAACGTGTTCCTGGCAAAGTTTCAGTTCGGCTGAATCTTCTATTGTCACGATCCTTTCTTTTGGAGAAATGAAATTTGAAAGGATGTTAAGCAGCGTTGTCTTACCTGAGCCTGTGCCTCCTGAGATAACCACGTTGCACCGGTTAAGCACGCATAGCTCAAGGAACTGCGCCATCTTTTTGCCGATCGACCCTGAATTTATCAGCTGGTCTATGCCCAGGATATCCTTCGAGAACTTGCGTATCGTTATCACCGGCCCGTGCAGGGAAAGAGGCGGTATTACGGCATTCATCCTTGAGCCGTCAGGCAGCCTTGCGTCAACCATGGGGGAACTTTCGTCTATCCTTCTGCCTATGGGCGTTATGATCCTTTCTATAACATTCATTATCTGCCTGTCGCTTACGAATTTCTTGTGCGAAAGTTCCAGCTTCCCGCTCTTTTCAACGTATATCTTATCTTTGCTGTTGACCATTATCTCGGTAACCTGCGGGTCCTTGAGAAGGTCCTCAAGAGGCCCGAAACCGAGTATTTCATCCATTATTTCTTTCAGGAGCTTTCCGCGGTTCATCCTTGCGGGGATCGTCCCCGACATTTCATTTAATATGTCGTTTATCGAAATGACCGCGGTTTCCTTTAATTTCTCTTCGTCTTTTTCGTTCAGCTCTATCTTTTTCTCGCCTATCCTGCTTATAAGCTCCTTATGCACCTTTGATTTTATGCCGTCAAGGATCTCTGCTTCCTCCTCTTTCCTGTAAAAAACAACGGGATCGGAATTATTATTTTCCACGCCCGGCCCCCGTGTCGGATCGTGTCTCATCCGCGCTGATCTTCCTGTAATCGGAAACAGAGATCGCCGCGGGAAGGTAAGGCGTAACGAAAATGAGAAGTTCCGTGTCTTTTATCTGGGTATAGCTGCCGCTGAAAAACCAGTTAATGACCGGGATGTAGCCCAGCACAGGCACTCTTCTCGTGCTGCGCGACACCGTCTTTTGCAGCAGGCCCGCTATTATCGCGGTTTCCCCTTTTTGCAGGAGAAGGTTTGTCTGCGCTGAACGGGTAAGCACACCCGGGACCCCGCCTGACGCGCTCGCCCAGTCAGGATTGCTGAATTCCGCTTTCAAAACAAGATTTATATTGCCGCTCTGGTCAATGCCCGGCTTGACGTTAAGGCTAACCCCGTATTTTTTCCACTCCGTGGTAACCCCGCCAAGACTGCCCTGCGAGACCTGGAAAGGTATCTCCCCGCCCGCGAAGAAGCTCGCTTCCTCGCCGCTCGCGACCACAAGCCTTGGCTTGGCAAGCAGTTTGGCCTTCCCTTCCTTTATCCATATATTCAGCTGGGAAAAATCTATGCCTGTCGTAACCGAATAAAGCGAACCCGGGGGCGGACTCAGAAATTCGTAGCTTGCGCTCAGCGGTATCGGGTTGAGATCGTTTATAAGTTCCTCGTCAATTTCCACTATCTTGACGTCAATTTCAACCATCTGCCTGAGTTTAGGGTTGACCCTTACAAGGTCTATCACGTTGGGATAAGTTTTTGTGATCTGGTTGTACCTGTAAAGATCGGGCTGCTTAAAAAGCTCGCCTTCTATAATGACGTTCGGGCCCGCAACTTTTACCTGGATGCCGTCTATGTCTCCCAGAAGCTGCTTCAGTTCGTCAGCGGTGGATTTCGGGTCCTTTTCCCAGACCGTGATCCTCCTGGTTTCCTTGTTCCCGTCCTTGTCCCAGATCACGAGGTCGGTAGTGCCAATGCCCTTTCCGGTCACAAGCACCTGCTTGCGGTTGGACGTGAGGAAAACATCCGCCACGCTTTCATTGCCTATGGCTATCCTCTGCGGCGAATCAACCTCTACAACTCTTTGCTGTCCTGTAACAAGCTCTATGGACTGGCGTTCCTGCGCCCGGATTGCAGTGCCTGATAAAATACAGATAACGGCCAAGCACAAATATTTCTTTTTCATTCTGTCTCCCTTTTCCTTAAAGTAACAAGTAACAAGCGTCAAGTAACAAGTTAAATAATTACTCATCATATTTTTAAAAATACCTTGTTGTTGACTCATAACTCATAATTCATAACTCATAATTTTATCGAAAATTACTGGTTCTGTTCCGCCACTCCGCCTTTTATGATCTCGGTCCGTTCAACCTGCCTTTCTTTTCTCTGGGCATTCAGCCTTCTTTCGGTTTCAAGTATTGAGCCCAGGCTGACCTCCGGCAGATTTTCTTTCACGTCCAGGTCCGCGGGATTCCTCAGGACAAGGGCAAGCTTGCCCCTTTCCTGCGCGAGAACAAGCATTTCCGCTTCTTCAGGCGTTACCGCGACTGTCACTGAAGAATAAGCGCCCTGCAGCATTGAACCTATCATGTTCATTTCCGCTTCATCCTTGTTTTCGCTGCTTGATACTTTGGTGCCAACGCCTATAACGGTCACGTTCTGCAGAATGACCTTTGTTATGGTCCTGCCGCCTGATTCAAACGTTCCAAGCACGTCCACCCTGTCATTCGGCTTAAGGCTTCCGGCGATACCGGTTATTTCATCAACTGCGATCGCCATTGCCCTTTCGCCCGGATTCAGGGCTGCCGAGAACCCGCCTTCCCCTTTGCCTATGTCAGACCACAGTATCGGCTGGCCCTTTAAGAGTGTGTATCTTGCGGGCTGTCCGAGTATTACGTCCCTGCTGTCAGGATATATGGCGTGGGGATGGACGAACCCGGACGGCACCTTTCTTATCGCGAGATTGCCTGCCTGGATAGGCGTTTCCCTGGGGATGTCAGACGCGGCTACCAGGACTTCTACCCCGGAGCCTCCGAATACCTGCTTTTCCTTTTGCTGCATGTAAACAAACAGCAGCAGGACCGCTGCCGCGGCAATTATTACTGCGAACCATATTCTTTTTTTCTCCATGTAAATTCCTTTGAGCGAGATTTTTTACTGGATTTATTCTGTTTTGAAAAATCCCATTATGGTCTGTCCGATATTCGCCCAGGAGCCGCGCGCCATGCTGCATTCGGCCTTTATGGGAACCGAGTAAGGTATAATGCCTGCGAAATACCGCGGTGTTTTTGTTCCGTATGTCATTGTAACCTTATAGGAACCATTCATTTTGTTTAGCATGTCTCCAAGCACCGGCAGATCAACCGGGATAAAAGAAGAGTTTTTGGTGTCCAATTCCACAAGCATTTCCTCGGTGCCTTTTTCGAAGGCAGTGAAAAACATTCCTGTTCTTTCTTTGATCTCATCGTGGCTCAGGTTAGTATGCGCTTTAAGCCATGCACCGTGGCGCACAGCCATTTCGCATCTTTGCTGGACCAGGTTCAGCCTGCCAATTAGATATATTCCCATGAACATAAGCGTCAGCACAGGAATTACCAGCGCCAGCTCAATCAGGGCCTGCCCGGATTGTTTCAATTGAAGATTGTAGGATTTAAGATTGAGAGATTTAAGGAATTTATTCATATTTTCATTTTATTTTTCATTTGACGTTGACACGTTGATACGCTGACACGTTGACACGAATTTTAATGGTAAACCTGCTTGCCCATAAACTGCCCTCGTTCCCCGTTGAATACCCGCACAGGCATCAGGCAGGCACCCCAGCCTGCCACCACCTTGTCTTTCTTAAGCTGCCCTTTTTCAAACCTGGGCCTTGCGCTGGCGACAACGAAGAAAGGCCTGTTTTTCAAACCGATAATATCCAGCCCGAAAACTTCTTCTTTTTTCTTGAAGCCGAATATTGTAGCGAATGGGCCGTTTCTTTCCTGCGGCGACCAGTATTTCGGCGAGTCCAGTTTGTATATGGTAAAGGCATTTTCCATAAATGCGATCTTCTTTGTTTTTTTCACCCCAAGGGACAGGGCTTTTCTGAAATCCTTGTCGTTGACCGGCCAGGCAGCGTCAAGGCCATTTTTCTTTGCAGCCATGAATGCGGAAGCCATCGCAATACCTGGGAACATATTTGCTATTTTTTCCTGCAGCATTGAAACCTTAATGGATGCCTGGCGTATTTTTTCGGCTGCCGGCGGATCAACAAGGGCGGGAAAATACGCCAGGAACAGGCTTTCCTGGATGAAATTCAGGTGACCTTCAAAGTTCAGGCCTCTTGCCTGCCAGAGCGCGGCTGTCTGCGCCGCGGAGTCAATCGCGTTCTGCATTTTTATGCGCTGCGCGACCATTCTCCCCGTGTTAAAAGTTACCAGGAAGAACATCGCAAGCACAAGCAGCATCAGCGCCGTAAATACCAGCACCTGCCCCTTCCGGCTCGATAGCAGATCTAAAACTTTTGACTTTTGTTCCAAAGGAACTCCTTCAGAGCATTTTATCTTTGACACGTTGACACGCTGATACGTTGACACTGCAGTTAGTTCTCCATCCTCATAACGCAGCTTGCCCTTACAGGAATGCGCTGGATACCCAATCCGCCCCAGAAGAAACTGAACAGCTTTCCCACGAGCGGAAACTGCAGTTTGTAGTAATGTGTTACTGTAACCTTAAGTTCTGTCAGCGGGATCGTGCCCTGCCTGATCATCAGGTCCTTTTCAACTGAAGTTGATATTAAAGCTATGGCAAGATTTCCGGCAATCGGGGCGCAGGCAGTTGAAGCTGACAGCCTCATCTGGTTGTCATCCGCGTTGTGGACAATGCCGCTCCTGCACGCGCAGAACGCCGCGTAGTTCACAACCGAATACGCGTTAATAATAAGCCCGAACTGGGCTATACCCATTATAAAAAGCAGCAGCAAAGGAAAAGCTATCGCAGTTTCAACCAGCGCTTGTCCTTTTTGATATCGCGGCATGATTAAATTACTCACTTGTTTCTACCAGTGAACCGGCTGACCGGCAAACCGGCTAACTTTATTTATTTTTTCCCGAAAGCGTCCTTCGTGGTGGACTCTATCTTCTCGCTTGACTTGGTGAACATCCCGGCGATCTGCTTGCCGAACTTTGAGACCACTACAAGCGCCGCCACTGCCACGAGCACGATGATGAGTATGTACTCTGTCATTCCCTGCCCTGAACTTGAGCGAAGCGAATAGTTTAGGGCCTGCCATCTTTTACCTTTACCGAATAACTTCATCGTTCCCTCCCTATTTTTTTACTGTCTTCCATACCTGTTTTTAACTTTCAGCTTCCGGCATTCAGCTTTCAGCTGAAATCAGTACTGCCGGTATTTTATGGTGAAGTAATCCCATGTTGAAGCATTGTCAGAATATCCTGCCACATATACGTTGCCGGAAGAATCTACCGCGATGCCGCGGCCGCCGTCATAATCTCCCCCGTCATACCTTTTTTGCCAGATCTGGTTTCCGCCTGCATTATATTTAATAGTAAGAAAATCATAATCTCCGGGGAACGGGTCCGGGTTGAACGAATCTCCGGTTACGTAAACACAGCCTGAGCCGTCAACCGTAACGCAATAACCATGGTCGTTGTCAAGATAATCGTATCTCTTAAGCCAGAGAGTTTCGCCGTTTGAATCGTATTTAATTGTGAGGTAATCCGATAAAATACTTGGTGTTTTTGATGACGACCCGGTTACGTAGACATTGCCTGAACCGTCAACTGTAATGCTGCGTCCGTAATCGTTCTTCCCGTTATCGTATCTTTTCTGCCAGACTGTATTGCCGTTTGAATCGTATTTGATCGTCAATTAATCAAAGTCCGCGCCGCTGTGAGAATACCCGGTCACGTAAACGTTTCCCAAGGCATCTACGGCGATTTTTTGGCCGGAATCAACGTTCCCGCTGTTGTATCTTCTCTCCCAGACGGTATTGCCGCCTGAATCGTATTTGATAGTTA
>MNUP01000104.1:0-1043 GCA_001871075.1 Candidatus Desantisbacteria bacterium CG1_02_49_89
AGATTCAGAGCGGTTATAATCTGCGTGAAGTCATCAACTATATTGAGGAGCTTCGTTTCCGTTCCCATACTGAAAAGCACGAGATGTCGCACCTATACGAAGCCAAGATCAAGAATATGGGAAATGCCGGAAGGAACGGCGGTGAATATTACACACCCCGGCCGCTCATAAAGACAATCGTGAAAGTGGTAGCGCCTGAAATTGGTAACAAAATCTATGACGGAGCTGTAGGTTCAGCGGGATTCTTGTGCGAAGCCTTTGAATACCTGAAAGCCTGCAAGAATCTGACTACCAAAGGCGCGGAAACTCTGCAGAAAAAAACCTTCTATGGCAAGGAAAAAAAGTCACTTGCCTATATCATCGGCATAATGAATATGATTTTGCACGGCATTGAAGCGCCTAATATTGTGCATACCAATACATTAGCTGAGAACCTTGCCGATATACAGGAAAAAGACCGTTATGATGTTATCCTTGCCAATCCTCCTTTTGGCGGCAAGGAACGCGCAGAGGTGCAGCAAAACTTTCCTATCAAAACCGGCGAAACCGCTTTTCTATTTCTTCAGCATTTCATTAAGATTCTGAAAGCGGGTGGCAGGGCAGGTGTTGTGATTAAAAACACCTTTCTTTCTAATACCGATAATGCTTCCGTATCTTTGCGCAAACTGCTGCTGGAAAGCTGCAATCTTTATACGGTTCTGGATCTGCCCGGTGGTACCTTTACCGGTGCAGGTGTTAAAACAATTGTACTTTTTTTTGAAAAAGGAGTGCCTACACGCAAAGTCTGGTTTTATCAGCTTAATTTGGATAGAAATCTTGGCAAGACAAATCCGCTGAACGAAAGTGATTTGGCTGAGTTTGTGAAATTACAGAAAGCCAAGGCCGATTCAGAGAATTCCTGGTTAGTGAAGGCTGATGATGTGAATACCACCACTTATGACCTTTCAGTAAAGAACCCACATAAAAAAGATGAAACCGCTCTGCGTAAACCTAAAGAAATTCTGGATGAGATGATAAAATTAGATAAGGAGACTAAAGGAATT
>MNUP01000104.1:1071-22421 GCA_001871075.1 Candidatus Desantisbacteria bacterium CG1_02_49_89
CTTAAATCCATAAAAATAAAAAACTTTAGCAAAAATATGATTTAACCCCCCGCGGCTTGCCGCGGGGATACAAATCATCCTTACCTGAAGGGGAGAAGAGGGGAAACGAGGCCGTTGCCCCTCATCCTTAAAGGATTGCCGTAAGCAATCCTGCGCAGCTTCGGCTCGATTTCAAGCCGAAGCGAGCATAAGACTCCCCGCGGCTTGCCGCGGGGTAATTCAAAGAATTTGGGAGGATGCCCGCAAGGGCTCCTCTCAGGATTAATCAGGATCAGGATTTTAATAGGATGGCATAGATGACAGATGATTTGTAAAAAAGCCCCAAATCTTGGGCTCAGGATTATCCTGCAGGCGGCATGCTGCGGCCTGGCACTGTTATGCTTTGCCGGACCCGGATACGGGAACGTCTCAAATTACGTGGGCTGCTCATACTCCAACATCAACAAGCTTCCTGCTGGGTCGATCGGCAGCAATATGCTGAATGCCCAGCTTGTGCCTGATACAACCGTATCCAGACTCAAATTCATTACTCCTTCACGCATTATTATCGTTGGTTCTCCCTCAGGCATAATGTTTGGCAACAGCATCACGGTTGAGGCGCAGAACGCGCTGGGCAACACGGACGCTTCCTTCAGCGGCACGGTAACCCTCAGTTCAAGCTCGGGCACAGGGCGGTTCTCGCGCAACGGCGTCACCTGGAGCACGCTCAGCGATTCTGTGTTCACGATGCAGGCAGGATCAGTCAGCTTCTACTTCAAAGACTTTGTTGAGAACAGCCCCACGATCTCAGCGCTGCACGCGTCCCTGATACCGGCCTCGCAGATCGAAGGCGTCCTTATTGACTCAACCGCCCCGCAGGGGGCTGTTTCAATTAACAGCGGCGCGTTGTTCGCGAACAGGAAAAACGTAACGCTGAACCTTTCCGCGGCTGACACGATGGTCAGCGTTGACCTGATAGTTATCAGCAACAGCCCGGCTTTCGAAACTTCAAACACGGTCGCTTACAGCGCTTCAGCTCCGTGGACGCTGTCAGGCGCGGAAGAAACTAACACCGTTCACGTTAAATTCATTGACAGGGTCGGAAACGTTTCAGCGGTGTTCAGCGACAGCATATACGTTGACCTCACAGCGCCCGTCACGGGCAGTGTCAGCATAATCACGGATACCTATTCGATCTATGCTTACTCAAGGAACGTAGTGCTTTCGCTCAGTGCTTCTGACACGCTTACATCAATAGACACGATGGTCATAAGCAATTACGCTGACTTCAGCGCAAGCAGCACGGTTGCATACGCCAATACGGCTTCCTGGACACTGCTTACAGGCGACGGCACCAGGACAGTATACGTGAAGTTCATGGATAAAGCAGGCAACCTGTCTGCTGTGTATTCGGACAATATCATGCAGGTAATGGGCACCATAAGCGGCGCGGTTTTCAAGGACACTGATCCATACGATACATACACTTATCTGCAGCCCATTGCCGCGGTTGTCATTGACATTATGAAAAATACGGAGATTATCGCTACTGCCGCAACCTACAGTGACGGTACATTCGGTTCATGGATCTTAATAGCGGTACATACTCCGTTGTGGCAACGTGGATCGCTAATGACATAGTTTCCAGCGTGTCCAGCGACATCCGCACCGGGACTTTGGGCCTGACTTACACCCTGTCGATCAAATACAAGCTGGGCGAGATCTCAGGGCTGGTCGCGGGAGTCAAAGCCAGGGTAACGCCGTTCAAGTTCGGGTGCAAAGTGTTCTCGGCGGAATCAGACGGCATTGTTGAGCTCTCCCAGAGGGGAAGAGTTGTTATCAGGGTTCCTGTTGACGCTATCGGAAGGTACTCGATCCCGAACCTGCTGCCCGGAACATTCACTGCAAGGGCGTTTAACGGTTATATCTGGAGCAACACGGTCAGGGTAACGCTCAGGGAAGGCCAGCTGCTTAACCTTAACTTCACGTTTGAAGCCCTGCCTGAAACGCTGGTGAAGAGTTATCCCAACCCGGTTAAGAACGGTTCAGCGACAATCGAATTCTACTGCGACTATACTGCCGCAGACCTTGAAATAAGGATATTCACGCTCGACGGAGAAGTTGTAAAAACATTCGTATGGTTATACGGTGGAGTGTCGGGAACTATACATACTAAAGTATGGAACTGCGACAACGAGTTGACCGAAAAGGTCGCAAGCGGCGTATACCTGTACCAGGTTGTTGCCACGGATAAATTAACAAGTCAGCGCAAGTCGGTTGTGAAGAAACTGATGATCATCAGGTAGTCTCAAACCTCCCTCCTGAAAGATTTGCGGGTTTTCAAAAAGGTTTGAGTTACGTAACTCAGGGCTTCAGCCCTGAGGGTTTTAAGGAAAAATATGAAAGATACTAAAAAAATGTTATTTTGGGTTCTGATGGCAATGCTGATCGCGTTAGGGACAGCAGGGCAATGCGCGATAACGCAGATGGCGGTGCAGACCATTGACGGGTTTGGTAAGCCGACTGCTTCGTTCTCAGAGGGCGGGCAGATAGGGTTGGGAATATCCTTCTATAATAATAATGCAAATGTGGGGAGGGTTTATTTTGAATTTTATATTTATGAGCCCAGCGATACGCAAAAGCAGCACCCCGTTTTTACGCACTTAGGTAATTCCGCTCCCGGGGGTGCGGGAAATAAATCTTCTTCCCTGAAGGTGCCGGTCAACTTATTTTATACAAAACCAGGATTTTATATTTTTCAAGGCGTAGCTAAGGCAGATACAGAGACAGTCACGGATTATAGAAGATTCAGGATACTGCCCGGGGTCATCGACCTTTTCTACCCGCCCAACGCGATGAAAGACGTTGCTGATAACCCTCTTGTTTTCAGGTGGTATTCGTCCGGCGCGGACAAATACAGGATATTATTTGACGATAATTCGGGGTTCATGAACCCCATCTGGAGCACGGAAACAGACCAGGCAAGCGTTGAATACCCGGCTTTCCCTGCAGACCCCAGGCAGAAGCTTTCATCAGGAATAGTTTACTGGTGGAAGGTGGAAGGGCTGGACGCGTTCGGGAACAAGATACTTGACTCGCGCGCTCCTTTCAGTTTCACCCTGAAGGAAGCTATTGCTTCGGACGTGCTCGTGGAAAGGATCGGCATGCTGATAGACAGTGAGAAAGAGGAAATATTCATTTTCGCGGACGTGAAGAACGCGGGAGGCAAGGCCGAATACAACATACCGCTATCGGTCTATTTCAACGGAGAACAGGTAGGTTCGGCCAAAACCATAGACGTGATCCAGGTCAACGAAACAAAAAGGGTCACATTTGACTGCAGCAGTAAGGCAATGCAGCTTCTCGGTGCCAAGGAAGCCATAAATGTGGTTATTTCCGGAATGATAAATTTCGCCGACGACAGCCAGAAGAACAACCTGTTGACAGCGGCGCTGAAAATTGAACTTGAGAAAGCGAAAATAATAGGAAGGATCACTGACAGCGAAAGCCCGCCCATGGGGGTGGAAGGGGTTTCGGTGTTCTATTCAGGCCCTGTGAGCGGTGAAGTCAAGACAAACAATGGCGGGCATTACAAGATAGAAAACCTGCCGCTTGGGGAATACACGATAAGGACGGTAAAAGAAGGATTCGAAGTCCCGTCTTCTCTTTTGATAAGATTGGAAAAGAGAAAGGCCTGCACGGGCAATAACGTTGTCCTGGTAAAACTCGGAGAGGAAGCAGTTCTGCTCATCGCGGATCCTTCTTACAGCCCGGCTGATCCTTATTTAGGTGAAAGCATCACTGTTCAGGTCAGGATCAAGGATTCCAAAGGCATAGACAAAGTCGAAATACTCTACCAGCTCCCCGGAGAAGAAGGCGCCAGGACAATAGAAATGAACAGGGTGAGCGGGGACCAGAAGGAAGGAGTTTATGAAGCCACAATCAAACAATAAGTCAAATTGCAAATTGCAAATTGCAAATTGGTTAATCCTGATCAACCTATTGGCATTTTTGATAATGGTTGACACAGTTGCGCAAGCGGCGAGGATAGCCACGTTATCTTTGTTCTCGGGTAAAGTGGAGGTGCAGAGAAGCCAGAAAGACAGCTGGGAACCTGTAAAGATCAAAATGCCGCTTTACGTGAAGGACAAAGTGAGGACGGCAGCCAAATCTTCGGCGGAAATAGTGCTTGATGATAATAGTATATTGAGATTAAAGGAAAGGTCTGTTATGGAAATAAGGGACCTTAGCGAGGAAAGAGGGGCCAGAAATACTTCCTTCGGAGTACTTATCGGGAAGGTCTGGACCAGCGTGACACCCCAGCCCGCGGGTTCCAAGTTCCAGATACTCAGCACGTCCGCCACTGTAGGCGTAAGGGGCACGGTAATGGCCGTCAGCGTTGACGTGGAGCAGAACATGAGGGTCCTGCTTTTTGAGGGCAGCGCTATGATCACCACCATAAGAGCCAGGATGGAAGAAGCGCAGTCCTTGATGCTTTCCGCTAACCAGGCTGTTAATATAACACCCGTTGTTTTATCACAGCCCGAACCTATCAAGCGGCAGGAGCGCGGGGAGTGGGATGATTTCATAAAGGAAATGGATAAAATAAAAGATGCGGCTGCGCCTGAGGCAGGTATAAAGCCGGGCGGCACTATAAAATATTCCATAAAAGCAAAGAACGTTGAGGGCAAGGAAAAGGAATCCGCCAAATACTCAATTGAAACAAAGGGCGGGACAAGGCAGGAAACGCAATAAATTAAAACAGCTTATAAGCTTATAAGCTTGTAAGCTCACAAGTTATACAGTCAAAAAGCAAATGAAACGGATAATGATTTTTATTATTTTGGGTGTTATGATGGCACCGCCGGCGGCCATGGCCATTAAACAGGCAGAGCTTCAGCTGTCTGTTGCCTTCCCTGATCCCGTGAAAGCAGGGGATAAAATAACGTTCCAGGTGGTTATTTTAAACACAGGCAGCGAGACATGGCTGGCAAACAGGTACTCGATCTACGCTGAAATATACGACGCGCGCGAGAAATACCTGGCCAAGACCGACCAGATACTCGGTAATGTAGCGGTAGGCTCCGCGGGCATGGCTATAATATACCTGCCGTATGCAATTCCGCAGGATGAATATGAAGGCATGTATAAATACAGGATAATAGTGAATTATGAAAATAAGAGGATACTGTACAGCGATTTCCTGAGTTACACCGTAAGTTCGATCGCGCGCAAGGAGGAAAAAGCGTTCCTCCTGCCCGTAAAACTGAACGGCAAGGGCATGGTTTCATACAGGAACAGCACTGAGGAAAACTGGGACAGCTACTTATGGAATTTCAACCTGGGCCTGATGGGCCAGGCTTTTGATAACCCCATGATGTTTAAGCTTGATTCCGGGATTGCGACAGACGGCTTCAGGCTGAACACAATACTGCTCAATTACCGCCTGCCCGCGCTAAGCGTTTCAGCCGGGGACGTTATGCCCGTATTTTCACAGCTTGCCTTTTATAATACAGGTGTCAGGGGTTTTATGGTTGAATACAAACCGGGGAAGATAGAGCTGGCAGGAGTACTTGCGTCTTCGGTATTTGCCCGGCAGGGCACTGATACAGCGTCCGGTTCGTACGCAAGGTATACGGGCGGAGCCAGGGCAGGATTGGAAGCGGTTAAAGACATGAAATTCGGGGTTTCATGCGTTTATACTGCCGATGCCCCGGGTTCTCTTACGGATCCCGCCGTTTCTATGGCGCCGGCGAAAAACCTGGTCCTTGCAGCAGATGTTTCCTGCCTTATGTTCGGGAACTTCCTGCTGGACGGGGAATACGCATACAGCAGTTATTCGGCAGACCTGGCAAGCGACACGGCAGCGCTGGACGACGGCGCATACAGGATTTCTTTTTCAGCGATGCTGGGTGATATTACGGCTGGCATAACTTATAAGGAAGTAGGCACTTATTTTTCCTCGCTGAACAGCTCTTATTCAATAAGCGACAGGGCGGGGATAGAAGGGCTTCTTAATTACAGCCTCGATTTCCTGAAGATCTATTTCATGTACGGCAGATTCAACGATAACCTTAGCAATGCCCCTGAAAAGGTTACTACCGCGATAGACAACCTGTCTTCATTTGTCACGGTCGCGTTCAGGGGATTTCCCGTATGCACTCTGGGTTACACGTGGAACAGCCTGGTGGGTAATCCGGCGTCGCTCGTTAACAACGTTACCAGGAACGCGTCCATAGGGATAACGCATAAAATATGGGAAACCAACATATCCGCCGGGTACCAGGTCGCTGAATTTTACGATATCACTGACCTGTCGTCCGATATCATAAGCTATTCAGGCAATCTCCGCTTCAACCGCATGATAAACAATATTATTTCCCTGAACGCGGGAGTGAATTATTCCCGGCTCTACAGTATAGACCTTCCCAAGACCGATCAGACAGCGGGTGCAAGCGCGGGCGTGAATTACAGGCTGATACCAGAGAAATTCATCATTTCGGGATTTACAAGCGTTTCGCGCAGGATAGATGACGCCGGTACAACCGATAACCTTTATATTAACCTGAACGTGGACGGCACGTATAACATAAGCAGCGAGATGGCCCTTACGGTTGGGACAGGCTGGATTAATTCCGCGGACCAGATCAATTCCGCCAACAGCTGCCAGAGCTGGAGCCTGGGCACGCGCGCGAGCTACAGCTTCTAAATGCAGTCATGGGTCATGTGTCATGAGTCATGAGCAAAATTGGAATAAAAATAGTTCGAAGGAGGGAATATGTTACAAATTCAAAATGCAAAATGCAAAATGCAAAATGCCCCAAAGGGATCCATTCGGACAAAGGTCAAAATGATTATTTTTATTCTTGCCTTACACCTTACACTTTACACGTTACACGGTATTTGCGGGGGGCCAGGCACGACAGGAGCCGCATTCCTGAAACTGGGCGCAGGTTCTCGCCCGGTTGCCATGGGTGAGGCGTTCGTGGCAGCGGCAGACGATATAAACGCGCTTTACTGGAACCCGGCTGGCCTGGCGCTTGCAGACGGAAAACAGGTGAGCTTCGTCCATACAGAATGGTTCCAGTCGATCAGGTACGAGTACCTTGCTTATTGCCAGCAGGCTTTAGGCGGCACGATAGGGGCGGGGATTACCTACCTGTATATTGACGGCATAGAGAGGAGGGATGCGGCAGGAGTTCTGCTAAGTTCCGTGTCTATTCCGGCAAACGACCTTGCTGTTGCTGCCGCGTATTCAAAGTCCCTTTCAGAGAAGCTTGCTGTCGGGGCGTCGGTAAAATTCATAAACCAGCAGCTTGATGACCAATCCGCGATGGGTGTCGCGGCTGATATCGGCGTGCTTTTCAGGCCTTCTCCCGAAGGCCTGGCAGTAGGTGTTGCTTTGCAGAACCTGGGTTACCAGGCGGCTTTCGAGACAGTGGCAAGCCCGCTTCCCACAAACCTTAAGGCAGGAATATCCCAGAAATCCGCTGACGGCAACTTTACTTTCGCGGCCGATTTCAATTATTCCCTTCTTGACAGTATCTGGGCTGCCGGCGCAGGCATAGAATATTGGTTCCATCCGGTGTTTTCAGTCAGGGCAGGTTACAAATACAACAGCGCGATAAACAGCACTTTGGGGGCACTCTCAGGCCTTACCTGCGGTGTCGGATTTAAGGTAAGCATGATGAATATTGACTACGCGCTTGTTCCTTACGGTGATTTAGGTTATACGCACAGAATAACCGTGGGGGCTAAGTTTTAACGTGGGATGGAGAATGCCCGGTGGAATCCGGCCTGCTCACCATCTCGCAGGCGTCGCTAAACCGTCCCGATTTATTCATCGGGACAGCGACCCTTATGGCGATCTGGGTTATACCCACCGGATAACAGTAGGCGCTAAGTTCTAATTAGTGTCCAGTATCCAGTAACAGCAGTTTACAGAGTTTATAAAGTTTACACAGTTTACAAGTGAAAGATAAATTTCGTGTAAATCGTGTGCAATCGTGTGGTTAAATTTTGTGGTTTTGCGGTGGTTTTTAACAAGGGTCCTCTGAAAAGGGGACCCTTTTTATTTCCTTATATTTATACACTCTTTCAGCAGATTTTCAACGGAGGGGAAAGGGGTAAAAAAGGGGATTTTCTCTTGACTTTCAACGTAAAATATGGTATAATATATGAATTATATATATAATGAATAACGATGTATATATAATAGTATTTATGCTATAAGGAGGCAAAGTGAAAAGGTTTATTGCGGTAGGATTGGTGTGGGTTTTTATGCTGGGCGCGGTTGTTGTAAATGCCGCAGAAAAGAAAAGCACCAAGACAGGCACTGCTAAAAAGGCGGCGCCGGAAAAGTGGGTGGCTAAGATAAATGACAAGTACATAACCCTGGAGGAATTTGAATCAAGGTGGAACGCGATACCTTTCCAGTATAAATACCAGTACGGCCTTTTCGGCCCTGAAGGCAAAATAAGGGTTCTGGATACACTTGTTAAAAATGAGCTGCTTTACCAGGAAGGCATAAAGAAGGGTATATTGAATTCGGAGACAATAACCCAGAGGATCGAGGACCTGAAGAAACAGGTTGTTGCAGAGGAACTGCTGACAAGGCAGATGAAAGGCCTGGAAGCAAACGACTCCGAGGCTATGAGCTATTATAACGCGAACAAGCAGGAGTTCGGAGAGCCTGAACAGGTAAGGGTAAGGCATATACTTGTAAAAGCCGAGACCGAAGCCAATGAAGTCCTTGCTAAGCTGAAAAAAGGAGAGGATTTAGCGAAACTCGCCCCGGAGTACTCGATTGACCCGGGCACCAAGGACAAAGGCGGCGAGCTGGGTTTCTTTTCCAGGGGCCAGATGGTGCCTGAATTCGAGGAAGCGGCTTTCGGCTTAAAGGTCGGAGAGCGCAGCGGCGCCATAAAAACCGCATACGGCTACCACATTATAGAATCCGAGGAGAAAAAAGAAGGCTCCCAAAAAAGTTTTGATGAAGTAAAGGAAGAGGCAAAGAACGCCGCGTTCCAGGAGAAGCAGAGGAAGCTGTTTGAGGCTTACCTCGAGGAACTTGGCAAGAAGGCTGATGTTCAGCTTAAACAAGAGCTTCTTCAGTAAGGAAAACACATGCGTAAACTTATTTCTCTGATAGTTTTTAGTATAGTTTGTTTCTTTTTTATCTTACACGTAACACGTGACACGTTACACGTTTGTTACGCCGCCCAGGTCGTTGAGCGCATTGTCGCAAAGGTTAACGATGAGGTTATATTCAAGTCCGAGCTTGATGAATATGTCAGGAACGCGCGCGCCCAGATGGGAGACAGGATAACCGGCAGTGAGAGCGAGCTTGCCAGGAAAGCACTCGACCAGATGATAGAGGAAAAAATATTGCTGCAGGAGGCGAAAAAGGAAGATATAGAAGCCACGGAAGACGATCTGAAAACAGCGCTTCAGAACATAAGGGATAAGTTTCCCTCTAAGGATGAATTTGACAGAGAGATGAAAAAGCAGGGCATGACCCTTGCGGATCTGCAGGAAACGCTGAAGAAGCAGGTCAAAATATTGCGCCTTATAGAGAAAAACGTGAAAAGAAAGATACAGGTGACAAGCGGGGAGGGGAGGGAGTATTACAGGCAGCACAAGGATGAGATAGGGAAGCCGCTGGACAGCGCAAAAGAAGAGATCAACAACATTATTTTCGAGCAGAAGTTCAACGAAGCGTTCGGAAAATGGGTTGAAAAACTGAAAAAAAGAGCCATCATCGAGATCAAATTATAATTACAGTGTCGCCCCTGCGGCGACCCGCCATGCCTCGTCGGCAGGTCGCCGAAGTGGTGACCGAAGTGGCGGGATTCTGAAAGAGATTACCCCTGCAGCCCCGACATAAGAATCGGGACAAAACGCAGGGGTCCTTTAGGGACAGTGATTATTTAAATTTAGATAATCACCGTAATCAGCAGTTAAAAATCACCGTAATCGTTTTTACAAGGAAGGTGAGAAAGGTATGAAGAAACAGGTGGTCGGTATCACAATGGGCGACAGCACGGGCATAGGGCCTGAAGTTATAGCCAAGTCCCTCCTGGAGAAATCCATATACAAAGTTTGTTCTCCCCTGGTTATAGGGGACCCCGAGGTGATGAAGGATGCTTTCCGCATAATCAAAAAGAGAGCGTCTATAAATACCGTTAAAAAACCCGAGCAGGCTGAATTCAATTACGGCTGCATAGATATTCTTTTTTTCCCTGAATGGAGGATGGAGACCATCGTTAAAGGCCAGATAAATCTTTCTTCAGCCAGGGCATCAGTGGGATACATAAAAGAGGCGACAAACCTGGTTATGAAAAGGCAGATCGATGCTATCGTGACAGGCCCCATTAACAAAGAGGCGGTCAGGAAAGCCGGTTTTTATTTCGACGGGCACACGGAACTGCTTGCGCAGCTGACCAATACAAGGAAATACGCGATGATGTTTGTGGGGGGAGGCTTATATGTGGTTCTCCTTACAACGCACCTTCCCATCAAAAGGATCAGCAATTTCGTGATCAGGGAAAAGGTGTTAAAGGTGATTAACCTGACCAGGGAAGTGATGGAAGCCTATTTCGGCATCAGGAATCCCAGGATAGGCGTCAGCGGCCTGAACCCGCATGCCGGCGAGTCCGGCGTATTCGGGCAGGAGGAAATAAAGGAAATAATACCCGCAATAAAAGAAGCAAAGGAAAACGGGATAAACGTGACGGGCCCGATCTCGCCCGACATCATTTTCGTCAAGGCGAAGAAGAAGGATTTTGATGTTGTTGTTGCCATGTACCATGACCAGGCGCTGATCCCGATCAAGATGCTGGATTTCAGGAGGGCCGTGAACCTGACTATAGGGCTTCCTTTCATACGTACGTCTGTGGACCACGGCGTGGCATACGACATAGCCGGCAAGGGGACCGCGGATTACCATAGCATGGTCGAAGCGATAAAGCTTGCAGCCAGGCTTTCTTCCAGAAGCACCCTCACCAAAAAAACAGAATAAAAACAGCCTGCTGGTCCTACGGCAGCAGCAACCAATATGGAAACATTTGAGCAGGAGATAAGGCGGTTATTAGCGGAATACCATTTAAACGCAAGGAAACGCCTCGGCCAGAACTTCCTGGTTGACAGCGCGGTCGTTTCAAGGATAATACAGGCGGCAGACCTTTCCGGCGACGACACTGTTCTTGAGATCGGTTCCGGCCCCGGGATCCTGACCGGGCTCATAGCGGAAAAAGCCGGAAAAGTATTTGCCATTGAGCTTGACAGGGGATTTATAAAAATCCTTGAGGACAGGTTCGGCGGGAACAGCAAGGTCGGGATAGTAAGGGGGGATATCCTGAAGATCGACCTGCTTCCCCTTTTTTCAGCGGAACGGGAAAAACCGGTTAAGATCATAGCCAACCTCCCTTATTACATAACAACACCTATTCTGATGCGCCTGCTCAGCCTGAAACTGCCGCCGTTAAGCACCATGTTTGTAATGGTGCAGAAAGAAGTGGGCATGCGCCTGGCAGCAAAGCCCTGCTCAAAGGATTACGGCATACTCACGCTCGTTACCAGGTATTATGCGGAACCCGAAATGCTGTTGCTGGTGCCCAGGAATTCGTTCATGCCGTCACCCGCGGTCGATTCAGCGCTGCTGAAGCTTACCGTGCTTGAAAGGCCGCCGGTAAACGTGAAAGACGAGAAACTATTCTTCTCCGTTATTAAAACCGCGTTCGGGCACAGGAGAAAAATGCTCGTTAATTCATTTGTCAAAAGCCCGCTGGGATCTTCGACAAAAAAGCAGGTTCTCGGTTTTTTTTCTGCCGCAGGGATAGATCCCCGCAGAAGGGCAGAGGAACTGGGCATGGGAGATTTCGCCCGCCTTTCCGACGTTATACATGATAACAAACAGATGCTGGATCCTGGATCCTAGTTAAAGGAGTTTTATTTAAATAAATCCTTAATCCAGGATCTAACATCCCCGCCCTGAAACCTTAGGGCGAGGCTCGCCCAGGCATAGGCCATGGGCGGCAGCATCCAGGATCTGTTTAATGGAGATTGCATGAAAGCGATGGTTCTTGCCGGTGGTTTCGGAACAAGGCTCAGGCCGCTGACCTCCACCATACCAAAACCTTTGGTCCCTGTTCTGAACAAGCCCATAATGGCCCACACGGTGGAGCTTCTGCGCAGGTATGGTTTTAAAGACATTATTATGCTGCTTTTTTACCAGGGCGAGCTGATAAGGGATTATTTCAGGGACGGCAAAGACTGGGGCGTCAAGATCTCCTACATAGAAGAGGAGGAGGACCTGGGCACGGCGGGCTGCATAAAACTTGCCCGGGAATTACTGAATGAACCGTTCCTTGTGATAAGCGGCGACATACTCACGGATTTCGATCTCTCCGAAATAATGGATTTTCATAAAAGCAAGAAGTCTTTTCTTACCATAACGCTGACCAGGGTGAAGAATCCCCTCGAATACGGGATCGTCATTACAAAAGATGACGGCAGGATAGACAGGTTACTCGAAAAGCCCGGCTGGGGCGAAGTGTTCAGCGACACGATAAACACCGGGATATACGTCCTGCAGCCCGGGGTGCTGAACCACATACCCGACAAGAAAGAATTTGATTTCAGCAAGGACCTTTTTCCGCTCCTGATGGAAAATAAGCTGCCGCTTTACGGCTTCATATCCAGCGGTTACTGGAGGGATATTGGCAGTATTTCCGAATACAGCCTTGCGCATTACGAGGCGCTTAGAAAAGAGGTAAGGCTGGACCTTCCCGGGGAAAAAATGCGCGAGGGTAACGTCTGGATAGGAAGCGAAACTACCGTGGAGGCGGGAGCCATATTCAAGGGGACCGTTGTAGCCGGTGACAACTGCGTGATAAAAAGCGGGGTTGAAATCAGGGATTCGGTTGTGGGCGATAACTGCGTGATAGAGGAAGGCGCGGTCGTCAACAGGTGCATAATCTGGAACGGCACGATACTGGGGAAGAACTCGCATTTTAAAGAGAATATTATCGGAAAAAACTGCAAGATAGGCAGCAAGGTTTTTATGGAGGAGGGCGCGGTCGTTGCCGATGACTGCAGGATAGGGGACCAGAGCCTTATAAGGCAGTCTGTCAAGATATGGCCGCACAAGATCGTTGAGAAAGAGGCGATAGTCTCGACCAGCCTTGTCTGGGGCGAGAAATGGTCCAAGTCGCTTTTCGGCATCTACGGCGTGACAGGCCTGTCCAACATAGAGATAACGCCTGAATTCTCGGCAAAGCTCGGAGCCTCATACGGCGCTTCCCTTAAGAAAGGCTCGGCGGTCATTACCAGCCGGGACAGCCACCGTTCATCCAGGATGATAAAGCGCTCTTTTATTTCCGGCCTCCTTTCCACGGGCGTGAACGTGGATGATATCAGGGATATGCCGGTGCCGGTCGTAAGGTACATAATGCGCACTTCCGGCGAATACGCGGGGGGGATACACGTGCGCATGTCTCCCTATGACCCCAAGCTGATGGATGTCAAGTTCCTGGAGCCTTCCGGCATGGATATTTCCTCGGGAAAGGAAAAAGCGATCGAAAGGCTTTTTTTCCGCGAGGATTTCCGAAGGGCAAGCAGCGAGGAAACCGGAAGCCTTGAGGTCCCTTCACGCGTCATAGAGTATTACAGGGAAGGTTTCCTTTCGAAGCTGGACACAGGCCTGATAAAAAAGAGGAAATTCAAGATAGTGGTGGATTACGCTTTTTCCAGCGCGGGAAGCGTTTTTTCTTCGATGCTCGGTGAGCTCGGATGCGAGGTTATCGCGCTGAACGCCTACGTGGATGACAGGAAGACGGCGAAAACCGCCGAGGAATTCGAAAATTCCCTGAACCAGCTTTCTAATATCGTGGTCACGCTCAAGGCGGATATAGGTTTCATGTTCGACGCGGGCGCCGAGAAGGTCTTCCTGGTGGATGAGGGGGGGAAGGTCCTGTCAGGCGATCTTTCGCTCGCGCTGGTCAGCAGGCTCGTGATGGAGACCTATACGAAACCCGCGATAGCCGTGCCTGTCACAGCGTCGCATATCATTGAAGAAATGGGCAGGGAATACGGCGCTACCGTGGTGCGCACGAAAACCAATTCACACTCCATGATGGCGGCAGGGAGCACGAAGGAAATAAGTTTTATCGGCGAGATAAAGGGCGGGTATATATTTCCCGAATTCCAGCCGGCTTTCGACACCATGTTTTCGCTGGGCAAGATACTTGAAATGCTTGCCAGGACCGGGGGAATGCCCGGCAGGTTTGTTTCCGAGATCCCCAGGATCTCGATGGTCAGGGAGCATGTGTTCTGCCCCTGGGAGCTCAAGGGCAGGATAATGCGCCTGCTCATAGAGGAAACAAAGAACAGGAAAAGGGACCTTATAGAAGGCATCAAGATATACGAGGGTGAAAGCCTTGGTATACCATGGGTCATAATCCTGCCTGATGAGGACAGAGCCCTTTTTCACGTTAACGCGGAAGCCAAGACGACCGAGGAAGCAAAAGAGCTGACGCAGAAATATATAGCCAAGATAAAAGAATGGCAGAGGTAGGCACGATGGAGGATCTGAGGTACGCAAGCGCTGTTGCAAGGATAAGGGTCCTGGAAAAATCCCTTCTGTCCGGGGAAAAGATCCGGAGGATGGAGGACGCGCCCGATGTTCCGGGGGCCTGGCAGGAAACAAAGGGCTGGGGCCTGAAGGAGACAGGGGATATAAACGCCGGCGATGCCGGGGAAATAAACGCGTTCCTTTTAAGCGAGCTCAGGTATACCAGGGACCTTGTTCTTTCCTTGGCGCTGGAAAAGAACATTGCGGAGCTGTTTTTTATCAAATATGACCTGCAGAACATCAGGGCGGCGCTTAAAGGCATGGGTGACGAAGGTATTTCTGATATCGGGACGGTTCCCGCGCGGAAAATAAAATCAGCCATGGAAAGCAGCGATTTTACCGGCCTGCGCCCGATGCTGAGAAAAATAATGAGCGCGAGGATAGAAGAGCTGCGAGCGGAGCCCGAAAATGCGGGCGCGGTGCTCGATGCCGATGCATACAGGCTGAGCATGGAAGAGATAAACGGAACCGAGTTCCCGTCCAGGGAATTTGTCAGGGAGGTTTTCCGCACCGAGATCGATATCCACAATCTCAGGAGCCTTGCCAGGAGCAGGAGGCTTTCGAGGAAAGCCGATTTTTTTTCCAGGATAGCCCTGGATGGCGGCACGCTGGAAAAGAAATTTCTGGTTGACAGGTATGAGTCGGAAACGGGCGGCCTGGATAGCATGGTGAGTTCCAGGCTGCAGGAATCCAGCGCGAGGCTGAAGAAATTATATGAGTCCAGCATGTACACGGCTTTCGGTTTTGAACCGGTAATAACATATTTAAAAATGAGGGAAAGGGACGCCAGGCTTATCAGGGGAATAATGCTGTCAAAAATTTACGGAGAACAGCTGGATACGGCAGACTATATGGTTTAGGCCATAGCAGGCCAAGCCAATTATGAGTTATGAATTATGCCCCAAAGGGATCCCTTCGGGAAATTATGAATCAACAACAAGGAATTTTATTTAAACAAGGAGTGTTCCCGCCCAAAAGATTGGCGGGTCCGCCAATTAGTGTGGCGGAAACCTGTGGTTAAAAGAGAAGTTTACATGGTTTGCATAGTTTAAAGAGTTTCCAGGTCAAGATAATTAGTGGAAATTAGTGGAAATTCGTGGTTAGGTGGTTAGGGGGATTTACGATGGAGGAGATAGCAGCGGTTGGGCCTGATGCCGGAGTTCTCGGTTTTGCCGCGTGCGGGATAAAGGTCTTCCCGGTAAAAAACGCGGAAGAGGCCGCAGGCATAATAAAAAAAATTATTGGAAAGTATGCCATTATACTTGTGAGCGAAACATTTATCGATGAGTTGAAAAAAAACATAAGGGATGTCGAAACAGGCGGATCGTCCATGATACTGCCCTTGCCAATGCTCGGTAGGTCTTCGGGAAAGGCAAAGGAAAGGATCGAAAGGTTCATCAGGGGGGCGATAGGCATCCCGGGGCAATCAGTCTAAAATGAATATTTTCTTGCTTTTTACTTGCATTTTAATAAAAAGATGGTATAATACAATGAGTGGAAAGGAAACTTTCCAAGTCTTAAAATACGGGGGTAATGGAAATGGGCAAGGTTATTTTAAAGAATGCCGTAAAAAGAGAAAAGGGATGCATGTATTATGTGGATGGCAAGGGAAATCTTTGCGAAGCAAAGATGGCAAAAGGCGGGAAGAGGAAAAAGAAATAACCGTTAGTTCTGTTTTATTAACTTTCCTGAATAGGGTTGGCGCGTCCTGTGCCAACCCTATTTTTGTTTAAATATGATTACACGGATTTTAAAAATGATTCCTCAGATTAAAAATATCCTGGAATCTGTGTAATCGGTGGAAACATGGGATGGCTTGATTTTGCGGTTTTGGGCGTTTTGATAGCAAGTATTGTCCTGGGGCTTAAAAGAGGCCTTGTAAGGGAAATAATTTCGCTTGCCGGCATAATAACGGGGCTTGTTATCGCGAGCCGTTTTTATAAAAACTTTACGTTCTTTGGAAATACCTTTAAAAACCCGGTCCTGGGAAGGACAATTTCATTCCTGCTGATCTTTGCCGGGATCGCGGCTGTATTCGGCATAATAGGCATGCTGGTGCATAAATTCGTAAAAGCAGGCGGCCTGGGTATGCTTGACCACCTGGGAGGGTTTATATTCGGATTTTTAAAGGGTGTATCGGTTACGGGGATCATCCTGTTCCTGCTCTCAAAATTTGTGTTTTTCCAGAAATTAATGGATAAATCACCTGTAGCATCAGCCATCCTGAGGGTTTTTAGAAATATACTTTACCTTATATGGAGCAAACCGGAGACAACGGAATACATATAGCAGGATGACATTTCAAATTTCAAAATGCAAATTGCAAAATTTAAAATGAAAAGAAATATACTTTTGGTGCTCCTTTTTGTTATGGTATGCGGTGCTTCCGGCGCGGCAGACGTGAAATATCTCAGGCTGGACAACGGAATGACCGTGATACTGAAGGAAGACCACAAGATACCGGCTCTGGCGATCCAGCTGTGGGTAAGGTGCGGTTCGAAAGACGAAGAAGAAACGATGGGCGGCATTTCGCATTTCCTGGAGCATATGGCATTCAAGGGGACCGAGAAGTACGCCGTAAATGAAATTCACAGAGAGGTTGAGAAGAGGGGCGGGGACATAAACGCCGGCACTTCCAGGGATTTTACCTATTATTACATTATCCTGCCCGGCAGCTTGTTATCCTATATGGGCGAAACTCAGGCGCAGGGCCGGGAGAAGGCCGGGAATTCAAGCCTGCGCACCGGGCTCGATATCATATACCAGGTTTCTATGAAGTCTGTTTTCGCGGATGAAGAGATCGAGAAGGAAAAGCTTGTGGTCCTCGAGGAGATAAAACGCAAGTACGATGACCCGCAGGGTTACCTGTGGGACCTTTTCAATCAGGCGGTTTACGCCGGTTCTCCGTACGCGCACCCGGTACTCGGGACCGAAGTATCCGTTGGGAATTTCACTTCCGGGAACGTTGCGGATTATTTCAGGGAGCATTATACCCCGCGGAATTTCATTCTTGTGCTCGCAGGTGATTTTAAGACCGGTGAAGCCGCGGGTATTATCAGGGAGCTTTTCGGAAAAGAGAAGGGCGGCCCGGTCTTTCCGGCGGCCCATGTTTCTCTTCCCCGGCAGCGGGAAAACCCGGAAGAAGTAAAGGCCGAAAGGAACATGATGCAGGCTTACCTGATAACAGGGATGCTCGGTCCCGCCGGCGCTGACCAGGATGCTTACGCCATGGACGTTCTGGTCTACATACTCGGAAAAGGCAGGGCTTCAAGGCTTCACAGGATACTGAGGGAACGCAGGGAACTTGTCTGGGATATCGACTGTTCTTTTATAACGCAGGCGGGAATGGGGCCGTTCTACGTGTATGTGGAATGCGATCCGCAGAAGATCCCCGAAGCGCGCGAAGAAATAAAGAACCAGCTGGACAGGTTTTCAGTGGAACAGGTGACTGAAGAGGAGATACGCAGGTCAAAAGCCCTTATAGAAAGCGAATACCTGCTGGGAACCGAATCAAACCAGGGTTTTGCTTTTAACCTGGGATACTACGAGCTCATAGGTTCCTACAGGTGGGGGCTTGACTATCTGAAGAATATCATGAAGGTGACAAGCGGAGACATATTGCGGGTAGCCCGGAAATACATTGCAACGGAACGGTCCTTATGCGTAATGGTTGTTCCTTCTTCTGCGCAGTAGTAGTAATATTGCTTGGTTTTTCCGCACCTGTTCTTTCTGCCGACAAGTATATAACGAATAACGGCATTACGGTTATATACCAGCAGGATAAATCAAGCCTTATGACGCATGCCGTGGCTTTCATAAAAGGCGGCAACTGCGAAGAGAAAAAAGGGCAGGTGGGCATAACGACCTTCCTCCAGAGGATGCTTCTCAAGGGGACGGACGGCCGCAGCGCCGATCAGATAGCCGAGGGAATAGAATCGCTGGGCGGCTCGCTGGGGGCCGATCTTTCAAATGATTTCCTGCAGATCTCGCTTACGGTGCCGACAAGGTATTTCAGGGAAGGGTTCGGCATCTTCGCGGACGTGATAAGAAACCCGGCCTTCCCCGAGAACGAGGTTGAAAAGGAGAGGAAGGTATTGCTTGCGGATATCAAGGCGCGCTACGACGAGATATTCCCTTACACCTACGACTATTTTCTTATGACGATGTACGAAACCCTCCCGTACGGCAACCTGATCCTTGGCGACAGGGAAGATGTCCGCGCGCTTACCAGGCAGGATATAATACAGTATTATTCCGGGTTCTGCGCCCCCAACAATATCGTGCTGGTTGTCCTGACGGGAATACCCGTTACGGATATCAAAAAAAGGATTGACGCGGAATTCGGGGATATGCTGCCGCGCGACAGGAACTGGGCGGGCAGCTGGGAAGTGCCGGAACGCGGCGAACCTGCCAGGATCACCGCGGGCAGGGGTTTCAAGCAGGCATTCCTTATGGTCGGTTTCGCGGCGCCGGAGGTCAGCTCAGATGATTACCCGGTGATGAAACTGGTCAATAATATCATAGGTGAAGGCGGCAGCTCCAGGGCATTTGTCCGGCTCAGGGAAAAAGAGGGCCTGGCGTATGAGGTCGGCTCTTTTTATCCTTCAAGGAAGAATACAAGCCATTTTGTTGTCTATATGGGCCTTGCCCCGGAAAATATCTCTAAGTCCAGGGAAGAGATCCTTGATATCCTGGATTCGGTTTCAACGCTCTCGGATGACGAGCTCAGTGACGCTAAATCATACCTTATCGGCAAATTCATACTGGACCACGAGAGCCCGCAAAGGCGCGCGTGGTACCTGGGCTGGTACGAGATAATGGGGAAAGGGTACGGGTATGACGAAAAATACCCGCAGGAGATAGCCGGCGTGAAAAAAGAGGATATAGAAAAGGCAGCCGCGGCATATTTCGGGAAAGACAACTGGGTATGCGTTGAGGTAGTGCCGCAGAAATAAAAAATGAACCACAGTTCAATAGCTCAATTGCTTCCCTGCAGGCCCTTATGGCCTAACGCAGGGATTTCACTCCCAGTTCAACAATAGTTCAATAGTTCAAGGAATCCTCTGTGTCCTCTGTGGTTAGAAGTATGTTGGATAGGGATCTCAATGGATAAAATAGAAAGACTGCTGAAAAAAATAAGGGCGAAAAAACTGGGCGTAAAAAAAGCGATGGAGGAACTGAAGCTGCTTCCTTACGAGGATATCGGTTTTGCGAAGATCGACCATCACAGGAAGCTGAGGAAGGGCGTGCCGGAGGTTGTTTTCTGCCCCGGGAAAAAACCGGAGCATATAGCGCTAATTATGTCGAAGATCCTCAGGTATACCGATACCGTGCTTGCCACCAGGGCTTCTCCGGATATTTTCAAGCTCGTCCAAGGCAGTATACCTGACGCGATCTACTTTGAGGACGCCGGGATAGTGGCAGTATGCAGGGGCAAAAAAGCGCGGAAACGCGGCAGGGTCCTTGTAGTGAGCGCCGGTTCAGGCGATTTCCGCGCTGCCGAGGAGGCAGCGGTTGTCCTTGAGCTTCTGGGGAACAGGGTTGATCGCCTCTACGACGTGGGGGTCGCGGGCCTGCACAGGCTGATATCAAACAAGGACAAGCTCAGTAAAGCGAATGTTATTATTGTCCTGGCAGGTATGGAGGGAGCGCTGGCAAGCGTTGTGGGCGGGCTTACAGACAAACCGGTCATAGCGGTTCCCACAAGCATAGGGTACGGGGCAAGCTTCAGGGGCATCGCGCCCCTGCTCACAATGCTTAACTGCTGCGCGCCCGGGGTTACGGTTGTGAACATTGACAACGGGTTCGGCGCGGGCTATTTCGCGCACCTTATAAATAAATAAAAGCGTGTCAGAGTGTCAACGTATCAACGTGTCAAAGTAAATACATTTTCAGTAATTCTTTGTTGTTACGCTGATACGCTGATACATTGATACGTTGATACGCAGTAAGGAAAAAGAATGCGGGCCGTGGTCCAGAGGGTCAAGTGGGCGAAGGTATCCAGGATATCAGGCGAAAAAAGTGAACCGCTGGGTGAGATAGGCAAAGGCATGCTTATTTTCCTCGGGATAGGGAAGGGCGATAGCGCGTCCGATGCCCAGTACCTTGCGGACAAACTTTTAAACCTCAACGACGGCCCCGTTACCTTTGTAATAGACTCTAAGCAATGAAAGTTTTTGACACTGATCTGCACAGATATACACTGTTAAATCAGCGAAAATCAGTGTCTAATACAAACGCATAAAATAACCTGATAGTGTCATTGCGAACGAACGAAATGAGTGTGGCAATCTCGTCGTTAAAATGGGGGAGAGAGTGAAATCAATTAAATATGCGGTATTTTTTCTACTCAGCGTGCTGATATTATCGCCTTGTTCCTCGCGCACCGCGCGCGCCGATACGCTCGCGCGGGACATATACAGAGAGGGCATAACCGGTGCCAGCATAAGGGCAATGGGGATGGGCGGGGCTTTCATCCATATCGGGGACGAGAACCCCGCGTATTTCAATCCGGCCGCTCTTCTTGGTTCCAAGGACTGCAAAATGACCAATAATTCCGTTTTCCTTTTCAGTGACAAATTCAGCTTCGGTAATTCCTCGCTTGTCAGGGTAAATGAGAATATTTATTTTTCACTTTCCGTGGGCAATGACGTTGATATGCTGGAAGGGACCAGATACACGGTCCTGGGAGGATACGCGGTGCCTTTCGGAGAATCCACAACTTTCGGTTTCAATGTGA
>MNUP01000004.1 GCA_001871075.1 Candidatus Desantisbacteria bacterium CG1_02_49_89
AAAACACCCGGATGTTTTTGAGGATATTAAAAAATACGTAAAGAACGGGCAGTGGGAGATAACAGGCGGCACCTGGGTTGAAGGCGATATGAACATGGCATCGGGTGAAGCCATTGTGCGCCAGATACTTTACGCGAAAAGATACTTTAAGGAAAAATTCAATACGGACGTGGAGATCTGCTGGTCGCCTGACACGTTCGGCCACGCATGGACAGTGCCCCAGATACTCGCGAAGAGCGGGATAAAATATTATTATTTCTGCAGGTGCGGCAAAGGGATACCCGCGTTCTGGTGGGGGTCGCCTGACGGGTCAAGGGTGCTTGCGTTCAACTGGGACTGGTACAACCTTGAAGTGAAGCCCGGGACTGTAAGGAACGCGGTTAGCGCGGCAAGGAAGGCCGGGCTGAAAGACTGGATGTATGTTTACGGGGTGGGTGACCACGGCGGCGGGCCGAGGAAAGAGGACATAGATAAAGCAATAAGCTTTAACAGGCTGGACGGTTATCCCAGGATGAAGTTCTCCACTGCCAGGGATTTTTACAAAACACTGGAGAAACAGGAGGGCCTGCCCGCGATAAACACAGAGCTTAACTTTGTGTTCGAGGGATGCTACACAACGCACGCTGATATCAAGAAGTATAACCGTGTGCTTGAGAACGCGCTTCCGCAAGCGGAGATGCTTTCCGCCGCTGCCGCGCTTTACGGGCGGAATTACCCGCAGGATGCTTTCACCGACGCCTGGAGAAAAACCTGCTTCAACCAGTTCCATGACATCTTTGACGGCTCAGCCATACACGGTTCCTATGCATACTCAAAAAAATTGTTCAACATAGCTTATGAAACAGCGGTTCTCGAGCTTGACGGTTCTTTAAAAACAATGGGTTCTAAAATAAAGTTCCAGGAGAAAACAGGGACACCGGTCCTTGTGTTCAACACTCTGTCCTGGCAAAGGGATGATATCTGCGAGATAAAGATCCCGGTAGGATCAGCGAAGGAAAAATTCAGGATATTCGAGGGAAAAAATGAGGTGCCCTCCCAGTTCACAGGCATTGAAGAAGACGAGAACGGAAAGCTTTTCCTTAAAATCGTTTTTATCGCAAGGGACGTGCCGGCTGCGGGCTATAAAACTTATTACGCCTTGCAGGGATCCGGTCCTCAAATCGGCGGCGGAGAATCGTTAAGAGCGGGTGTGACCTCATCCACTATCAAGGCTGAGAACAAGTTCTATAAAATTACCATTGACCCGCTTACAGGCTGCATATCAGGCATCTTCGACAAAGAGAACAGTTACGAGATCCTGCCAACGCTGGAAAGCGCGAACATGCTGCAGCTGCTTTTTGAAAAACCGCACGATATGTCCGCCTGGAACATAGGCAAGATATCCAGGACCGAGGACCTCAGTTTGGACTGCACTGTCACGCTTGTGGAAGACGGGCCTGCAAGGATAAGGGTCCGCGTGTGCCGCGTTTTCGGCAGTTCTTCGTTCTGCCAGGACATTGTGCTTTACGACGGGATGCGGCGGATCGATTTCCCCTGCCGCGTAGACTGGCAGGAACAGGGAACAAAATTAATAGATAGCCCGATGTTGAAAGTCGCGTTCCCTTTTTCGCTGAAAGAAAGCTCAGCGCGGTTCGAGATACCGTTCGGCAGCATAACAAGGCCTGCGAACGGGCACGAATACCCGTCGCAGAAATGGATGGACGTCAGCGGAATCACAGAATCCGGAATTGCATACGGGCTGAGCCTGCTGAACGACAGCAAATACGGATGCGACGTAAAAGAAGGCGTGATGCGCCTGACCCTGTTGAGGTCCTCTTATGATCCGGACCCCAGGCCGGACAAAGGCATCCAGGAATTCACGTATTCTCTCTTTCCTCACAAAGGCAGGTGGGACGCGCGCACTGTCCGCGCAGGTTACGAGCTCAATAACCCATTAGTTTGCATTCCCGTCGAACGTCGAACGTCGAACGTCGTACGTCAGGATCTGCCCGAGATACATTCATTTCTATCCCTGGAACCGCAGAATCTGATACTTACCGCTTTCAAAAAAGCTGAGGATTCGGACGATATCATAATAAGATTTTACGAAAGCGAAGGCAGGGAAACCAGTGCGGAGATAAAATTCGGGTTTCAGGTGAAGGAAGCGGGGGAAACCGACCTTATGGAAAAGGAAATACGCGGCATACCCTTGCAGGACGGCAAAATAACGCTGAAAACCGGGAAATACGAGATCAAAACACTCAGATTAAAGATGTAATATTTATCTATTGATGTTCGCTTAATTGATTGACTTCTTTTGATGTCATTGCAACCCGCCCTTGTCCGCCAATTCTTATGGTGGAAGTATTCGTGGCGGGGAAGCAATCCCGTCGTTAAAAACGAGATTGCTTCGCTATTGCTCGCAAAGACAACTGTCAAGATATTACGCAATACTCAGTAACTATATTATATTTGACAATTTTTATTTTTATGCTATAATTATATTATAAAGCAACGGCGCTTTTTCAATGGAGAAGAAGCGTCTTTTTTGTTTAAAAGACGATTACGGTGATTATTAAAAGATGATTACAGTGATTGTCTAAAGAAGATGCTTGATAAAGTAATTTTAATATTTTTAACTAGGATCCAGGATCTAGCATCCAGGATCTGAGCGAACAGTCTTCGGGAGACGGCATGATAGCGGTAATAAACTACGGGGCGGGAAACCTATACAGCATAAGCAAGGCACTCGAAGGGCTGGGCGCGAGCGTAAAAATAACCGACTCCCCTTCTGTTCTTAGTTCTGCTTCCGCGGTCGTGCTTCCGGGTGTCGGCGCTTTTGACGAAGCTATGGCTATTCTGCGGAAAACCGGGCTGGCGGATGCCATAAAAAGATCTGCCGAAGGCGGCAAGCCGTTTTTGGGCATATGCCTGGGCATGCAGCTCCTGTTCAGCGGAAGCGAAGAAGGCAAAAGCAAGGGCCTTGGTATTTTTAAAGGCACGGTCAGGCAGTTCAGCCGCAAACTGAAGGTACCGCACATGGGATGGAATGTTGTCAGGCAAAGAAATCAGTCACCGTTATGGAAAGGCTTGCCTGGCCGAAGGTGCTGGATGTATTTCGCGCACTCTTTCTACCCAATACCAGCGGATAAGGAAGTTATCGCCGCAACAACCGATTACGGCGTTAAATTCGCCTCGATGGTCCGCAGGGATAACGTGTTAGGGACCCAGTTCCACCCGGAAAAGAGCGGCACTTACGGGCTTATATTCCTTAAGAACTTCCTTGAACTAATTCATACGAAAGAATAACCACGGAGACACAGAGGCACAGAGAAATTCTTGGTTTTAAACTTGACCCTTGATACTTGACCCTTGATACTTTATTTAAAAAAGGAGAGGATATGCTGGCAAAAAGGATAATACCGTGCCTGGACGTGAAGAATGGCAGGGTTGTCAAGGGCATACACTTCAGGAACCTGCGGGATGCCGGTGACCCTGTGCAGAACGCGGCTTTCTACAGCAAAGAAAGCGCTGATGAGCTTGTATTCCTGGATATCACGGCTACGATTGAAAACCGCAAAACTGTCGTTAATATGGTCAGGAAAACAGCTGCCAGGGTATTTATCCCTTTCGCGGTCGGCGGTGGGATCAGGAACATCAAAGACATCGGGGTCCTGCTCAGATCAGGCGCGGACAAGATCTCCATAAACACCGCGGCTATAAAAGACCCCCTGCTGATAAAAAGGGCTTCCCGCAAATTCGGGAGCCAGTGCGTGGTGGTGGCGATAGACGCCAAAAGAATCACCAAAGTCAAAAGTCAAATTGCAAAATGTAAAATGTCCCCCCTTGCCCTTAATGGGCAGGCAGAGGGGATTTCGCTGCCAGCTCAACAAAAGTTTAAAACCCTTACACGTAACACGTTATCCGCCCCGATGAATATCGGGGCGAGACCTCGCCCCAGTGCTTACTGGGGCGGGCACCTTACACCGTCTTCAAGGTGGGAAGTTTACGTCAACGGCGGGAATACACCGACCGGCATAGACGCGGTGAAGTGGGCGAAGAAAGCGGAAAAACTGGGGGCCGGCGAGATACTTCTGACAAGCATGGACAGGGACGGAACTTTAGACGGGTACGACATCCCCCTTACGCGCGCTGTCAGCGAAGCCGTGAATATCCCGGTGATAGCGTCCGGCGGAGTGGGAAACCTGAAACACCTGTATGACGGCATAGCGAAGGGAAAGGCGGACGCTGTGCTTGCCGCTTCCATATTCCACTATAGAAAATATTCGATACGCCAGGCAAAGCAATACCTTAGAAAACGGGGCATACCCGTGAGAATATAGGAAAAGCGTGTCAACGTGTCAACGTGTCAGCGTGTCAGAGTTTAAAAATAATCCTGGATTAAGGAATTTTACCTTTGACTTTGTCCCCGCAGATTTCTTATGAAATCTAGACGCTGGGATCCCTTAGGGACGATTTGACTTTTGACCTTTGAGTTCTCCGTGCCTCCGTGGTAATTTTGTAAATCCGTATGCATCCGCAAAAACAAAAATGCAAGAGACAATATTAATACTAAATTTCGGCTCGCAGTATGACCAGCTCATAGCCCGCAGAGTGCGGGAAAACAACGTATTCTGCCGTGTTGTCCCATACAATATCAATCCCCGCAAGATAAGGGAGATCTCACCCAAGGGCATCATTTTTACAGGCAGCCCTGCCAGCACCTACAAAAGCAACATCAAACCCAAATCTGAAATCTTTGATCTTGGGATCCCGATTTTGGGCATATGCTACGGAATGCAGGTCATCGCGCACATGCTCAAAGGGAAGGTCAGCAAAGCAAAAAAAAGGGAATACGGGAACACGCCCGTCTCAATCCTGCGCAACGAAAAATTATTCGCCGGGATCCCGAAAAAATTTATCTGCTGGATGAGCCACGGGGACTATGTGGCAAAAATGCCCTGCGGTTTTGAAAGGATCGCATCCACAGGCAACACGGACATTGCCGCGATGGCGGATAAAAAAAGGAATATCTGGGCTGTCCAGTTCCACCCTGAAGTGATCCACACCCGGCACGGCAAACAGCTTTTCCGAAACTTCCTTTATAAAATATGCGGGTGCAGCGGCGACTGGACAATGGGATCATTAATCAAAGAGTCGATCGCTGATATCAGGGCAAGCGCAAAGGGCGGTAGGGTCCTTCTCGGCTTAAGCGGGGGCGTTGATTCGTCCGTGTGCGCGGTCCTTATTCATAAAGCGATAGGCAAGAAACTTACCTGTATATTCGTGGACAACGGCCTGCTGAGGAAAAACGAGGGAAAACGGGTGCAAGACGTTTTCCGCAGGAATTTCAGGCTTAACCTGCGGTATGTCAATGCCTCCCGCAGGTTCCTGAAGAAACTCAAAGGCGTGCTTGACCCTGAACGCAAACGCAAGATCATAGGAATAGAATTCATCCGCGTTTTTGAGGCAGAGGCAAAAAAGCTGGGAAAGGCCGAATACCTCGCTCAGGGAACCCTGTACCCGGACGTGATCGAATCCCGCTCAGCTCTTGGCGGGCCAAGCGCCCGCATCAAAACCCACCACAACGTGGGAGGCCTGCCGGAAAAAATGAAACTGAAACTCATAGAACCGCTTAAATATCTTTTCAAGGATGAGGTAAGAAAGCTGGGCCTGGAACTCGGGATGCCCGAAGAGATCATATGGCGCCAGCCTTTCCCCGGGCCCGGGCTTGCGGTGCGGGTCATAGGTGAAGTCACAAAGGAACGCCTGGATATACTGCGGGAAGTTGACAGGCTGGTTGTGATCGCGATGAAAAAAGCAGGGCTTTACAGAAAATTATGGCAGTCATTCGCAGTCCTGCTGCCGGTAAAAAGCGTGGGAGTGATGGGCGATGAGCGGACCTATGAGAACGCGGCCGCCCTGCGCATGGTAACAAGCGAGGACGCGATGACAGCTGACTGGGCGCGCGTCCCCTACACCATCCTCGCTGAGCTTTCAAACCAGATAATAAACGAGGTTAAGGGCGTGAACCGGGTTGTATACGACATCTCTTCCAAACCGCCTTCCACGATCGAGTGGGAATGATTAATACAGTCGTGCGTCGGACGTCTTGCGTCGAACGTTTCACTACGTCATGCATATAAATCTTTAAAACATACAACCCGCTAGGGCGATGTATGACGGTATTTTCGTACGACGCACGACTTACGACGTTCGACGAATACAGGAGAAAGAATGGCAAAATACATATTCGTAACAGGCGGGGTTGTTTCTTCACTTGGCAAAGGGATCACTGCGGCATCCATAGGATGCCTGTTAAAGAACTGCGGGCTTAAGGTCAACATCCTCAAGATAGACCCTTATATCAACGTGGACCCGGGGACAATGAGCCCTTTCCAGCACGGCGAGGTTTATGTGACTGATGACGGAGCTGAGACAGACCTGGACTTGGGCTATTACGAACGGTTTATGGACGTAAGCCTTACTCAGGATAACAATTTCACTACCGGAAGGATATACGACACGATCATATCACGGGAAAGGCGGGGAGATTTCCTGGGCGGGACTGTCCAGGTGATCCCCCATGTTACCAATGAAATTATATCCAGGATCAGGAAACTCGGGTCTAACTGCGACGTGGTCATCACAGAGATCGGAGGGACCACCGGAGATATAGAAGGCCTGCCTTTCCTGGAAGCTATAAGGCAGTTCAGGCTGGACCTGGGAAGGGAAAACGCCTGCTACGTGCACGTGACACTTGTCCCCTACATACGCGCGGCTGATGAGATGAAAACAAAACCCACCCAGCAGAGCGTTGCGAAACTGAGGGAGATAGGCATCGAACCCCAGATCCTTATATGCAGGACCGAAAAAACCCTTCCGGAAAGCATGAAGAAAAAGATCGCTCTGTTCTGCAATGTCCAGGAAAAAGCCGTTATAGAGGAAAAGGACGTATCTTTCAGCATTTACGAAGTCCCTGTGATGCTCAAGAAACAGGGAATGGACAGGCTCATACTTGAAATGCTGAATCTAAAAACCAGGCCCAGCAAGATGTCCGGCTGGGAAAAGATGCTTGACAAGATGAAACGGAGTAGAAAAAAGGTCACTATCGCCGTTGCGGGCAAATACACGAACCTGCGGGACGCCTATAAAAGCATATGGGAAGCGCTCTTGCACGCGGGAACCGCGAATTCCGCCAGCATCCAGGTAAAATACGTTGACGTTGAGACCAGGAACCTGAAAAAAGAGCTGAAGGGAGCGGACGGCATACTTGTTCCCGGAGGATTCGGGGACAGGGGCATAGAGGGAAAGATCGAGGTGGTCAGGTTCGCGAGGGAAAACAAGATACCGTTCCTGGGCCTGTGCCTGGGGATGCAGTGCGCTGTCATTGAGTTCGCCAGGAACGTATGCGGGTTGAAAGGCGCGAACAGCACGGAATTCAATCCCAAAACGCCCTTTCCTGTGATCGACATGATGCTCGAACAGAAAAAGCTGGCACAGAAAGGCGGGACAATGCGGCTGGGTGAATACCCCTGCGAGATAAAGAAAAATTCCCTGGCGCTGCGCGCGTATAAAAAGAACCTTGTTTTCGAACGCCACCGCCACAGGTACGAGCTGAATAACGAATTCAGGGAATTGCTGGAATTAAAGGGGCTGAAAATAACCGGGGAATGCAGGGGCAGGAAACTTGTCGAGATCGTGGAGATCGAAAAGCACCCCTGGTTTGTCGCGGTGCAGTTCCACCCGGAATTTAAATCCAGGCCCAACCGCCCCCATCCCCTGTTCACGGATTTCATAAAGTCTGCAGTTAAGCGTTAAATGATAACCACGGAGACACGGAGGCACAGAGGAATACATTCAGCCACGGATAATACCTACTTGTCAACTTTGTAAACTTCTGTAAACTATGTAAACTGTATTTTGTTAAGGAAAAATGATTAAGCATTCGTGCGGGATTTTTGGGGTATTCGGGCACAGGAACGCGGCTGAGCTGACGTACCTGGGGCTTTATGCTCTTCAGCACCGGGGACAGGAAAGCGCCGGCATCGTTGTTTCGGACGGCCGAAGTATGAGGCACTGGCGCGGCATGGGCCTTGTCAGCGAGGTCTTTACCCCTGAGGTCCTCTCAGGCCTTCAGGGAAAAACAGCCATCGGCCATGTCCGCTATTCAACAACAGGCTCTTCAACAGCCAAAAACGTCCAGCCCTTCGTTGTCGAGTATTTCGGGACATCCCTGGCTGTGGCGCACAACGGCAATATAGTGAATGCCGCCGCTTTGCGCGAAAAACTTGAATCCTCCGGTTCCATATTCCAGTCCACGATGGACAGCGAACTGCTCCTGCACCTGATAGCTAAATCCAGGGAATCTGATTTCAGAGATAAGGTCTCAGCATCGCTTGGAAAGCTCAAAGGAGCGTTCTCTATACTCCTGCTGACCGAGAACCAGTTCATTGCCGCAAGAGACCCGCACGGGTTCAGGCCGCTTTGCCTGGGCAGGATAGATGGGGCATGGGTGGTCTCTTCAGAAACCTGCGCGCTTGACCTTATCCATGCCGGTTACGTGAGGGACGTGGAACCGGGCGAGATCATTTTCTTTGATGAAAACGGCCTGCATTCCTTCAAACCCCCGACGGAAACAAAACACTCATTCTGCATTTTTGAAATGATATATTTCGCAAGGCCTGACAGTAATATTTTCGGGGGCAATGTTTCCACGGCAAGAGAATGCCTGGGCATGCGGCTCGCAAAGGAGCACCCGGCAAAAACGGACCTGGTGATGCCGGTCCCTGATTCAGGGACGTACGCGGCGCTTGGGTACGCGCAGGAATCAGGCATCCCTTTTGATATGGGTTTTGTAAGGAACCACTACGTGGGCAGGACGTTCATCCAGCCGTCCCAGGAAATAAGGGACCTCGGTGTCAGGATAAAACTGAACCCCGTGCAGGAAACAGTCAGGGGCAAACGCATAGCCGTAATTGAAGACTCGATAGTCAGGGGTACAACCAGCAGCATAAGGATGAAGGCTCTGCGGGAAGCAGGCGCGAAGGAGATACACATGAGGGTATCCTGCCCTCCCCTGCGCCACCCCTGTTTTTACGGGATAGATTTCCCGACACGCGCCGAACTCACCGCGGCATCGCACAGCGTTGAGGAGATACGCAGGCGCATTGGGGTTGACACCCTGGGTTACCTCAGCCTTGAAGGCATGCTTGGATCGATGCCGGTGTCCGGAAAAAACTTCTGCACTGCCTGCTTTACCGGCAGGTATCCGGTGCAGGTGAAGAAAGAGCTCTCAAAATACGCATTCGAGAAAAAATGCAAAGATTAAGATTTCCACCCCCGCAGCCCGTTATCGGGCTAACGCGGGGATTTCGCTTCCCGCTCAACGAAAGCACTCCGCCCGTCTTTCAGCGGGCGAGACTTCGCCCACCTGAAAGGATGGGCGAGGAAAGCACGAAAAATTCAGCCACGGATATCCACGGATAAATAATTTTTTAGCTTTTACAAATGGCTAAAAACTAATGACAAATAACTGCCTTTTAACCACGGATGCACACGGATTTGCACGGATTAATCTTCTATCTGATACTTGACACTAAAAATAATCACCGTAATCGCAGTTAAAAATCACCGTAATCATGATTTTAGGGGGAACAATGGCTGAGAAAAAAGTATCGTCGCAAATGAAGCAGATCGAAGCGCTGTCAAAAATAAGCCAGGCGATATCGTCGGATCTGTACCTTGAGGATATCCTGCGCCTGATAGTGACCGTTACAGCCGAGGTGATGAACTCCAAAATATGCTCCCTGATGCTCCTGAACGAGAGGGGCGAACTGGAGCTTAAAGCCACCCAGGCTGTAAGCGAGGCGTATAGGAAAAAACCTTCCCTGAAGCTGGGCGAAGGCATAGCCGGAAAAGCGGCGCGGGAGAACAAGCCGGTGATCGTCCCTGACGTGAAAGAAGAATCCAGCTATATGAGCCAGGATATTGCGGTGCGGGAAGGCCTTTGCTCGCTCTTAAGCCTTCCGCTTGCCGCGAAAGGAAAGGTCATAGGCGTCCTGAATCTTTATACCTCATCGCCGCACAAGTTCACGAAGAGCGAAATAGCAACACTCACTGCCGTTGCCAACCAGTCAGCTGTCGTCATAGAGAATTCCAGGCTCCTGGTGCAGACAAAAGTGGTGCAGGAAGAACTTGAAACAAGGAAACTCGTTGAGCGCGCGAAGGGAATACTCATGAAACAGGGACTCTCGGAGCAGGAGGCGTTCCGGAAGATCCAGAAGAAGAGCATGGACCTGCGCAAACCGATGAAGGATATCGCCGAGGCAATAATCCTTACAAGCGAGATAGAAAAATAAGAACCTGAAGCTGCGCTTCAGAACCTTGTTGCTTGCCGACTAAAAGTCGAAGGTATGACGCAATGAAATCGCAGCAGAAACGGTAAAATGATGGAAAAAGGTATCTTTAAATTAACAATTTGCTCCCTCGCTGTAATTTGCGCCTGCGGGTGCGCCAGAAGGCATTCCATAACCATGGCCGGGTCCACGGCATTCCTCCCCTTCGCCGAACAACTGGCTGAGGATTACATGAAAAAGTTCCCCGGGACAAACATAAACGTCCAGGGCGGAGGTTCTGCCGTAGGTATACAGTCCGCCCTGAACGGAACAGCGCAGATAGGAATGGCTGACTTGATAACACTCCCGGAATCGGCAAAGGACCTGAAGAAATTCGTTGCCGCAAATGACGGAATATGCCTGATAGTGCACCCGTCCAATAAAGTGGAAAACCTGACAACCAAGCAGATAAGGGGAATTTATTCAGGCGAGATCAAAAACTGGAAGGAAGTCGGCGGGATCGACAAGCCCATAACGGTCGTGTCCAGGGAGGCAGGATCAGGCACGAGGTCCTCGTTTGAAGACCTTATGTTCAAGGGCATAAAACTGGCGGGCAGCGCGATAATCGGTGATTCGAACGGCACTGTCCGCGAAATGGTCATCAACGATCCATACGCCATCGGATATATTTCGCACGGCGTCGTTAATGAGAAGGTTAAAGCGTTGAAAGTTGACGGAGTTCCTCCGGAATACGACAACTTCGTATGCGGCAGGTACAAGCTGCTGCGCCCCATTTACCTGCTGATAAGGGCTGAATACGAAACCCAGACAAAAGAAATCCTTGAATATATATTAGGCCCGGAAGGACAGGACACTATTAAGGAACAGGGACTAATTCCGGCCGGTGCCTGCGGCAAATACTGACAGGAATAGGAACATGAAAAACGCAAAGGAAGTCGTGGTTGAAAAAAGCCTGATGCTGATCGCGTTCTCCGCGATCTTCATGCTTTTCTTGATAGCCGTGTTTATTTTTAAAGAAGGCAGCCCCCTGATATTCAAGATCGGCTTGAAGAATTTCATATTAAGCGCAAAATGGTCGCCTCTGGAAGGGCAATTCGGCATTCTCGCGATGATCATTGGTTCGCTGTGGATCACAGCAGGAGCTCTTGTTATCGGCGTTCCCCTGGGCCTGGGGTGCGCGATACTCCTTTCTGAATTTTTGCCCCGCGGGATAACAGCATTCTTAAAACCTACCATCGAGCTGCTTGCCGGAATACCTTCTGTTGTTTACGGATTCATAGGCGTGGTCGTGCTTGTTCCATTCATAAGGGAACGCTTCGGCGGTCCCGGGCTATCTGTTCTTGCGGGATCGATCATTCTGGGGATCATGATCCTGCCGACAATAATAAGTATTTCCATCGACGCGCTGCAGGCAGTGCCTCGCTCCTACAGGGAAGGTTCCCTCGCGCTCGGAGCGACACAGTGGCAGACGATCAGCATGGTTACGCTGAAGGCGGCGCGCTCAGGGATCCTGGCAAGCATCATACTCGGTATGGGAAGGGCTGTGGGCGAAACTATGGCGGTAATTATGGTGGCAGGTAACGCCGTGAAAATACCCAATTCCATTTTTAATCCCGCGCGCACGCTGACAACCAACATAGCGCTGGAAATGGGTTTCGCGACCGGTGACCACAGGGCTGCGCTTTTCGCCACAGGGGTAGTGCTTTTCGTCATAATAATGATCCTGAACATCCTGGCAAATTATGCATTCGGCAAACGCAAGTAAATATGATTACACCGATTGTTAACACAGATTACACCGATTACAAACTATACAACTAATTTCGTTATTTAATTGAATATTTTTAAATCTGTGTAATCGTTTTACAGAATCTGTGTAATCAAATCCGAAGGATTCTAATGAGGATAGATCCGAAGGTCTCCCAGAGAATTATGGTAACGGTCCTGAGCCTTGCCACGGGTTTAGCCCTGGTTATATTATTTTTTATTATCATTTTTATACTGAGCAAGGGGATTCCGGTGCTTAACTGGAAATTCCTTTCAACCTTTCCTTCAAAAATGGGCAAGGCCGGGGGGATCCTGCCCACCATAGCCGGGACGTTCATCCTGACCCTTGTCGCGTTAGTGTTCGCGGTCCCGCTGGGCGTGGGAGCCGCAATATATCTTGCGGAATACATCCGGGAAGGGAAAACCACAAAAATCGTCAGGTTCGGAGCGGATTGCCTTGCCGGGATACCGTCTATCATTTTTGGGCTGTTCGGGTTCATATTGTTTGTTGTTATCCTCAAAATGGGATGGTCGATCCTGTCAGGCGGGCTGACCCTTGCTTTTATGGTCCTTCCGACGATCATCAGGACAAGCGAGGAGGCGGTCAAATCCGTTCCTTATTCCTGGCGGGAGGTAAGCCTGTCACTGGGAGCGACGAAGTGGGAGACCATAAGGAAGGTTGTGCTGCCGAATGCCGTTCCCGGGATCCTGACCGGCATCATACTCAGCGTGGGCAGGAGCATCGGGGAGACCGCGGCCATAATTTTCACCGCGGGCTCATCCCTGAGACTGCCAACTTCTCTGTTCGATTCCGTGCGCACGATGTCCGTGCATTTCTATATACTCTCCCGCGAAGGCATTTCGATGAAAAACGCGTACGGCACAGCCGCGGTGCTCGTGATCCTTATACTCGCGATAAACCTTGCCGCTTACTGGATATTGCACAGGTTTACAAAGAGAAACACATAAATAGGACCACAAGATTCCACGAGATTCGCACGCGATACAGCCCTTGTTGTCATTGCGAACGATAGTGAAGCTCCGAAGGAGTCCCTTTGGGACAATCCGGCTTTTAGATTGCTTCGTCGTTCCACTCCTCGCAAAGACAAAAGAACAACCTTCTGGTGAAAATCTGTGTAATCTATGCGAATGAAATGAGCAAAATCAGCGTGAAAAAACTTGACATATTCTTCGGCAAGACACACGCGCTCAAGAACGTCACCCTGGACGTAAGCGCAAACAAAGTTCTTGCGGCCATAGGCCCGGCCGGAAGCGGAAAAACGACATTCCTCAGGAGCCTTAACCGCCTCAACGACCTGAACCCGGATATGCGCTATACGGGAAAGATACTTCTTGATGGGAAAAATATATACGATGAAGATGTTAATCCCGTTGAACTGCGAAGGAAGGTGGGGATGATCTTCGCTCTGCCTATTCCCCTGCCTATGAGCATCTGTGAGAATATCACTTACGGCCCGAAACTTGCGGGCACAAAAAACAGAGCGGAGCTCCGGGAACTTGTGGAAAAAAGCCTTGAAGATTCCTTCCTCTGGGATGAAGTGAAAGACAGGCTTGACGACCCCGCGATGAAACTGTCAGGAGGGCAGCAGCAGCGGCTGTGCATAGCCCGGACCCTTGCGCTTAAACCTGATGTGATACTTATGGACGAGCCCTGCTCCGGGCTTGATCCGATCTCCACAGCCAAAATTGAAGAGGCAATGACTGCGTTAAAAAAGGAATACACGATAATAATCGTCACAAATAACACCAAGCAGGCCGCAAGGGTCGGCGACAACACGGCGTTTTTCCTTATGGGCGAGCTCATCGAATACGGTGAAACTGGGAAGATGTTCACCGCGCCAAATGATAAAAGGACCGAGGAATATATATCAGGCCGCTTCGGATAAAATAAGATTACGGTGATTTTATACTGATGATTACGGTGATTAAAAAATAATCACTGTAATCTCTTTTAAAATCACTGGAATCAGGAAGTAATGATGAATGCGATAGAAGTTAAAAATCTATCTTTGCACTACGGCAGCTTCCAGGCGCTGAAAAACGTAAACGTCCAGTTCCAGGAAAAGATGATTACCGCTCTCATCGGCCCTTCGGGATGCGGGAAGTCCACCCTTTTGCGCTGCCTGAACAGGATGAACGACCTTATAGAGGGCGTAAAAATAACCGGCGTGGTGAACTTCCGGGACATAAACATATATGCCCCCGGCACTGATGTAGTAGAGCTGCGCAGGCATGTCGGGATGGTGTTCCAGCGCCCCAACCCCTTTCCCCTATCCGTGTTTGATAACGTGGCTTACGGGTTGCGCGTCCACCAGGAGATGAAGAAAATACAGCTTTCCGCGATTGTGGAACGCAGCCTTCAGGCAACCGGACTGTGGGACGACCTGAAAGACAAACTTAGCGAAACAGCCACAGAGCTGCCGCTCTACCAGCAGCAGCTACTCTGCATTACAAGGCTGATCGCGATCGAACCTAAGGTGATCCTCATGGACGAGCCCTGCTCTGCCCTTGACCCCATAGCCACCGCGAAGATAGAGGAACTGATGCTTGAACTTAAGAAGAAGTATACCATAGTGATTGTCACGCACAACATGCAGCAGGCCGCAAGGGTGTCGGACTACTCCGGCTTTATGCTGATGGGCGAGCTCATAGAATTCAACAAGACAGGCAGGATATTCACAAATCCTGACGATAAAAGGACCCAGGACTACATAACAGGCCGTTTCGGCTAGGGGACTGTCCCATTTACGGGCCGAAGGCCGTAGAATGGGACTGTCCCCACTAAACTGGAGGTTAATATGGAACGCCACTTTGACGAGGAACTAAAGGAACTTAAGAACAGGCTCCTGTACGCGGCAGGACTCGCTGAAACGATGATCTCGGACTCTGTAAAAGCTCTTACCGAGCGCAGGGGTGTGATCATTGACGAGGTTAATAAGAAAGAAGATGAGCTGAACCTGCTTGAGATAGAGATAGACGACAGGGCGATAAAAATGATGGCCCTGCACCAGCCGGCAGCGGTTGACCTGAGGTTCCTTGTTTCAGCGCTCAAGATCAACACCGAGATCGAGCGCATGGGAGACATGGCAATAAATATCTGCGACGCTGCCAGAGAACTTTTAAAACAGCCACCGCTTAAGCCCCTGATAGACATACCCAGGATGGCGCAGATTACCGGTCAGATGATCAAAGACAGCCTTGATGCGTTCGTCAGGCAGGACGCGGAACTCGCCAAATCAGTCTGCAAAAGGGATGATGAAGTGGATGACCTGAAAGACCAGATCTTCAGGGAGCTCCTGACATATATGATGTCTGACCCCAACACGATAGAAAGAGCCATGGACCTGATCCTGGTCTCCCGCCATCTTGAGCGCATAGCGGACCACACCACGAACATAGGCGAGGAAGTCATCTTCATGGTCCAGGGCAAGGACATCAGGCACCACATAGAAGAGAAGAAACAGAATTAAAGCGAGGTGTAAAATGAAAGAGGAAAAAATAAAGAAAGTGATAAGAGAGGGCTATGGCAGGATAGCGAAGGGAAAAAGCACCTGCTGCGGGCCGAAAAAATCCTGCTGCGAAGGCGGTTCCATAGCCGAGATTGTCAGTAAAAACATAGGGTACACCGACGAGGAACTCGGTTCGGTCCCTGAAGGCGCAAACCTGGGCCTGGGCTGCGGAAACCCCACAGCGCTTGCGTCCTTAAAGGAAGGTGAAACCGTCGTTGACCTCGGCTCAGGCGCCGGGCTTGACTGTTTCCTCGCAGCGGACAAGGTCGGCGCGAAAGACCGGGTCATAGGCATAGATATGACGCCTGAAATGGTCAAGAAAGCCAGGGAAAACGCAGGAAAAGGCAGATACGCGAACGTGGAATTCAGGCTGGGCGAGATAGAGAAACTGCCGGTTGACAGCAATTCCGTTGACGTTATCATTTCCAACTGCGTGATCAACCTTTCTCCGGACAAGCTAAAAGTCTTCGCAGAAGCGTTCAGGGTCTTAAAGCCCGGCGGAAGGCTGATGGTCTCGGACATCGTTTTATTAAAAGAACTTCCGGACCTGATCAAAAAGTCTGTGGCGGCATACGTCGGCTGCCTCGCGGGCGCGATGATGAAGGAAGACTACATTGAAGCGGTAAGGGGCGCGGGCTTTAAGGAAGTAAAAATATCGGGCGAGGCGGCTTTCCCGGTTGAGGACATAATCAGCGACCCGGTGGCGCAGGCGATCATCAAGACGATCAGGATGCCAGAGGAAAAAATAAAGGAATTCGCGAGCTCTGTCGTGAGCATAAAGATTTCGGCAATAAAGGGGACGGGTTCATTTAAATAAATGAACCCGTCCCCTTTTAACAAAAGGCGCTTATCCCCTATAGTCCTAATATTAAACCGGGACTAACATGGGGGACTTTACTTTTTGCGCATGAAAAACATGTCCGAAACATGCACATAAAAAATGCATATAAAAAACTTGACAAAAAGAGATTATTAT